>CAIQPR010000010.1 GCA_903873775.1 uncultured Actinomycetes bacterium
CCATTCGTGGAGTCGGCGCAACTTCTCCTCCCCGCGACAGTTCTGTCCGAGGTAGCCCCCGGTCAGTCGATTGAGCGGATCGACGGCCAGGCGCGTGCCGATGTACCCGTGCGCCCCGAGAGTTGAGGCGATTTCCGAGACATATAACTCCGGCGACGCGGACACCAGTACGACCTGGTGCCCCTGCTCGAGATGCCACGCAAGACGCGCCAGCGTCGTCGGGCGCCCGCGCGATGCGAGGTGGGCGTGCGCGAACGCTTTGGACGCCGCGGTGACCTCGTCGACGGGTCGACCTGCGAGGACGCCACGAAACAAAGATTCCTTGGCCGAATCAGCGGCGCTTCCACTGCGCAGAACGCCCCACGAGAGAGGAATCGTTCGGGCCAGCGCGGCGCGGAACGCGCGAGACGTTCCACCAACGGCGCGCAACCAGCGGAAAACACTGCCGCCTTCGGTCAATGTTCCATCGAGGTCGAATGCAGCAATAGTGGGGGCGGACGTGGCAGTCATGTCCTCACAGTCTCCCATGCTGAACTGTTGACGACGGGACCTCGTCGAAATCCCGACAAAATCACTCAGGATTTGTGCATTTTGGCTTTTCGCCGGTAGACTGACTCCGGAGTTCGTCCCACGACGGAACGAAAACCGATCATCAAAAGGAGACACCATGGCGATTCGCCTCGGAGACGTGGCGCCGGATTTCTCGGCGGAGACCACGGAAGGCAAGATCAACTTCCACGAGTGGCTCGGCGACAGCTGGGGCATTCTCTTCTCGCACCCGAAGGACTTCACGCCGGTTTGCACGACGGAGCTCGGCGCCTTCGCGAAGCGTAAGGCCGACTTCGATCAGCGCAACACCAAGATCATTGGTCTGTCGGTTGACTCCGTCGAGTCGCACGACAAGTGGAAGGGCGACATTGCCGAGACGCAGGGTTCGGCACTCAACTTCCCTTTGATTGGTGACGAAGACCGTGAGGTCGCCGGACTGTACGACATGATTCACCCGGCGGCGAACGACACGCTGACCGTTCGAAGCGTCTTCATCATTGGCCCGGACAAGAAGGTCAAGCTGACCTTGACGTACCCCGCGTCGACCGGTCGCAACATTGACGAGATCTTGCGCGTGCTCGACTCGCTGCAGCTCACCGCCAACTACCAGGTGGCCACGCCGGTGAACTGGACGGATGGCAATGACGTGATCATTGTGCCCGCCGTGTCCGACGAGGACGCCGAGAAGAAGTTCCCCAAGGGCTTCAAGGCGCTCAAGCCGTACTTGCGCGTCACGCCGCAGCCCAACAAGTAACGCGAAACTTTCCGTTTCTTTCACGAGAGGGTCGGTCGTGGACCGACCCTCTCGTGGCGTCTGCGTGACCTTCTCCTACCGGCGACACGCGATAGCGTCACCATCGAAGTAGCGAAGGGGGAGACGTGACATCGTCAGCAGGACAGTTCACGATCGCGGGACAGGCTGTGAACCGCCTCGGGTTCGGGGCGATGCGCATCACCGGCCCAGGGGTGTGGGGCTACCCGAGCGATCGCGAGGGTGCGAAGCAGGTGGTGCGTCGCGCCGTCGAATTGGGCGTGACGTTCATCGACACCGCCGACTCCTACGGCCCGTGCGTCTCCGAAGAATTGATCTTCGAGGCGATCCACCCGTACGGCGAGGTCATGATCGCGACCAAAGCGGGACAATTGCGGACCGGGCCCAACCAGTGGATTCCATGTGGACGACCCGCGTACCTGCGCCAACAGTGCGAACTCTCGCTGCGGCGGTTGGGTCAGGACTCCCTTGATTTGTTCCAACTCCACCGCGTCGACCCGACGATGGACGCGGACGAGCAATTCGGCGCACTGCGCGAACTACTGGACGAGGGCAAAGTGCGCGCTGTCGGTCTCAGCGAAGTATCGGTCGCACAGATCGAACAAGCTCGAGCCATCGTGCCGATCACGACCGTCCAAAACATGTACAACCTCTCTCAGCGTCAGAGTGAAGATGTTCTCGACCATTGCGAGTCACTCGGCATCGGATTCATTCCGTGGTTTCCGGTGGCCTCCGGCACGCTGGCTCGCGAGGGTGGTCCCCTAGAGGCGCTCGCCGCATCGACGGGCGTTACGCCCGCGCAGTTGTCTCTCGCGTGGCTATTGCGTCGGTCTCCGGTGATGATGCCCATTCCGGGTACGTCGTCAGTGGCGCACGTCGAAGAGAATTGCGCGGCGTCGGGCGTTGTGTTGAGCGACGACGACTACGAGGTCTTGTCGTCACTGTCATGATCGAGGTACCAAGTCTTTTCAGCGAACGTTTGGAATTGCGATGGATGTCGCCCTCGATGGCCCACGACATTTTGTGCGGACGCCGCGATGCAACCTGGGGTGAGGGTTTTCCGGCGGCCGGCGAGATCAAGGCAGCGACGTGGGTGCTCAGCTCGCGATACGACCCCCTCGAGGTAGCTCCGTTCATCACCTACGTGATCATGGTCCGGGACACGGGTCTGCTGATCGGAGGTGCCGGCTTCCATAACGTGCCCGCGGACCGAGGAATCGAATGCGGGTACGGGCTCTGCCCGGCGTATCAAGGATTCGGTTACGCGACCGAAGCCGCCACGCTCCTCGTTCGCGCAGCCTTCGACTCCGGCAAAGTGGATCACGTACGCGCGACCACCGACGAGGACAATGTCCGCTCTAAAGCGGTGCTGAAGCGCGCGGGCTTTACGCCGATGAACGCGTTCGAGACGGAGTGGCTGATCTCGTCTACGCAGTGATCTCGTCGCGGAGCTGGCGCTTGAGCACTTTGCCAGCGGGGTTGCGGGGGAGCGGCTCGTCACGAAAATAGATGTGCGCGGGAACGGAGAATTTTGCCAAGCGCGTGCCGACGTGATGCTTGAGTTCATCCGCATCGACGTGGCGTCCGGGTCGTAGAACCACGACGGCGCCCACTTCTTCTCCGAGCACCGGGTGCGGCACACCGATCACGGCCACGTCGGCGACGTCGGGGTGCTCAAAGAGGGCGGCTTCTACCTCGACGGAGTACACATTCTCACCGCCGCGGATAATCATGTCCTTGGCGCGGTCCACGATGAAAATGAATCCGTCCTCGTCAATGCGAGCAACGTCGCCACTGTGGAGCCAACCTTTGGTGAACGCCTTCGCGGTTTCTTCGGGCTTATTCCAATACCCCCGCACCACGTTGGGTCCCTTGATCCACAGCTCTCCCGTCACGTCGGGACCGGACGGCAGGTCGGATGTCGGTTCGTCGCCGTCAAAGTCTTCAGGGACGATGGCCACGTCGTTGATGGGCAGAGCGGGCCCGCAGCTCGCGGGCTTGGCAACGTAGTCGGGTCCGCCATTGAGAGCAACCGCCGCCGACGTCTCGGTGAGTCCGTAGCCGTTCCCCGGCTGACCCAACGGAAATGCCTCGCGGATACGGCGCACCAATTCCGGGGGTGACGGCGCGCCACCGTAGGACACGGATCGCACCGATGACGTATCGAAAGAAGCGAAGTCCGGGTGATCGAGAATTTGCATCGCGATCGTGGGGACCCCCCCGAAGGTCGTGATCTTTTCGCGCTCGATGATGGCGAGAGCCTTGCCGGCGTCAAAGTGGTGCATCATGACCAATTTGCCACCCGAGGCCGTGTTGGTGATCATCACGGCGAGACACCCGGTGGCGTGGAACAAAGGGATGTTGAGCAGATACGAATTCTGAATGCTTGCGCCGCTCTCGTCCACGTTGCCACCACCGAAACGCACCGTGTTGCGTTGACCGGAAAAGAACAGATTCATCAAATTGGTGACGGCGTTGCGGTGAGTGCCGACCGCCCCTTTGGGACGACCCGTCGTGCCGGAGGTGTAAAAAATGGTCGCGTCGTCGTCGCTGCCGATCTCAATTGCCGGGGGAGTCGCGTCATCATTGACGGTGCCGAGGAGTTCTGTGAAATCGCGAATCGCGATGCGACTGTGGGGTGCGCCGAGCTCGGGACGCCGCCCTCGGTCCTCAGAGACCACAATGATTTCGCGCAAGTACTCGAGATCGTCAAGATATGGTCGGATGCGCTCCAGGCGGTCCTCGTCGACAACCGCGACGACGGTGCCCGAATCGCTCAGGCCGTACGCGAGCTCTTCGCCCGTCCACCAGGCGTTAAGGGGCACGGTGATGGCACCGGCCGCCACCGACCCCCAGAATGCGTACACCCACTCGGGCAAATTGCGCGCCGCGATGGCGACGCGGTCGCCGTTATCCACCCCGAGTTCACGAAAACGGTGGGCCATGGTGGCCGCGATGCGGTAGTGCTCCCCAAAGGTGCAGCGCTCGTCTTCGTAGACGAGGAAATCCTTCTCCGCGTGCGTGAGAGACAAGTCGAGAATCTGCTTCAAATTTGCGGGTGCGTGTTTCCATACCCGGTAGGTCACCCCACGGACCGTCGCGTCACCCAATTCGAACATCTGTCCCGGTGCGGTCATCTGGTCCGTCGCCTCGCGCAGACTCATCGGTGTGTCGCTCATGGGTACTCCTTTAGACGTCCTCAATCGAGGCTAGTTCTGGGCGTTCACGGGTCCGGGCACCTCCGGCGTGACGAAAAGGTGGGTGCGATAGAAGGCCAACTCTGCGACGGATTCACGAATGTCGTCGAGCGCCCGGTGGGCGGTCTCCTTGTCGGGCCGGCGACGAATAATGTCGGGGTACCACCGCTGCGCTAATTCCTTGATCGTCGACACGTCGATGTTGCGGTAGTGGAAGTACTTTTCGAGTTCCGGCATGTACTCCTGGAGAAATCGGCGGTCGGTGCCGATCGAGTTTCCGGCCAGCGGGACGGTTCCCGCGGGCACCCCGGCCGCGACGAGAAATTCGATGGTCGCGATTTCGGCGTCGCGCATACTCAGAGAAGATGCGACGATCTCCGGGAGAAGCCCTGATCGTGTGTGCATCTCTGTGACGAACTCTCCCATTTCTGCGAGGGCCACTTCGTCGGCGTGCAGGACCAGATCAGGACCGGTCGCGATGACCGTGAGATCGTCGTCTGTCACGAGTGTGGCGATTTCGACAATGACGTGGCGGTCGGGCTCGAGGCCCGTCATCTCGAGATCCATCCAAACGAGCACGACGCTGAGACTAGTAAGTCTGCGGAGCGACGGTTGACTAGGGCGGTATCGTGGTCACTTATGGACGTCCCGGTTCGGGTCATCAGTGAGGGTGCCGTGCTACCTCGCTACGCCCACCCGGGGGACGCGGGGTGCGATCTCTTCGCTTATGAGACCGTCACGATTCCTTGCGGTGGTGGTCGTGCTCTCGTGGGCACCGGCATCGCGATCGCGATTCCAGAGGGGCACGGGGGATTCGTCCTTCCGCGGAGCGGTCTCGCCACCCACCACGGCGTCACGTGCGTCAACGCACCGGGACTCATTGACGCGGGCTATCGCGGTGAAGTGCGAGTATCCCTGGTGAACCTCGATCCGACGGAGGACTACACCGTTCATCCGGGCGATCGGATCGCTCAACTCGTGATTCTGCCAGTACCATCACTAGCATTAGTGCTGGTTGACGACCTGCCGCCCGCAACTCGGGGTGACGGCGGATTTGGGAGTACGGGACGATGACATACGAAGCGCTCGATCCACTCGACAGTGCCTTTGTCACGCTCGAGGTTCCTTCTGCGCCCCTTCACATTGGCGTGATCATCGAGCTCGATGTCGCGGACGATCTGGACCCCAAGTCGCGATTCGACGTGATCAAGGCCAATGTCGCCGCCCGTGTTCACGAAATTCCTGTCCTGACGCAACGGATTCTCCGCACGCCATTTGACCTTGCCTGGCCCGTGCGGGCGGCCGATCCCGATTTCGACATTGATTTCCACGTGGTTCGTCGGGCGGTGCCGTCCCCGGGAGGGGAAGCGGAGCTGGATGCGCTCGTAGGTCGTGTCATGAGTCGCGAGCTCGTGCCGGACCGACCACTGTGGGAACTCAATGTGATTGAGGGCCTCGCGGACGGCCGGGCGGCAATCGTTTTGAAAATCCATCACGCGTTGGCGGATGGTGTGTCGGGCGCCGCGACATTTGCTCGACTCTTTGATATTTCGCCGAGCGTGCGAGAGCCGGCACCACGTCTCGACGATGTCGCGCCCGAGCCCTTGCCGACGCCCCTGGAACTTCTGTCGCGCACCGCGGGCGAATTGCTGCGTCGACCCGGCGCACTGGTGGACGTCGTGGCGGCCGGCATGGAGAGGGCGGCGGACGTCATCGAGCGCGTGGCGAGGGGTGCGGACGACGACAACGATGACGCCTCCGAGCGTCGACAGCTCTCCATTTTCGAAGCTCAGCGCACCTCCATCAATGGCACGCCGGGGCACTCAAAGAAGTTCACGCGACTTCGCGTCGATCTCAATCAAGTCAAGGTAGCCACCAAGGCGCGAGGTGCGTCGGTGACGGACTTCGTGATGGCGACAGTGTCGGGCGGATTGCGTCGCCTCTTTGACGCGCGTGGTGAAGTCTTAACCAAAGACGTGATCGCCTTTGTGCCTATCAATGTTCGTCGTCAGGGTGCCGAGGACGAAATGGGCAATCAGATATCCGCGATGCTCCTTGGTTTGCGCGCAGATATTGAGGATCCCGAAGAACGGATTCGCGCTATCACGCACGCGCAGGCCGCGGCGGCCGAACAGCAACGCGAACAGAGCGCCAAGCTCCTCATGAACCTGGCGGCGGCGGCGGGGCCGACCATCACCTCGGCTGCAGGCCGGTCTCTCGCGGCCCTCGAGCTCTACGACCACCTTCCCCCTGTGGCCAACGTCGTGGTGTCGTCGGTACCGGGACCTCCGATTCCCCTGTGGTTGAGCGGCCACAAGGTCGCCACAGCCGCTCCTCTCGGGCCGCTGATGGCGGGCCTCGCCCTCAACGTGACCGTGTTCGGCTACGTCGATCAACTTGAGTACGGGCTGCTGGGTTGTGCACGCTTGATTCCGGAGCTGGCCGACCTGCGCGACTACATCGCGGAAGAGGCGGACTATTTCCTCAAGACGCCCGTGAATGACGAAGAGTTGGTCGGCATCGATTCGTAGGCTAAAGTGTGGTCCTACGCGGACGTGGCTCAGTTGGTAGAGCACAACCTTGCCAAGGTTGGGGTCGCGGGTTCGAGTCCCGTCGTCCGCTCCAGTTTTCTTGCGTCGCTCGCGCGACGCGGCCCGTGTCAATATGATCGACGCGGGAGGTCGACATGGCCAGCGCAGTAACTCTCGAAGTCCACGACGCGATTTCCATCGTCACCCTCGACGACGGAAAAGTGAACGCTCTCTCCCCGGCGGTTCTTGACGAACTGCACGGTGCCTTTGACGATGCGAGTGCCTCCAGCGCCGTTGTTCTCACCGGTCGTCCCGGCATTTTCAGCGCCGGATTTGATTTGAAGGTGTTGCGCGAAGGGGGTCCCACAGCGGTCGAGCAACTCCGGTCGGGCTTTACGTTGGCCGAAAAGATTGTGAACTATCCCGTCCCGGTCATCGCGGCGGTCAGCGGACACGCCATGGCGATGGGTGCATTTCTCGTCCTCGCGGCGGACTATCGCGTAGGCCCCAACGGTCACTATCGGGTGGCGATCAACGAAGTGACTATTGGCATGACGGTGCCACAGGGAACTCTCGAGATGTGCCGTCGACGTCTCACGCCGGCGGTTCTGCACCGCGCCCTCACACTGGCGCAACCATTTGAAGGACGAGCGGCCCTCGATGGTGGCTTTTTTGACGAGGTCGTTGCGGTCGAGGGTGTTCGGGAACGCGCGATTGAGGTGGCGGACTCCTTCGCCAATGTCGACCGGGCGTCGTACCGGTCCACGAAGGATCGTCTCGATCACGCTGCGCGAGAGGCTATTCGCGTCGGTATTGAAAACGATTTGGCCGCGCTGGCCTAGGGGGCATCTCGCAGCGTCGTGCGAGACCACACGTCGACCCAATTGAGTGTCGTCTCGTGATCGGGCCAGTGGATGCGCAAGTTGGCCGCCAGGGGATCGACGAGATCGCGTTCGCCATCGCGACTGGTCGACAGCAATTCGTTCACGTAGCGCCATTCGTCGTCTCCGTATGTCGACAATCGATCGGACAGCACAATGAAACCCGACGTTGCCCGAGCGGTCTCCGCGATCACTACACGTTGTTCTGGCGTGAGTTCGGTGTCAGTGGGTCGCAAGAGGACGCAGTCGGGGTCGAGCGTGAACCATCGCTGGTGTAGTGGCGCGCGCAGCGCCGACGGTCCGACGGCGTTTCTGGCGGCGACGGCAACATCCTCAAAGCCCTCAAAGAATCCTCGAGGTACCCAGTAGGGCGCGACGTCCATCGACACGCGCATGGCGTCCACGATGCCGACGCCACTGAGGAGGGGGCATCCACAGCCGACGAGGTAGGCGTCATCGCCGATGCCGGCGCGCACCGCGGCGAGACCTTGACGGAGGGCGCGGGCGCGTGTTGCGGTGCGGTCCGCTCGATGACCGACGGCTGCCGCAGCGTGAAGAAAATCAATCTTGAAGTACGTAAATCCATGCTCACGCAAGGTTGCGAAGGTCGACGAAATGTGATGGAGGACGTCCGGACGGGTGGTGTCGAGAGCGAAAACCTTGCCTCCCCATCCCTCGTGCACGAGGGCGGTCGTGGGGCGACCATCATCATTTGTGACGAGCCACTCCGGGTGCGCTGTCGCCACAGAACCATTGTCGATGGCAAGAAAAGGTGCCGTCCAGATGCCGGGCGTCCCGCCCACGGCCGTGATATCGGACGCGAGCTCCGCCATGGGGGTGCTCCACGCGTCATTGACGGTCGTCCACTCGCCAATCGCCTTTTGCCACCCGTCATCAATTTGTATGACGGTCACCCCGTGGTCGACCGCGAGTCTCGCATTCTCGCGAATGTCCGCTGGCGACACGTCGCCGAAGTAGTGGTACCACGAACACCACGCCCGGGGGAGTGGTCGAGGTGCTCGAGCCGACATCTCGCGCCCCGACACAGCGGCGTAGGCGCTGTAGGTCGCTCCCGGATCTCCCGTCGCGACCCACAAAGGATCGAGGGTGTAGGTGATGCCCGGGGTTACGAGGGCTCCGTCGAAAAGCCACTCCGCGCGGACGTCCCCCGCCGGATCGACCACAATGCGCCCGAAAGTTTCGCGGGCGGCGAGAAAACCTATGGTTCCGTGGTCGTGGACCAGGTAGGTGTCGCCCGATAATCGGCGACCCGCATCATCGCCATCGGCCATCATCTGGCGGCGAAACCAACGAGGCGCCTCGGCACGCGCGCTCTTCACATCGTCAGGTGTTGTCACTCGAACCGCTGACCAAGACTGGAAGCCGTTCTCGATGAAGCGACTGACGTGGTCATGAAGGTCGAGGGAGACCCGGTCAATGTGGCTTGTCTGCGTCACACGAAACGAGATGTCCCACCGCGTTCCCCCCTGAACCACCGAGCGACGGACCGCGAAATTCGCAGTGACGGAACCGTTTATACCGTGGATGTGGGGCTCGGTGGGCATATCTCTATCGTCGCACGCGAGCAACGCTGCGTGCCTGCGTAGGATCAAGGAGGGAGGGAGGTCCACGGTGCTACACCCCGACATTGCCGCGATCGTCGACGCGATGAATGCCCAGCCTGCAACGCCTGTGACGCGCGACAATGTGCACGAGCGACGTCGCGCGTACCACGATCTCGCCGTGCACTTGTGGCCGTCGCCGGCCGACATGGCGGAGGTTCACAACCTGCGCATACCGGGCGGCGCCGAAGAGCTCGACGCGCGACTCTACGTCCCGCACGGCGACGCATCGCACGCCATCTTGGTGTACTTCCACGGCGGTGGTTTCGTGATGGGTGACCTCGAAACTCACGACGCCTTGTGTCGGCGTCTCGCGGAGGACACGTCGTCGCGACTCATCTCCGTGGATTACCGCTTAGCGCCCGAGCACCCCTTTCCTGCGGCGGTCGAGGATGCGGTGGCGGCGGTTCGGTACGTGTGTTCACACCGCGAAGAGATGGGAGCACCGAATGCGGCCATCATCGTGATCGGTGACTCTGCGGGCGGCACCTTGGCCGCCGTCGCGGTGAACGAGACGCGACATCTGGACTTACCGATTGCGGCACAGGTCTTGATGTACCCGACGACGGGTCCAGAGTTAATGACGGCGTCGGCCCACGAGTTTGGGCACGGGTATCTCCTTGAACTCGATGAAATGCGCGCGGAGTACGAGATGTACCTCGGTGACCGTGCCGACCATTCCGACTCCCGCGCGTCGCTTCTACTGAGCGACGACCTCACGGGGCTGCCTCCGAGCGTGGTCGTGGTCGCTCAATACGATCCCTTACGAGATGAGGCTGTGGCTTACGCGGGACTTCTCGAACATTTCGGCAATGACGTCGAGCTGCTGGAAGCGGAGGGCATGATCCACGGGTTCTTGCGACTCGGGGGCATCATCCCGGACGCGCTGTCGATTCTCGATGATCTGGCGACGCACCTGGAGCGATTCGTGAAGGAGTCGGCATGAACATCCTTTTCGTCACGTTGGACCAATTCCGTGGCGACAGTTACGCTGCGGCCGGACACCCCCTCGTCGCGACCCCCACGCTGGATGCCATTGCGCGTGAGGGTGTTCGACTCGCCAATCACTATTCCCAAGCGGCGCCGTGTTCGCCGGGGCGCGCCGCTCTCTACACCGGTACGTACCAAATGAACAATCGCGTCGTGGCGAACGGTACGCCCCATCCCGAATTCTTCGACAACGTCGCGCTGGTCGCGCGTCGCGCCGGGTACGACCCAACTTTGTTTGGCTACACCGATCAAGGCGTCAATCCGTTTCTGAGCCAGGGAGCGGATGACCCGCGACTTGATAATTACGACGGCATCCTCCCGGGATTCTCCGTGGGTTGTTTCATGCCCGAAAGTCAGGCGCCGTGGCTTCAGTGGCTGCGAGGGCTCGGGTACGACGTGCCGCGTTCGTACGTCGAGGCTCTCGTCGGTGAGCCCGACCGTCCGGCGGATGTGTCGTTGAGTGCGTTTCTTACCAATCGCTTCCTGTCGTGGTTGGGTCATCAAGACAGCGGATGGTGTGCGCACCTCAGTTTTTTGCGACCCCATTCGCCCTACGGCGCGGCGGGTGAGTTTTCTCGCGCCTATGACCCGGATGACGTATCGATGCCGATTGCTCCCGTCGAACGGGAATTTCGGCACCCGCTCCACGATGTGTCGCTCGGCGTGGAGGCGTGCATGGCCCCGTCGACGGAAGAGGGCCTTCGGCAGATGCGTGCGCAGTACTACGGCATGATTTCTGAAGTCGACGCGCAACTCGGACGCATCGTGGACGCGCTGCGCGAACGCGGGGAGTGGGATGACACTCTCGTCATTGTGACCTCAGATCACGGCGAGCAATTGGGGGACCACGGACTCAAGGAAAAGCTCGCGTTCTTTCCCCAGAGCTATCACATCCTCGGCCTCTGGCGTGATCCTCGTCGTCCTGGCGGCCGAGTGATTGAGCACTTCACCGAGAACGTGGACATCCTTCCGACGCTGTGCGACGCCATCGGCGTCGACATTCCTTCCCGCGTGGATGGCCGATCGATGGAGCCGCTCTTCGACGGACGGGACGTTGAATGGCGCACCGCAGCGCACTACGAATGGGATTGGCGCTACTTCTTCATTGGCGGGCGTAGTGAACAGTGGCCCACGAACCGCGTTCTGTCACGACAGAATCTCGCCGTGTCGCTCACCGGCGATCTCGCGTACGTGCAATTCGGTGACGGCAGCTACTTGTCGTTCGATCTCGCGGTCGATCCGACCTGGCGGACACCTTGTACGGATGACGCGCGGACCCTTCGCGCGGCACAGGAGATGCTCGTGTGGCGACAAGAACACTTAGATCGCGAGCTCACCGATCTCCTGCTGACACCGGCGCGCCCCGGACGCTGGCCCGCAGCAGTGGGAGCCACGTGGTGACGGGCGACCTATGGCATCATGGTCGCTGTCGGAAGGAAGTCTCGTGAGTGACAAGCCGTGGTTTGGACCAAAGCGCGTCGGGGTTGGTATTCGCCCGCAAACATGGCAAGGGTGGGTCATTACGTTGCTCCCCGGGATCGCGGTCGTGATCGTCGTGCTCGTCGTTCGATGAGTGTCTCTTACTTCGCGTAGCCGTGATAGATCGCTTGGAGAAGTGCGTCGTACGCTTCATCGGGTGACGTCGCGAAATTGACCCTCATGAGTTCCAGGCTCACCCAGCCGTGGACCGACGCCCAGATGCCTTGTGCGATATCGATGGATCGGTCCGCTCCGAACTCACCCGTGGCTTGGAGGGCTTCGACACGGTCCACCAATATCTGCAGCGCGTGGCCCGAGCTGGCCGCCGCTTCGGCCGACGGAATGAAGTCGTCTAATTGCTCCATGAACATCAAGCGGTAGTACGCCACATTGTCGTGGGCGAAGCGACGGTACTGGTGGCCACACTCGAACAGAGCGTCACGCGGTCCGGCCCGGAGATTCGTGCGTAGTTGGTCCGCGAGTCGATCGAATCCCTCACTCCACACCGCTTCAATGACCCCGGTCTTGCCGTCGAAGTGGTTGTAGATACCCATGGGCGCCACCCCCGCACGGGTGGCAATCGCACGAACGGTGAGCCCGCGCGAACCTTCCTCACCCAAGATGTCGAGTGCGGCCGCGAGAATCTTGCCCTCCAACTCTGACGACGCCGTACGAGATCGAGGAGTCACGGGTGCAGTGTACTAAAGAACAATGTGCTACAGTAATAGAACAAGGTTCTTTAAGGAGAAAAGATGAACGCGCGTCCCTCGGAACGAAAAGGACTCATTCTTGCGGTCCTGTGTCTTTCTGTCTTTCTGGTGGTAGTCGACAACACGATTGTGAATGTCGCGCTGCCGAGCTTGTCGAAGTCGTTGGGCGCGTCAAATTCGGCCCTCCAATGGGTGGTTGACGGTTACTCGCTGCCCTTCGCCGGGCTCCTTCTTGCGGGTGGCGGCTTATCCGATCGCTGGGGACGCAAGCGCACCATGCAGTGGGGTCTGCTGTTCTTCGGCCTGTTTTCCTTGGGGGCTGCGCTCTCCACCTCAACGGGAGAACTCATCGCGGCTCGCGCTCTCATGGGCGTGTCGGCGGCGTTTATTTTCCCGGCCACCTTGTCGATCCTGACTGTCACCTTCGACGACTCTCGCGAGCGAGCACGCGCTCTGGGTATTTGGTCGGCAACGTCCGGACTTGCCGTGGCGTTCGGTCCGATTACCGGTGGCGCTCTCATCACCCACTTCTGGTACGGATCGGTGTTTCTGATCAATGTCCCGATTGTCGTCGTGACATTGATCGCGGGATACCTCATCATCCCCGAGTCCAAGAACCCGTTTCGTCGACCACTCGACCCCGTTGGTCTTTTTCTCGGAACGGCCGGCATCACGAGTCTCGTTCTCGCCATTATTCAAGGACCGACGTGGGGTTGGCGCAGTGTGACCACGTTGGGACTCTTCGTCGCGTCAGCCATCCTGCTCGTCGCGTTTTCGGTGTTCGAGCTTCACCGCGAAGGTCCACTCCTGGATGTTCGCGTCTTCAAGATTCCCGCCTTTTCATCGGGTTCGAGCGCCATTGCGATGGCATTCTTCGGACTCTTCGGCTTCATCTTCCTCATGACGCAGTACTTCCAATTGGTCCGCGGGTACTCGGCGCTCTCCGCCGGCGTCCACACGCTGCCCTTTGCCATCATCACCATGGTGATGACACCTCTCGGCGCGTTGCTCGCGCTGAGGGTAGGTGCCCGCTACGTGGTGAGTGGCGGACTGGTCATCATGGGCGTGGGCCTGTACTGGGTGTCGGTGCAAACGACCGACGCGGCGTACTGGGGTCCGATCGTGTTGTCGATGGTCGTTCTGGGAACTGGTTTTTCGATGATCACCGCACCGAGTACCGCTGCGATCATGGGGTCGCTGGCGCCAGAACAAATCGGCGCGGGATCGGCCGTCAACAACGTCACCCGTGAGCTCGGCGGCACCATGGGTGTTGCCATCTTGGGTTCGGTCTTCTCTTCGCTGTTCGGGCCGCAGATCATCGAAGCATTCCGAGGCGTGCCGTTGTCGAGCGCTCAAGTCGCAACCGCACAGTCGTCGATGCAGGCAGCCCTGGCGACCGCCCACGCGTTGCCGACGTCCGTGCAACCCGATGTCCTCGACGGTGTCACTCGAGCGTTCATGTCGGGCTTCCACCGTGCCTGTTTGGTCGGAGCCATCGTTCTCGTAATCACCGGATTGGTGACAAATCGATTTCTCCCGGGCCGATCGGCCACCACGGAGGAGTTTTCGATGATGGACGCACTCGCGCACTAGCCTCGCCCCACATGGCGCACGTGTCTTCATCCGGGGGAACTCGGTCGCCCGGTGACGACATATGGCCTCTCCATCCGAGCAATCTCGGGACGGGTTTACCCCTTGAAGGACTGAGGGTTCTCGATTTGTCTCGAGTGTTGGCGGGACCTCTCTGTGCCATGGTGGCGGGGGATCTCGGAGCCGACGTCATCAAAGTTGAGGCACCGTCGGGAGATCCGGTACGGGCGTTAGCGCCTCCCCGTTTCGGCGACGACGCGACATATTTTCTCGCGGTGAATCGCCACCGACGCAACGTCACGGCGGACTTGCGTATTCCCGATGACGTGGCATTTGTGCGGTCCCTCCTGAGTGTCGCTGATGCGGTCGTCGAGAATTTTCTACCCAGCCAGAGGCAATCGTTAGGTCTCGACGCGTGGCGAGAAGCGTTTCCCGACGTCGCGTGGGTCTCGATTTCAGCCGCGTCCAGCGGTGGGCCGCTGTCGGACGAACCCGCGTTCGACCTGCTCGCGCAGGCGCGCAGCGGGATCATGAGTGTCACGGGTGAGTCGAATGGTGAACCACTCAAAGTGGGGGCACCGATTGCGGATGTCGTGACAGGTTTGTACGGCGCGGTGGGACTTCTCGCGGCTCTCTACGCCCGTGCGACGGGCGGGGCCAGTCGCCACGTCGAAGCGCCGCTGCTGGAATCGGCCATGAGCGCTCTCGTGAATCAAGCCCAGGGGTACTTTGCGACCGGTGTCGTCCCGCAGCGGTTGGGGAATCATCACCCGAGCATTACCCCCTACGGGCCGGTAACGACGAACGACGGACATCTGCTCCTCGCCGTGGGCACCAACGCCCAGTTTGCGGCGCTGGTGCATGAAGTTGACGACCCCGAACTCTCGACCGCCACGCGGTGGCGCACGAATGACGAGCGCGTCGCGGAACGGGCCACGCTGCAGGCCGTGCTGGACCGAGTTTTTTCTGCGGCGTCCACGGAGGAGTGGGTACAGCGCCTGCGCGGTACTGGCGTTCCCCACGCGCCTATTTACAACGTCGCTGACGCGTTCGCGCAGGACCACGTCCGAGACGGCTCGTTTGTCACCGAGACGGATGCTCCCGCGGGACGTATCGGAATGATGCGCTCTCCGTTGATACTCGACGGTGTTCGACCCGACATTCGTCGGGGTCCCCGTCGTCTCGGCGAGGACAACTCCGACTTCGCTCGACCCTAGAGCGACAGGGCATCTCCGTCGAAGGTGTCGATCGTCGTGAAGTCGCTGACGGCGCGTCGCGTCAATTTGGAGAGCGTCGTCGCCGGGTATCCGAGAGCAACCACCGCCGCCACGGCGTGATGGGACGGTATCTGTAGCAGTTCCTGCACCGCGGGCTCGCTGGCGGTGGCCATCGTGGTCATGACGCCCCCGAGTCCTCGGTCCTTGGCCGCGAGCAAGATCTGCCACACGAAGGGATAAATGGACGCGCCCCCAACGAGGTTGTAGCGGTCGAGATCACGGTCCAGCGCGGCGAGCACCCCGAGATCTGCAGTCACGACGAGGAGGCACGGTACGTGGTCCAGGGTTTCGGGGAATCCGTCGGGCCGCGATGCGGCTTCCGCATTGGCCCGCTGGGCGCGCGCGGCGGCGCGGTCAGCGTCGGAAGCGAGCGGAGAGAAGGGGACGAGACCAGCCATCATGTGGGCGATGTAGTCGTGCCATCCGTCTAAGTACAAGTCACGAAGGCCCTGACGCCTCGCGGCGTCCTCTACGACAATCACGTGCCACGCCTGGCGATTTCCTCCGCTCGGTGCGAATCTCGCGTCGTCGAGAATCTCGACGACGATCTCTCGACTGACGGGCTGGTCCGAAAAACTCCGAACGGCGTGGGTGGTGCGCAAGGCCTCGCGAAGTTCCATGGCGTCACCGTAGTGGCGTGTCAGACTTTCGTCATGCACCGTTCCGTTGTGGGAGCTTTTTGCATTGATGTCCCCGCCGCCGGACGCGATGACGAGGTGGACTTTTGGAGTGCCGCGCTCGGACGCTCCGCGCGCCCCGGGGTGCATCACCCTGAATTCTCTGTCCTGGAGTCACCGCACCACGTGGACGTCCTGGTGCAAGCTCTCGGTGAGGACGCCGCACGCGTCCACCTCGATATCCACACCGACAATCTCGTTGCCGAGGTCGGTCGCCTGTCGGCACTCGGAGCACGCACGCTCACCTCGTTCGACGAGTGGGTGGTGATGGAGGATCCGGCCGGACTCGTCTTCTGTGTTGTTGCTGTGGGTCCGGATGCGCCCATCCTTGTGACCGCGATGACGTGGGAGAACTAGGCGTCGCGCTTCGAGAAGAGGTACGTGCCCGCCGCAATGACCACGATGGCGTAGACCAGCAGGACGAGCCCGCACACGTTCGGTGTGAAGGTTTCCGGGTCGCGATTGATCGACATCATTCCTCGAGCCAACGTGCCGGGTAGCCACTTCGTAATCGGGTCTCCCCAATTCGACGGAAGGAACGCGACGAGAATCGGCGCCACCAGAAGGAAGCTCACAAATACTGTGATCGCCGCTGCGGTTCGCTTGAGCAGGAGGCCGAGACCGAAACCAATGAGAGCCAGCAGCACGATGCTGAGTCCGGCGAAAATCACCGCGTGCAAAACGCCGGTGGCCCCAATAGTGGTCGACAGTCCTGTCACCGGCTCGGCGCTCTTAATGAGACTCTGCCCGAGGAAGAACGAAATGAACGCCATGGCTTCGCTCATCACGAAGACGACGCCGATCAGGACGATGGCCTTAGAGAGGACGAACTCCACGCGGCGCGGAAATGCCGCCAGAGACGTACGAATCGAGGAGGTCGCGTACTCGCCGGTGATAATCATGGCGCCGACGACACCGACGACGAATTCGGCGAAGAAGAAGCCGGTGAGTGACACCGTGACGGGGTCCCACCCGAGGGCGTTGTCACCGTCGTGACCAAAATGCTTGGTGCGGGCGTAGGTAATGAGTGATCCGAGCCCAATGGTGAGCACAAGCAGAGTGATAATGCTGTACACGGACGACCGCAGAGAGCGGAACTTGATCCATTCGGCTTTGGTGCTCATGGGAAGAGTGATCCGCGTGCTCATTGCTCTGCTCCACTCTGGTGCTGAGCACCGCTGTATTCGACGGAGTCCGCGGTGAGTTCCATGAAGACGTCTTCGAGTGACGCGCGCTGCGGCGTCAACTCGTGGAGAACGACCGACGACGCGTGCGCCACCTCACCGACTTGTTCGGATGTGGCCCCGCTCACGGTCAATGTCGACTCGTTGTCGGTCGTGACGCCGTAACCGGCACGGCGAAGCGCGGCTTCGAGGTCCGCAACTTGTGGCGATCGCACGAGAACGGTCCCCAGGGCATTCTCGGTGAGGTCACTGATCTTTCCCTGCCGAATAAGCTTGCCACGGCCGATGACGATGACATCATCCGCCGTCAAGGCCATTTCGCTCATCAAGTGCGAACTCACAAAGACGGTGCGCCCTTCGCTCGCGAGTCCTCGGAAGAACTCCCGAACCCACCGAATTCCTTCCGGATCAAGCCCATTGACGGGTTCGTCAAACAAGAGCACGCCGGGATCGCCGAGCAGGGCGGCGGCGATGCCGAGTCGCTGTCCCATGCCCAAGGAAAAATTCCCCGCACGCTTCTTCGCTACCTTGGAAAGACCGACGATGTCGAGGACTTCGTCCACTCTCTTGGTCGGAATGTTGTTCGACGCCGCGAGCGCGAGGAGATGATTGCGCGCACTGCGGCCCGGGTGCAGGGCCTTGGCGTCAATGAGGGCGCCTACTTCCCGAAGAGGGAACTTGAGGTCGTGGTACTTCATTCCGTTGATGGTGGCCGACCCCTTGGTGGGTTGGTCGAGCCCCAGGATCATCCGCATCGTGGTGGATTTGCCCGAACCATTTGGTCCGAGAAAGCCCGTGACGACGCCGGGTCGGATATCGACGGTGAGCCCGTCGACAGCAACCACATTCTCGTAGGTCTTGGTCAAGTCTCGTAGTTCAATCACGTGATCTCCTCGCACCTTGTCTACCAGCCCCCACCGGCGTCACCTTCGTGACGAATAAGAGTTGGCTAAGAGTTGTGCGCGCTGCGTCGGCAATCACCGCACACACCCGAAATCGCGAGGTGGTGACGGTCGACGTCAAAGTCGTACTGCGCACGTACTTCGTGCACGATGGGCTCGAAGAGCGCGGACGGCACTTCAATCGTGCGACCACAGGAGGAACACAAGAGATGTCCGTGTACGGGACCGGCGAGGTGGTACACCGCGGCAGCCCGGCCCAGGTGGGAGTGCACCACGATGCCGAGATTCTCCAATTCTTCGAGATTGCGGTACACCGTCGACGGGCTCGCTTCGGGGGCTCGCAGCTGAACCACGCTCGTCAGGGATTCCACGGTCAGGTGGTCGCGTGTGTCGACCAGGGCTTCGACGAGCGCTCGCTTCGTCGCAGTGACGCGCCCCCCGGTGGTGCGAATCGCGTCGAGAATGTCATCGACGCGCCACGTTGTTTCATTCACAGGCGCCAGCCTACGGTCGCCGCATGAAACTTTTTGGGAATCATCCTTCGACGTGCTTCTCGGCCCGACCCGGGGTGACGTGAGACGTCGCCGGCAGAAGGGCGAAAGGTTCGCGCGTCGGGTGCGGCGTTCTGTGGCGGTCGGGACCGCGATTAGTTCGTGATGGTGGCCGCGGCGCGCGCGAGCGCCTCGTGGGCCTCGGTCATCATGGACGCCACGATGTCGCCCGCGGGAATCACGGACGCGATGCCGCCCACCGCTTGGCCCGCGGGATAGCCCTCACGCGCCGGATCGACGCCGAGAGTGTTTTCATCTCCACCGAGATGGAAGGTGCCATTGCCGAGGGAGGTGACCAATTGCTCGGGGAATGGCTTTAAGAGCGACGGATCATGCTCGTAGAGATCGGTGGTGTCGTTCCGTAACACGCGCATGGTCTTGCCCGAAAAGGCGCGCGACACGACGGTTCCGTCCTCACGGGTAGCGAGCACACGGTCTTTGTAGCCGGGGAGCCCCCGGGCTTCGGGCGTCGCAATGAAACGCGTGCCCACCCAGACACCGTCGGCACCGAGTGCGAGCGCAGCGGCGAGGCCGCGGCCGTCGAAAATGCCACCAGCGGCCGCCACCGGAATCTCATCGCCCACGGCGTCGACGATGAGGGGAACGAGAGGGAAGGTTGCAACAGTGCCCGTGTGGCCACCTGCTTCGGTTCCTTGGGCCACCACGAGGTCGCACCCGGCGTCGCGCGCGGCGCGGGCGTGATCGACCTTCCCACACATCGACACGACGATGACGTTGTGCTGATGACACAGATCGACGACATTGCGCGGAACGCCCAGTCCGGCGACGAAGGCCGTGGCGCCACCTTCAATAATGATTTCGACATTGCGCACCATGTCGCCCGGGAAGGCAGTGAGCAGATCGACGCCGAACGGTCGGCTCGTGAGAGCCCGCGTGGCGGCAATCTCGGCGGCCATCTGCTCGGCGGACATCGTGGACGCTCCCAGGGTTCCAAAGCCACCCGCGTTGGAGACCGCCGCGGCGAGCTGTGAATACGACACACCGCCCATTCCGGCGAGCATGATCGGGTGTTCTACTCCTAAGAGCTCAGTGAGTCTCGTTCGCATGATGTCCCCCTTATTCGTTACAAACTATCCAGTGGGGCGCGATCGATGGCCCGACGTAGAAGTACGACACCCAGAAGCGCCGCGAGCACCGACGCGATGAGTAGTCCGACCGTGATCGAACTGGACGCGACGGAGCCGTAACCGAACACTGACCCGGCAAAAAGAAGCGGAACAGTGAAGCCAATGGCGCACAGAATCGACGACGCCGCAACCATGGGCATCGTGACGTCGGAGGGCAGCGCGAGGCCGAGTCTGCGTCCGAGTGCCGTAGCGCCCGTGATACCAAGGGCTTTCCCCGCGATGCGAGCCACGATGACCGCACCAATCAGCTCGACGACGGACGTGTCCGTTGACAACGTGTCCCAGACAACACCACAAGCGCCCAGTGCGAAGAGGGGGAGCACGAAACCATTCGACCAGGGGACAATGGCGTGTTCGAGCTTGTCGCCCGTCGGCGAGTCACCAAAGGGAACGCAGATACCCACGACCGCGCCGCATAGTGCGGGCTCCACGTGGGCGGCCACGAAACACAACCACACGAGCACCAGAACCACCACGTAGATGACGGGTGGGTATCTCTTCCCGGGCCACGCGACGGGCACGAGAATGAGTGCGGCGACGCCTAGCCACGCGGGAGCGGCGTGGTGGTGACTGACGAGCGCGAGGACGACGACCGCGAACACGTCATCGGCAATGGCGAGGGTCAAGAGGAAGACCCGCAAGCCATTGGGGACGCGACGTCCTACGAGTGCGAGAGCGCCGAGGGTGAACGCGATATCGGTGGCCATGGGAACACCCCAGCCGCGTTCGATTTGGCCGTTGGAGAAGAGGCGACCAATGAGTTCGAAAACTGCCGCACTCGCCACCATGCCGCCGATGGCCGCGACGACAGGAAGTGCGGCGTGTCGTCGGTCCTGAAGAACACCGGTGCGAATCTCTCGCGACAATTCCAGTCCGACGACAAAGAAGAAGATGACCATCAGGCCGTTAATGGTCGCCTCGTAGACCGATCCCAGGTCCGCTCGGGTGAGCAGGTTGATCTCGAAAGATCCGTGCAGGACACTCTGGTACGTCGTTGGTGAGACGAATGACCAGAGCACGGCCAAAAGTGCGCCGCTGCCGACAGTGATACCGGCGGCGAATTCTTGGCGCAAGAGTTCTGTAAGTCGGCTATAGAACGTGGGACGGGGAGGGGGAGTGGAATTCGCCACGATGAGTCGAGGATACCGAGTGCGACCGTGAGGGTCCGACACGCGCCGGCCACCCGGTCGGTACACTTACGGGTGCCCCCGCGCCGAACCGGCATCTCTGCCCTGACGTCGCACTGGAGTGTGCCGCTCTTTGTCTGTCCGACGGACACCTGCACCGGTTGTGAGGGCCTGACGAGATCGGAGCACCCGTGTCACCTCATGACGTAGATCACATTACGAAGCGCGAGCTGTATCTCATCATTGGTGCCCTGATGATGGGCATGCTGCTGGCGGCGCTGGATTCCACGATTGTGTCGACGGCTCTCCCCACGATCGTTTCGGACCTACACGGCGGTGATCACCTCGCGTGGGTTGTGGTGGCGTACCTCCTTGCGTCCACGGTGTCGACGCCGATGTGGGGAAAGCTCGGGGACCTCTACGGGCGCAAGAAGCTCTTTCAGGCCGCAATCGTCATTTTTCTCGTGGGGTCCATTCTGAGCGGCCTCGCGCACTCCATGTTCGAACTCGTGGCCTTCCGCGCAGTTCAGGGACTTGGTGGCGGTGGATTGATGGTCGGCGCGCAAGCGATCATCGGCGACATTGTGCCGCCGCGTGATCGCGGTCGTTACGCCGGATTCTTTGGTGCCACGTTCGGCGCCGCCACCGTTCTCGGACCTCTGATTGGTGGCCTGTTTGTTGAGTACCTCTCGTGGCGCTGGTGCTTCTACGTGAATGTGCCTCTTGGCGCGTTGGCCCTCGTAGCAACCGCGATGTACTTGCCGTCGTCGGGTGCGCGCGTCTCGCACAAGGTGGACTACCTCGGCTTCGGCCTTCTCACCGTGGGTGCCTCCGCACTGATCTTGTACCTCTCGCTCGGTGGCCAGGAGTTCGCATGGTTCAGTACCGAGGGCATCGTGGTGCTCGCAACGGGTGTGATCCTCACGGCCGGTTTCGCCGCCGCCGAGTTCCGGGCGACAGAGCCCATCTTGGCTCCGCACCTCTTCCACAATCGTGTGTTTTCGTCAGCGTCGGCCATCAGTTTCGTCGTCGGCTTTGCCATGTTTGGGGCGATGACGTTCCTGCCCCTGTACATGCAGGTTGTGCGGGGCGTGTCACCCACGACGTCGGGACTGCGTCTTCTGCCGATGATGTTGGGTCTCCTCGGCGCGTCGATCGCGGCAGGAAACCTGGTGTCGCGCGGATGGAAATACCGCGGGTTCCCCATTGTCGGCAGCGCCGTCATGTGCGTCGGCCTCGGGCTACTCGGAACGGTCGATGCTTCTACCAACCAGTACTTAATGGCCGTGTACATGTTCATTCTTGGCGTGGGTATCGGACTGGTGATGCAGATCCTGGTCACCGCGGTCCAAAACGCCGTTGACTTCAAGGACTTGGGCGCAGCCACCGCCGGGGTGAACTTCTTCCGTTCAATGGGTGGTTCCTTCGGCACCGCCGTATTCGGGGCGCTGTTTTCGAACGTCCTGGCCGGAAAACTCTCCACGGAGTTCTCGAAGCTCGGCGTGAAGCCTCCGTCGGGGATTGGCACCTCTATTTCCCGTCAGGAACTCGAGAAGCTCCCGGTGGATGTGGCGACCGCCATCATTGACGCGATCGCGAAGTCCATTCAGACCGTGTACATATGGGCCCTGCCCGTCTCTCTCTTGGCGCTCGTGCTGTCGTTGACGTTGCCGGAAGTCAAGTTGAAGACGGCGCACCCGCAGGGCGAAGCTCTTGAGCCAATACCCGACATGATTGGATGATTGTCGCGAGACATTCGTCAAAAGCACCGCCGTCGCCGTAGTACGGGTCGGCGAGATCGAGATCGTGTTCGGGAGTCAGGTAACTACGAAGAAGGCGGATGTTGCCCGCACCGCCAAGGCGCTGGCGCACGTCATCACGGTGTTCACGCGTCGTCACCACGATCAGATCCAGGCGTCCGAGATAGTGCGCGTCTGCGAAGGCGGCGGTCGTGCCGACGGGGTCGTAGCCCGCTCGTTCGAGCGCGGCACTGGCGCGCGGGTCCATCGGTCGACCGACGTGCCAATTGGCGGTGCCCGCGCTGCTCACGTGCACCTGTCCCCGCAACTGCGGGTCTGATGCCACCATGTCCTGCAGCACGACCTCGGCCATGGGCGACCGGCAGATATTCCCCGTGCAAATCATCCCTACCTGCACTGTCGACTCCTACGATGAGAGATCAGGGAGGCGTTTGATATGGCGCGACAGGGTGGCTCACGCGGAACGAAGGACCCCACGCGCGACGCGTGGTTGATTGCCTCCGGAGTGGCGGCGGCACTGTTGGTCTGGTTCGCCATTGCGAACGCCGAGTCCGTTGAAATCCACTTCTGGGTAGTCACGGCCAAGGCACCGCTGATTGTGGTCATCGTGGTTGCCGCCCTCCTGGGCGCCCTCATCGTTACTTTGTGGCGTCACTCATCTCGGCGTCCGGGGTCGCGTCGCCCCCGTCAGTAAGAGCCAGTTGGCGGTCGGTGTCGACGACCGCGTGAATGCGCTGCGCGGCCCAGTAGTAGGCCGCCACGATCGCCACGATCGCGACCAGACCCCAGAACGAGCTGACCCAGAACAACAGAGAGATGACGGCGAACACCGCGACGACCACATCCGCGACACGCAGTCCCGTCGAGAGGTTGGCGCGATTGGCGGCGGACCAGCCTTTCCAGTCGGTGTGGGCAATCTGCTGAGAGCCTTTGGCAATCCCGCGCCACACGGCCCGCGACGCGCCCGCGACGTGACGTCGCAGTGACGTTGCACCACGAGAGGGCCCCGTTACCCACACAATGAGAAGGCCACACGCGCCGAGGGCCGTGAGGAGAAGGAATTCACGACCGAGATAGTGCGTGATGGCGTTCAGGATGGCCTTGGTGACGTCGGGGGGAGTGGGCGCGAGGGGCGTGGCGAGCGTGATGCCAATGCGAAGCAGTCCGTAGGACACCGCCGAGGCAAACATCACGACGAGAGAAAGTCGGCGGAATCCGCGTCGTCGCGGCCGCGCGAGAAGGACAACGAGCGCACCGAGGAGCACGGATAGCAGCGGAAGAATCCATTTCAGTGTCGTGGCGATGTGAAAGTACGTCTGCGCCTTTTGCAGCTCCTTGTCATCGATCAACTTGAGCGCGAGAACCTGGTCGACCTTCAAGCGCTTCTTGAGCGGATCGAGGAAGGTGATGCCCTGTTTGTCCAGTTGATCAATTGCGCTGGTAATGGCGGGCGTGACGTTGAGGATGATCTTTCGTGCTGTCGAGATATTGCCGTTCTCGTCTCCGGAGAGGATCGCGACCGCCGTGGAGTGCGTATAACGATTCTCCTTCTCCCACAAGGATTGGAACGTTGACGACTGCAACGCCGACGACAGCGCCTTGGTGATCGTGGATTGCAGTTCTGTGGTGATGGTCGTCGCGAGGAACCCAGCGGCGGGCGGGAGAGAATTCTTGATGCGACTTTCCACGTGAAGTTCCGTGACAATCGTGGCCGCGCCCTCTTCGGCGATGTAGTTCGTGATGGTGGGATTGGTCGCCAGTGGCTGCAGCGTGGCCACCCACCGATCCGTATTAGTGACCGTGTACACCGCCCAAAAACTGATGGTGCTCAACGGAAGAACAAGTGCCAAAAGGGTCGCGACCACCCGTGACCAGGCCGACCGCTCTGTTCCTGATGCCATGTTTTCTCCTCGTCACTGCTTGGCGACAGCCTAACGACGAGGCCTCGTCGATCCGGGGAGGCGGCGTGAATTACGTGGCGCCGAGACGGTACGCTACGAACAGGACGAGCGAAGGGAGTCGAGCGATGCCATTGTCGGAGCACGAGCAGCGCATCCTCGCGGAACTCGAAGAATCGTTAACCAAGGACGACCCGCGGTTTGCCAAGAATGTCCGCGAGACCACTGTGTACTCCCACAGTGGTCGTCGTGTGCGTTGGGGTATCGCGGGTTTTCTTCTCGGCTTGGTGATCTTGGTGTGGACCTTCTCCTCGTCGGTGCCGGCCGGTCTGGTTGGCGTCGTCATCATGTTCGGATCGGCGATTGTCATTGAACGCAATCTGCGTCGTTTGGGACGCGCGTCGTGGAACGACCTGCGTTACACGCGTCGAACGAAGACCTCAGAAGACACCTCATCGCCCCGCGCGTCGTGGCGAACATGGATGAATCGTCGCGACTCGTCCGAATGAACATGTTGTCGCCCGTCGCGACTCCGGTTGTCGCGCTGGACGTCGGGGGCACCAAGATTGAAGCGGGCGTTATCGCGCCCTCCGGCGACATCCTCGCCCGTCAACGCTGCGAGACCCGCCCGCACGCCCCGGATCTGTTCGGCGATGTTGTTGCTCTCGTGCGAGAGGTCTCGCACGACTTCGACGTTGCGGCGATCGGCGTCGGTTGTGGAGGCCCCATGCGACTTCACGGAGAGCGTGTGTCGCCCCTCAACATCCCCACGTGGCGAGACTTCCCGCTCCGTCACGAATTGCACGGTGCTTTCGGTGTTCCGGTGTTTGTCGATAACGACGCCAAAGCGTTGGCCCTGGCGGAGGGTGTGTGCGGTGCGGCGCGCGGCCTGTCGGACTATCTCTCTATGGTCGTGTCGACCGGCGTCGGCGGTGGCATCGTGCTCGACGGACGGCTCCTTGACGGGCGGGACGGCAATGCGGGGCATATTGGGCACGTCAACGTCCTCCCTGACGGTCATCCCTGCGAGTGCGGCAGTCGCGGATGTCTTGAGGCAGAAACTTCTGGAACTGCAATTCGTCGCATGACCGGTGACGCGCCGAAGATGGCGTCAGAGGAGATACGCCGCCGGACCGGAACTTTGGTGGGGCGTGCGGTGGCGTCCGTCGCTGCGTTGCTCGATCTCGATAGGTGTTTCGTCGCAGGCTCGGTGGCGTTGGGTTTTGGCGACATCTTTTTTGCGTCCGCGAACGAAGCGGCGGCTGACTACGCCCGCATTGAGCATGCCCGGGGACTACGCGTTGAGCCGTCGGGGCTCGGTGCCGACGGCCCGCTGGTGGGTGCCGCAGCAGTCGCGTGGCGGGGCTTGTCATCGTGAGACGCTGGTGGCCACACGGTCTCCTGGCGCACATGGTGCGCCATCCCGGCGACGCCGTGTGCATCGTGAATGCGGGTTGGCGACTGCGACCACAAGGATGGTGGCGGCGATCACCGTATCTGCCGGTACCCGACGAGGCCTACTGGCGTTTTCGCATGACCACCGCCACGGGCGACCCGGACGGAGTACCCACCGTGGCCGAGGTCGTGGCGGCGGCCCGATGGTCACGGGCACAGACGACGAACGGGTAACTTGTTCACATCGGGCGCGTCCTCCTGCTCAATGCGACCTTCGAGCCGCTGCAGCTGGTGAGTGAGCGGCGAGCGGTCGTTCTGGTCTTGGCCGGACGAGCGGAGCCGATCGCGACACCAGAGAACCCCGTGCTGTGCCGATCCGCGCGCACGCAGGTCGAAGTGCCCTCCATTGTGCGGCTGCACAATGTCGTTCGACTTCCCACGCGGGTTCGCACGCCCCCGCTGACGCGTCGAGCTGTTCTGCTTCGCGACAACTACCGCTGTGCGTATTGCGATGCGCCCGGCGACACCATCGATCACGTGATTCCTCGTTCGCGCGGCGGACGACACGAGTGGACGAACGTGGTCGCGGCGTGCCGACGTCACAACACGCTGAAAAGCGATCGTCTCCTCGATGAGATCGGATGGCAGTTGCGGCGCGAGCCGCGGGTGCCCGACGGCGTGTGGTGGCGGTGGCGCCATCTCAATGACCCCGATCCGCTGTGGGAACCATTTCTTCCCAAGGCGTCGTAATGTCGCTCGTCGAAGAGTTGTACGACTACGACGTGTTGCGTCGCGTCCCAGAACCCACCGCGTTTATCGTGCGGGTTGATGAACCCAGCATCGTGCTCGGGAGTCGACAGGCCGACGACGTCCTTGCACCGGGTGCACTCGAGGGATATGTCGTCCGGCGTCGCCGGGGTGGCGGCGGCGCGGTCTTTCTCGATCGCGATGACTTATGGGTAGATTTCTGGATTCCTGCCGATGATCCACGCCACAACGACGACGTGCGCGCCGCCGCCATCGACGTCGGGGAGTGGTGGGTGCAAACTCTGATGTCGGTCGCCGACAGGGATTGGACGTTGCATCGTGACGGAGTGACGGGACCGGATGAGTTTCTCGTCGCGTGTTTCGCGGGTCGCGGACCCGGCGAAGTATTTCTTGATGATCGCAAGGTCGTCGGGGTCACGCAATGGCGGGTGCGTGAGGGGTCTCTCGTGTCGAGCGTGCTGAAGGCCGATTCGAGTGTCGCATTGCTGCCGGCCTTGGCCCACGTACCCGACGGCCTCACCAGTGCGCTCGATCACCACGACGCCATCACCCTCGGGCTCCTGCGCGACCTTCACGCCATCGAGTCGGCGCTGCTCTCGACGGAGGTGTCGGGATCGTGGCGTCGTCGAGAATTGCTCCTCATTCGATAATCGGCCAGGTCGGGTGACCGCCCGGCCGCAACTTCTGCGAAAACTCGCCCCCCCTTCGGGTGAGATCTCGCGACCTTTTTACGTTTGACGGGCATCCCTCTTTTCTCCCGAAATCCGGAGACGGCCGCCGCACGCCCCAACGTGGGGGAGGAGGGCGCGAAATGGTCCAAAATGGCGACTTGTGGAGTCAAATGGTGTAAAGTGGCGCGAAGTGGAGTGAAGTGGTGTACACCGCTTCAGAGGAGGACGGATCGTGCTGGGCTTCGTGGGTCGCTTTGAGCACTCGCTGGACGCCAAGGGACGACTCATCCTGCCTGCGCGCTTTCGCCCTGAATTTGAACGCGGAGGACACCTCACGCAGCACTACGAGGGTTGTGTAGCGCTGTGGACCCCGGGTGAATTCGCCCGGCAACTGGCCGACATGCTCGACGTTGCCCGTAGTGGATCGGCGGAGAATCGCAATCGAGCTCGAGTGTGGGCCTCCGGTGCGTCCGACGTGGAATTCGATCGACAAGGTCGTTTCGCGTTACCCGCGTCCGCTCGAGCGTTCGCGGACTTGACGGCGGACGTCCTGGTCATTGGGTCCATTGACCGGATCGAGTTGTGGAATCCCACGCGATTTTCGGAGCGCGTGGCTCCCGCCGAGGACTTTTTCAACGGTGGCGATTCGCCCACATGAAAGGAGACGTTGTACCCCCGGCGCGATGTTCCGTGCTGACCATGCGCAGCCTTGCGATCGACACCCACAGCGACACCTCCTCCACCCGTCGCTCGGGACAACTGACGAGAGAGATCTCGTCAGAGTCGATCGAAAGGCTGCAGATGGCCAACAACTTCGCCCACATTCCGGTCCTCGCCAGCGAGGTCACGGACTTCTTTGCTCACCTGCCGGTGGGCGTGGTGGTCGACGCCACATTGGGTGGCGGTGGGCACGCCGAACTCATCCTTTCTGCCAACCCCAATGTCCGGCTCCTCGGTATCGATCGCGACGCGGTTGCACGAAGCGCGGCGTCGTCGAGACTCGCGCGATTCGGCGAGCGCGTGCGCGTGTCGGCGGGCACCTTCGGTGAGCTGCGGGATATTCGAGAGAACGCGGCTGACTTTGTGGGTACTGATCCCATCGTTGGCGTCCTCGCCGATCTTGGGGTGTCGTCACCCCAATTGGATGACCCAACTCGGGGATTTTCGTTCCGTGAGGACGCGCCGCTCGATATGCGCATGGACTCCTCGACCGGATTCACTGCGGCCGAACTCATCACAACTCTTGACGCGCGGGAGTTGACCCAGCTGTTGCGCGAGCACGGCGAAGGTCGATTTGCTCCGGCCATTGCGCGTGCGGTGATCGCGACTGCTCCCCAGACCACCGGAGAACTTGTCGCCGCCGTCGAGCGAGCGGTACCGATGGGCGCTCGGCGACGAGGCCACGTAGCCACGCGGGTCTTTCAGGCGTTGCGCGTACGCGTCAATGACGAAGAGGGCCAGCTCGAGGCCATGTTGTCAGGCGCTCTTGATCTTCTGGCCCCGGAGGGTGTTCTGGTTGTCATTTCGTATCACTCGGGAGAAGACAAGGTGGTCAAGGCACAGCTCGCCACTGCGGCGACGGGCGGATGTACCTGCCCGGTAGCGCTTGGATGCGTGTGCGGGGCCGTGCCGCGCGTGCGACTTCTCAAGGCCAGCGCCATCATGGCCAGTGATGAGGAAATTGCCCAGAATCCCCGGGCGCGTTCAGCACGTTTGCGGGTCGCCTGGAAGGTGCCGGCGTGAGCATCATTGCGTTTCCACGCCGGGAGGCGACAAAGCTTCCCTCTCGACCAGGCGTCACTCGCCGCCCGACGTCGACGCCGCGACCGATTGAAGTACCGGGTGCAGCTCACCGCGTTCCTCGGCGATCGATTCGTCGTCGTATCGGCGCGGTCTCGCTTCCGATGCGCGTCGCGACTGTTGCAACACTCGCGCTCTTCGTCATCCTGATTGGCAACACGTACTCGGCGCAGCGACAGGTAGAACTGCACACGCTGCACAATGATCTGCTCCAAGCCCAGTCGCAGTATGCCCAGCAGGTCGCGAATCTCACCAACGTCGCCGATCCGGCCCACGTCGCCAGCCGCGCGGGATCGCTGCACCTCGTTGTTCCGTCGTCGGTGACGCAGATCGCGCCGGTACCTCTCAACGTGCCCCTTCCGGCACCCCACCTGGCGGGTGACGACATCGTCTCGTCGAGGACGTACCGGTGAACGAACGCCAGAGGATGCCCCAGGGACGGATGACGTCCCCGAGGACTCTCGCGTCCGCAAATGCGCAACATTTCGGACGTCGCGTTCGCGGGATGTACATCATCATCGCGATCGTGTTCTTCGCACTCGTTGCGCGTGTAGCGATGATCCAGGGCGCCAATGGCGCGTACTACTCGAAGTTGTCTGTGGAGCAAGTCAGAACGGACGTGCCGCTGCCGCCCTTGCGCGGCGCGATCTATGACCGTAACGGTGGGATTCTCGCCATCTCGTCACCGACGTCACTCGTGGTCGCCGACGACTTTCAAATTTCCCACCCCGCCACAGAGGCGGCCGCACTCGCGCCGTACTTAGGCGAGTCGGCCGCGGTGATCCAGCCTCTCCTCGAGCGCCGGAGCGGGTATGTGGTGCTCGACCCGTCGTTGTCGTTGGCGAAAGGCCACGCGTTGAGCGGGCAGTACTTCCCGGGCATTGATGTCTTGAGTGCCTCAGAGCGCACGTATCCGAACGCGTCGCTGGCGACCTCTTTGCTGGGTGGTGTCAATTCGTCCGCTCAGGGTTCGGCTGGTCTTGAGTACGAGTATCAGAGTCTCCTCGGAGGCCGGGCCGGACTCGAGCGAGTGTTCGCGTCGCCCTCGGGTATCGACCTGCCGAGTTCGCACTCCACCATCCTGAAGAAGGCCACGGCGGGGCGCGGTCTCGAATTATCCGTAGACACCGCGCTGCAGTTCGTTACGGAACAGGCGCTCGGAGAGCAATTGAAGGCGACCGGCGGCTTGACGGGCGTCGCGATCGTGATGGACGTTAAGACAGGACAGATTCTGGCGAACGCGTCCTTAGTGAATACCGCCGTGTCCGCCGGCGTCCTCGGGCCCATCCCGAATTGGGGCAAGTCGGTGGGCGTGGCCCACATCGACCAAACGATCAACGACCTCGCCTTCACGCAGACGTATGAACCGGGATCGGTGTTCAAGATCGTGCCTTTCTCCGCGGCGCTGGACGCGGGGGCCATTACGCCGACGACACATTTCGCGGTGCCGTACAGCGTGGTGGTCGATGGACGTGTGTTCCACGACGCGGAACGACACGGAGTCGAGGATCTGACGCCGACGGACATTCTCGCGCAGTCGTCGAATATCGGTACCTACGAGATCGCCCACCGGGTAGGCGAGAACGGTCTTCTCACGCAAGTCCAGAAGCTGGGCTTCGGTCTGCCGACGGGTTTGTCCTATCCCGGCGAGACCGACGGTTTGCTCGTGGACGCCGCGCAGTGGTCGGGGAGTGACCTTGCCGCTCTCCCCATTGGACAGGTGGACGCCGTCACTCCCATTCAAGTCCTCGATGCGTACAACGCCATCGCGAATCACGGCGTGTACGTGTCACCGAAGTTGGTGTTGGCAACGGTTGACGACAAGGGCCAACTGGTGCCCACCGCCCCCAGCAGCACGCATCGCGCACTCGCGCCGTCGGTTGCCGACACGTTGACCCAAATGTTGCGCCAAGTGGTGCTCGATGGCACGGGCACCAATGCCTTGATTCCCGGGTACACCGTGGCGGGAAAGACGGGCACGAGCCAGATTCCAACGCCGGGCGCAGATTCGTATATCGCGGGTGCGTACAACGCGAGTTTTGTGGGGTTTGCTCCTGCGTCCAACCCGGTGCTGTCAATGATTGTGGTGGTGGAGCGACCGCAGACGGTGATCTTCGGTGGTTCGGTCGCCGCGCCCGTCTTTCAGCGGGTGATGAGTTACGCGCTGCACCATTACGGCGTTCCGGCCACAGGACCCGTCACGATCACGAAGAATTCCAAGGCCACCGTGGCGTCGGATGTGACGTGATGAAACTCTCGGAGCTCCTAGATCTGCCGGAGAACGTTCTCGATCGTGACGTCAACGGCGTCGAGATTGATTCGCGACGTTGTCGACCAGGTGACGTGTTCTTCGCGATGCCCGGCCGCAGTGACGACGGACGGCGATTCATTGACGACGCAGTGACGAACGGCGCGTCGGCGGTGGTGGCGTCCGAGAAGTACACAACGTCTGTCCCCGTGATCGTGATCCCGGCGACGGCCTTGCACGAGGCGCTGGTGCGAGCGTGTCAGGCAATCTCGGGACACCCCGAACGGAGCGTGCGACTCCTCGGAGTAACGGGAACCAACGGCAAGACGAGTGTCACGACGATCTTTGCTCACATGTGGCGGACGCTCGGCTTCGCTGCCGACGTGATCGGTACTCTCACCCACGAACGCACAACGCCGGCACCCCCCGAACTTTTCCGTGAACTCGCCCGAGTCCGCGACGCATCACAAGGTCGCGACGCGGTCGTGGCCCTCGAGGTCTCCAGCCATGCGTTGACCCAGGGGCGCGTCGACGGTCTCGTCTTTGATGTCGCCGTCTTTACGAATTTGTCTCTGGACCACCTGGATTACCACCACTCGATGGAAGAGTATTTCGCGGCCAAGTCACAGCTCTTTGACGCGACACGTTGCCGCCACGCTGTGATCTTCGCTGACGATCCGTACGGCGAGCGATTGGCGGAGGCGATTGGCGTTCCCGTCACGCGCGTTCATCGTTCCGACGCCACCGACGTCGTCACGACGAGCTCGGGCACGACGTTTCACTGGCGGGGACTTGACGTCACGTCACCGCTACGAGGCTCTTTCAATGTTGATAACGCACTTCTGGCCATGACGTCCGCGGTGATTCTGGGCGCATCGCCGACGGCGGTGGCTGCGGCCATGTCGGGGATCGACAGAGTGCCGGGTCGCTTCGACGTTGTTCGTGACGCGGCGCCCACCGTCGTCGTTGATTACGCCCACACACCCGATGGACTGTTGCGCGTGTTGAAGGATGCGCGCGCTATTGCGGGCGCCGGTCGGCTGATTGTGGTCTTTGGCTGCGGCGGCGAACGAGACGCCTCGAAGCGTCCGGTCATGGGTCGCATCGCGGGTGAGGAGGCCGATGTAGTAGTTGTGACATCGGATAATCCCCGCAGTGAGGATCCCGAGGCCATAATTTCTGACATCGTCGCGGGCGTGGACTCGGGCGTCGTTCTGCACCATGACGCCGACCGGCGACGAGCGATTGAATGGGCGTTGCGCACCGCTGCGGCCGAAGATGTGGTGATCATTGCCGGAAAAGGTCACGAAAAGACGCAGATCATCGGTCCGAACGTGCTCGAATTTGATGACCGCGTCGTCGTAGCCGACATTTTGGGAGCGAACCACTGACATGTTGAGTTTGATGGAGTCGGGAGGCGTCGCGTTTCTCATCGCCATTTTTGCGACCCCGCTGTTCATTCGCTTTCTGCACCGGCGACGCATGGGTCAAAGAATTCGCGAGGATGGTCCCGAGTCACACCGAGTGAAGGAAGGCACCCCGACGATGGGCGGCGTCGTGATTGTCGGCGCCGCGTTACTCGGCTATCTGATGGGCCACGTCGGCACCGCCATTACGTTCACGCGGGCGGGGACCTTGGCCGCCGGCACCCTGCTCGTCGCCGGACTGCTCGGGTTTGCCGATGACTTCTTAGGTATTCGCAATGAGCGGAATCTGGGTCTGAACAAGCGGGGCAAACTCGCGGGTCAATTCGTCATCGCCATTGTGTTCGCGCTCTTGGCGGTGTACTGGGTGCACACGTCAACCACCCTGTCCTTCACGCGCTCGACGTTCCCGGGCTGGCAGCTCGGCGCGGTGGGGTGGATTGTTTTCGCGGTCTTTGTGGTGGTGGCGACATCTAACGCGGTGAATTTCACCGATGGCCTCGACGGTCTCGCCGCGGGATCGTCCACTTTCTGTTTTGCCGTCTTGTCCATCATTGGTTACTGGCAGTTTCGTCACTTGCCGCTGTATCACATTCCTCCTGCGTTGGATCTCGGACTCGTGGCCGTGGCGCTCGTGGGCGCGTGTCTCGGGTTCCTGTGGTGGAACGCGGCCCCGGCGCGGATCTTCATGGGTGACACGGGATCACTCGCTATTGGTACGACCTTGGCGGTGCTGTGCCTGCTGATGAATCTCGACCTGTTGCTGTTGATCATCGGCGGCTTGTTCGTCGTCGAAGCGGCGAGCGTGGTCATTCAAATCATTAGTTTTCGCGTCTTCGGACGTCGCGTCTTTCGCATCGCCCCGATTCACCACCACTTCGAAATGAAGGGGTGGCCGGAGACCACCGTCATCATTCGCTTTTGGATCTTGGCGGGGCTGCTCGCGGCCCTCGGTCTCGGAATCTTTTACGGTGACTTCATCAAGTTGAAGGGTCTCGGCTGATGGCTCGTCGCACGACGCAAATTGGTTCCGTGAACGTTCTCGAGCGCTCACTCGTTGTCGTGGCCGCCATTCTCGTGGTGGTGGGCGTCATCATGGTCGGCAGCGCGAGCGGTCCTCAAGCGGTCGCCGACGGTTCGTCGGTGTGGTCCTTCATGGGTCGGGACCTGCTCTATGTCTGTGTGGGCGTGATGGGCTTTGTGCTCGCGTGTCGCATGCCGCCGCGCACGCTCGCGCGTTTGGCGATTCCCGCGATGGCGGTGAGCCTTGGGCTGCTCGTGGTGGTGGAAGCGATGGGTACGTCGACGGAGGGTGGCCAACGCTGGTTGTCCTTCGGCTCACTGTCCTTCCAGCCCTCGGAGCTCTTCAAATTGGCGTCCTGCCTCTATCTCGCGGTCGTGGTCGCGCGCGTGGAGCGGACGTCGCGCCACTGGATTGACGTCTTGAAGTGGACCGCGCCCGTCGTCGCCGGCGCGGGACTCATCTTTGTGGAGCCCGACATGGGGACCGCGTCGGTGGTCCTTCTCATGAGTTTTGGCATCCTCGTTCTCGCCGGCATGCCGGGCAAGTTGGTTCGTCTCTTGTCGTTGGCCGGCCTGGGTGGTCTCGCGCTGTTCGCCGTGGCCGCACCGTACCGACGACAACGACTTCTGTCCTTTCTGCACCCCGGGGCGGACCCCAACGGCTCGGGATACCAAGTGCTCCAAGCCAAGATCGGCATGGGGGCGGGGAAGATCACCGGTCTTGGTTTTGGACAGAGTCGTGAGAAGTGGGGGCTGCTTCCCAATGCACACACCGACTTCATCTTCGCGATCATCGGCGAGGAATTCGGCTTGATCGGCTCGGTGCTGGTCCTCGGTCTCTTCTTGTGGCTCATTTCGCTCGGTATCCAGACCGCCCGACGGGCGCCGGACCGCGAAAGCCAGTTGCTCGCGGGCGGCATCACGTTGTGGCTGGCTCTTGAGACCATGATCAATGTCGCGTCGGTGGTGGGATGGTGGCCCGTCACGGGTATCCCTCTGCCGTTTATTTCCTATGGAGGTACGTCCCTCATCATCGATTTGGCGGCGCTCGGGCTTCTCGTCAATGTCGCGCGACGCTCCGTGCGCGCGACACCGGCGTCAGACCGACACAGTGAACCCGTTCCCTTGCGACCGCGGTACGCGACGACGACCTCCACGTCACAGCGTCGAGGAGCCAGTTCGCACACTCCCTTGCTGCGTGAGCGACGACGGAGGCCGTAGTGGCGCGCCCCGTCATCATTACGGGCGGTGGTACGGGCGGACACATCTTTCCGATGCAGGCCATCGCGGAGGCTCTGCGAGCCCGGGGACTGTCGTCCGAGGAGATTGTCTACGTCGGTTCTCGACGGGGGAAGGAGCGAACTCTGCTCGCGGGTGACGCGAGCGAATTGATTACCTTGCCCGGACGAGGGATTCGTCGCTCCCTGTCGCCGCGCGCACTCCTGCAAAACGTGGGAGCGGTGTGTGGCCTCGTGGCGGCACAGTGCCTCGCGGTGATCCTTGTTGCTCGACGTCGACCGCGCGCGGTTGTGTCCGTGGGCGGGTACGCGTCGTCCGCTGTGTCCCTCGCCAGCGTCCTGTGGCGTCGACCGCTCGTGCTCGTCGCCTTCGACGCGACCGAGGGCGCCGCGCACCGTGTGGTGTCTCGATTCGCGGCCCGTCGATGCGTCGCGTTTCCGAGCAGCGATCCGCGTGATGTTGTGACGGGTGCCCCCCTGCGTGCCAACGTGGCGTCGGTGACGCGTACCAGCGTGAAGACCTTCGATCCTTCGCGCCCGAAGTGGACGGTGGTTGTGATGACCGGATCATTGGGTGCGGCCTCAGTAAATCGAGCGACATTGGAACTCGCGCACGCTTGGCGAGAGCGCGAGGACATTCGTCTCGTGCACGTGACGGGAGACCGTGACTACGCCTGGGTGCGCGCGCAGGCGGACGAGGGTGGTCCGTACGTTCTCGACTATCGCATCGAGGCCTTCGGGGACATGGCGACACTCTGGTCACAGTGTGACGTGGCTATCTGTCGTGCCGGCGCCATGACGGTGGCGGAGCTGACGTACCTCGCAATACCCTCGATCTTGGTGCCACTGCCACACGCACCCGGCGACCATCAAACCAAGAACGCTCGCGTTCTGGTCGATCACGGCGCGGCGCTGATGGTGAGCGACGCGGGCGTCTCGGGATCACGCCTCGCGGACGCCGTCGAATCACTCGTGGCGCATCCCGACGATCTGGTGTCCATGGGACGGGCCGCGGGCACCTTGGGTCGTCCCAATGCCGCGGCGTCCATCGCCGACGTTGTGCTCGAGGTGTGCCGATGATCGACTTGTTTTCGCCTGATGCTGACGTGCACATCATGGGGTGCGCGGGTGCGGGGATGAGTTCTCTCGCCATTGTGTTGGTCGAGGCCGGTGCGCGTGTCTCGGGGTGCGACGCGAAAGGGGGCCCGGTGGTCGACGACCTTGTCACCCGAGGCGTGCGCGTCGACGTCGGTCACTCGCCCACGCACGTGCACGCGAACATGTCCTGGGTGACGGCGTCGCCCGCGATTGCGCGCACGTCGGCGGAATTGACGGCCGCTGACGACCTTGGGGTGCGTGTCGTGAGCCGACGAGAGATGCTGGCGTCGCTCGGAACGCAGCGTCGAGTCGTCGGCGTGGCGGGCACCCACGGCAAGACCACCACGACCTCGATGCTCGTTGCCATCTTTCATGCGGCCGCACGCGATCCCGGTCGCCTCCTGGGTGCGCCCGTCGCGGGCATCGGTCCCGGTGGCCACTGGGGGAGTGAGCCCGAGATCCTGGTTGAGGTCGACGAGAGCTTCGGGACCTTCACGCTCGTGGCGCCCGCGGCCCTCGCGGTCTTGAACGTCGATCCCGATCACCTCGACTACTACGGCGACGTCGCCACACTCGAACAGGCCTTTAGTGACCTGGTCTCGCGCACAACGGGTCCGGTGGTCGTCTGGGCGGATCACGAGGGCGCGCGTCGCGTCGCCGACGCCTCCGGCGGTGTCGTGCGCACCGTCGGACGCTCGGACACTGTCGATCACGTCGTCCACAGCGAAGTTTTTCGTCGCGACGGTTCCCACTTCACTTTGGAGTTGCCGCACGGCGCACTGGACGTATCTCTTCGCGTCCCGGGCACGTTGAATGTCGCCAACGCGGCGACGGCGGCTGTGCTCGCGCACGAGTGTGGCGTGGACGCGGAGGCCATCATTGAGGGACTCGCAACATTCGGTGGCGCCCCGCGGCGATTCGAGCGTCGCGCAGCCATCGAGGGCGTTGACGTGGTGGATGATTATGCGCATTTGCCCCTTGAAGTGCGAGAGACGATCGCCGCGGCGCGAGCCGCGGGCTACACCTCGATCGTGGCCGTTTTTCAGCCTCATCGCGTGACACGCACGCGCGCCTTGGCGCCCGACTTCGCCGACGCCTTTGAGGGTGTGCGCGATCTGATCGTGACCGACATCTACACCGCGGGCGAACCCAACCCCGACGGGATCAACGGCTCACTGGTCGCCGACGCCGTCTCTCGGGGACAGAAGCCCCCGCGGGTGTCCTACGTCCCATCTCTCGACGACGCGGGTCGTGTCGTCGCCTCGCGCTTGGCGGGAGCTGATTTGATTCTCCTGTTAGGCGCGGGCAATGTCACCGACGTCCTGGCGACGGTCACGGGCCCATGAGCCTGAGCGAGATCCAGCGGATCCTCGGTGAGCGCGCGAGCGAGCACGCGCCCTTCGGCGCGCGGACCACGTACCGCGTAGGCGGCACGGCGCGTCTCGTTATTGAGGTTGGCGACCTCGACCAGTTAGTGCGGCTGTCGCCGCTCCTGGCCGAGGTGGATTGTCCGGTGGTCACGCTGGGCAAGGGATCGAACACCCTTGTTGCTGACGGAGAATTTGACGGGATCGTGCTGATCCTCGCCGACGGCTTTACGTCGTTGGCGTGGCGTGATGAAGGCGAGGACGTGATCGTGACGGCCGGCGCGGCGTTGGGTCTGCCGATCGCCGCGCGTCGACTGGCGGACGCGGGCGTGACCGGTTTCGAGTGGGCGGTGGGTATTCCGGGCTCCTTCGGTGGCGCGGCGGTGATGAACGCAGGAGGGCACGGATCCGACATGGCCGCGAGCGTGCGGAGCGTTGACGTTCTCACGATCGGACGCACGAGCGTCGATGAATGGACCCGAGAGCGCCTGGACTTTGATTACCGACACAGCGCGCTCGGTCCGAGCGACATTGTGGTGTCGGTCACCCTCGAACTCCAGCGAGGTGACGCGGAGGCGTCCCGTGAGCGTGTGCGCGAGATCGTGCGCTGGCGGCGAGAGCACCAGCCGGGTGGTTCGAACGCCGGCAGTGTTTTTCGAAATCCCCAAGGCACGTCTGCGGGAGCGCTCATTGACGCCGCCGGCCTCAAGGGTCGTCGCGAGGGATCGGCAACGGTGAGCGAGAAGCACGCCAATTTCATTCAGGTGGACGATGGTGGTTCCGCGGACGACGTGAATCGTCTCATGAAGGAGGTGCGCCGAGAGGTCGCGGCGCGCAGCGGCATCTCGCTCGAGAGCGAAATTCGCCGCGTTGGTTTTTCTGAGGCTGACGCGTGAGTCGGCGCGCTCCGGCCCACCGGGCCACGCCGAAGGAGCCCCGCCGACGCGAGACACCCCGACAAGAGACACCCCGACGTCGCTGGCCGCGCGTCGTTCTCGTCGGCGTCCTCGTGGTGGTGACTCTCGGCTTCGGCGTGCAGTGGATTCTGCATCGTTCGTACTTTTCGGCCGAACATGTCCTGATCACCGGGAACGTTCACGAGTCCTACGCCGAGGTCCTCGCGCGGAGCGGCCTCGCGACGCATCCGCCGCTCATCGATGTCAATCCGGGAGCGGTGACGACACGTGTGGAGAGTTTCCGGTGGGTCGAACGCGCCGTGGTGACCCGCAAGTGGCCCAATACCGTCACTGTTGCGGTCACGGAACGAGTGCCCGTCGCGGTGGCGCACCAAGGGCACCAGCTCTTTCTCGTTGACGGGTCGGGTCACCGCTTGGACGCCGTGGCCGTGAGCACGACGTATCCGTTGCTCGAAACCACGCCACCGACGACAACGTTGTGGCCCTATACCCGGTGGGCGGAGCCGGCCGCCGTCGTCGCGGCGCGCGTGCCGCGCGCGTTCGCGAGTCAGGTCGCTCGCATCTCGGTCACTCGTGCCGGGGACGTCACTATGACCCTCACCTCACCACTCACCTTCGTGCTCGGTCCCGCGACGCAACTACAACAAAAGTTCATTTCGATTGCCGCGGTGATCGCTCACGGCACTCTCCACGCCGGTGATGTTGTCGATGTGTCCGTGCCGGGAACCTTGACGGTGAGTGGACCGCAATGAGGTCATTTGACCGTCTGTAGGAGGCTGAGTAGCCTCACACCACAACAAACGTGCATTTTTTCGCACGTTCCCGCGTCGCGGACGTGCCGTGGGCCAGAATATTTATAGAGCAACCAAGGGGCGTCATGAGTCTGAGTCAGGGAAACTACCTCGCAGTTATCAAGGTGTTCGGCGTCGGCGGCGGTGGTGTCAACGCCGTGAACAGAATGATCGCCTCGGGACTGAAGAGTGTCGAATTCCTGGCGGCAAACACGGACGCCCAGGCGCTTCTCATGAGCGAAGCCGATTTGAAGCTCGACATTGGCCGCCAGTTGACGCGCGGGCTCGGTGCGGGGAGTGACCCGGAAGTTGGCCGACAGGCGGCTGAAGACCACCGCGAAGAGATCGAAGAGGCCCTCAAGGGCGCCGACATGGTGTTCATCACCGCGGGTGAGGGCGGCGGCACGGGTACCGGTGCGGCCCCCGTGGTGGCCGAGATCGCTCGCGCGATGGGCGCGCTGACCATTGGTGTGGTGACTCGCCCCTTCGCCTTCGAGGGCAAGCGTCGGGCGACGCAGGCCGAGAAGGGAATCCAGAGTCTCAAGGACAAGGTCGACACTCTGATTGTGATTCCGAACGATCGACTCCTCACGGTGTCGAACGCTCAGACGTCGATGCTCGACGCCTTCAAGATGGCCGACGAGGTTCTCCTGCAGGGTGTTCGCGGCATTACCGACTTGATCACCGTGCCGGGACTGATCAACACCGACTTCGCCGACGTGAAGATGGTCATGAGCAATGCGGGTACCGCCATTCTCGGCGTGGGGCAGTCGACGGGCGAAGGCCGCGCCGTCAACGCCGCGCGCGCCGCCATCACCTCGCCGTTGCTCGAAGCGTCCATTGAGGGCGCGCGCGGCATCTTGATGAACATCGTGGGTGGTCCGAATCTCACTCTGTTCGAAGTCAATGAAGCGGCCGAGATCGTCCACTCCGTGGCGCACCCCGACGCGAACATCATCTTTGGATCGGTCGTGGACGAAACCATTGGGGATGCGGTTCGCGTGACCGTGATCGCGGCGGGATTCGAGCGCTGGGAAGGTTCTGGCGCCAAGGCCCCGACGCCTACCGTCGCGGCGACCCCGACCACGGACGCCCCGAGTGCCCCGGCGGCTGACATCTTCGGTGGCTTTGAGTCGACCGACGATTTCAGTTTTGACGCGGGCGATGACGACCTCCCCAGCTTCCTTCGATAATTCGCTGGTCCGCGACGTCACCGACGCGTTGGCGTCGATTCGCACGCGGATTCTGTCCACGGGGCGGCGTCTTGAGGACGTCCGCATTCTGGCGGTGACGAAGACATTTTCTCTGGCGCACGTTGCGGCTATTCGCGCGGCGGGTCTCGACCACGTGGGCGAGAACTACGTGCAAGAAATGGTGACCAAACGATCGGAGTGGGACGCGCTTTCGAGCCCCACGCTGACGTGGCACTTCCTCGGGGCGCTTCAGACGAACAAGATCGCCGATGTCGCGCAGTACGCCGACGTGGCCGCGTCAGTGTCACGGGTCAAGGAAATTGACGTGTTCGCGCGGCAGGAACGGCGCATTCCGCTCCTCCTGCAGATCGACTTCACGGGTCGCGGCGAGCGCAATGGGGCCCCGCTCGATGGCGTGGAGGCCCTCCTGAGCGCTGCGCAACGCCACGGCCTCGACGTCCGCGGTCTCATGACGGTCGCGGACCCCGATCACGCGGCCGCGCGCCGTCAGTTTCGCGCGCTACGACGCGCGTGCGACGACCTCCGCCTCGCCGAATGCTCGATGGGGATGAGCGACGACCTCGAAATTGCTTGTGACGAAGGAACGACAGAAATTCGGGTCGGCCGGGCGCTCTTCGGCGCGCGGAAGCCCGGGGCGGCGCGGTGACGTAACATGGCACCCTGGTAGAAAGGCGCGGGGAGAAACGTGCTCAAGGATTCCTTTCGAAAGTTAATGGTCTACGTCGGTCTGACAGAAGACGACTACGACGATCTGGGCCGCGGTAGTGAGCGCCCCTTCGTGGACGCGTCCACGGGCGACATGTACGAGAGCCAGTGGGCCCCACAGCCCGCGCCGGCGCCGGTGGCCCCAGTGCAGCAGCGCACCCCGTCTGTGTCGGTGCTCGACAACGGCTATGCCCCGTCGCCCGCCGGGCGTCCGGTCGTGCGGGCGACGCCTCCGTCGTCCTCCGTTCGCCCCATTACCACCCTGGCGCACGATGGCGACCTGGAAGTCCTCGTACCCCACAGTTACGAAGACTCCAAGCGCATCGGTGACCACCTGAAGGCCCGTCGGGCGCTCGTGGTCAATCTGGTCATGGCGGATGCCGACTTGTCTCGTCGCATCATCGACTTTTCGAGCGGCGTCGTCTACACGCTGTCGGGCCGCATCCAGCGCGTGGCGCCGCAGGTCTACTTGCTCGCGCCCCAGAACCTACGTGTGTCTCCGGAAGCCATTGAACGTCTGCGCCAGCAGAACTTCCGAAGCTTCGAGGGGTAATGGCGTTACTCCAGACGCTGATTTCGCTCTATATCCTGCTGATCTTTGCGCGCTCGATCCTGAGTTGGTTCGCACCCCAGCGACAAGGGGGAGCCATCGCGCAGGTTGATCGAGCGCTCTTCATCGCCACCGAGCCACTTCTTGGTCCTTTGCGTCGCGCACTTCCGCGACCGGGTGGTGCCGCCGCCGCGGTGGACTTTTCACCGATGGTGGCGATCATCCTTCTCGTCATCGTCCGAGGGCTGTTGTAAGGGGACAAACCCCAAATTCGGGGGTGAGCACAGGTAGGCTCCCTCCATGGACAGTTCGAATACTCCTCAATCGGCTCTGGACGTGTTGCGCACGGTCGAATTCAAGATGACCATGAAGGGGTACAAGGTCGACGACGTCGACGAGTTCCTCGAGCGCGCGGCCGTCGAAGCGGAGCACCTGAAAGAACAATTGCGCCAGCAACAGCAGCAATTGCGCCAAGCGGCCGAACGCATCAGTCAATTGGAGGCCGAACGACGCGCTCCGAGCGCCCCGGCGCCGGCGCCGGCGCCGGCGCCCGTGTCGACCATCGCACCGGTTCCCGCTCCCGCACCGGCTCCGGCGCCCGTGGCGGCAGCTCCGGCCAGTGCGGCTGGGGCCGAGCAGGTGGCGCGGATGATCTCGATGGCCCAAGAATTTGTGGACCAAACTCAACGCGAGGCGGAGACGCGGGCTCGCGAAGTGACGCTGGCCGCTCAGGAAAAGGCGCGTGAAATCGTCTCGGACGCACAGAATCGCGCCCAGGACGAGGTCACTCGACTGAATGGGCTCAAGCAGCGCCTCAGCGAGGATGTCGAAAAGTTGGCGCGCCAGGTGGATCTCGAGCGCACTCGCTTGCGCACGCAGCTCCAGGAGTTCCTGAAGTGGGTGGAAGACAACGTGACGCCATCGCCCGCGTTGCTCGAAGGTGCCGCGCGTGGTCCTCAGTCCACGCCCGCACCGACGCCTGCTCCGGCACCAACGAGCGTGCCGCCGCGACCAACCCTCGTCCCGGAGCCCAAGGACACCGTCGCGCCGTCACAGGACGCCCCGGAACCGCCGCGTCCGACGACCCCGCCGCCGCCGGCACCTCCGGCAACAACAATCGGCCAGGTCTTGCACTTCGAGACGGACGAACGTCAGTAACTGTGGCGGGTGCTGCTAGCGTCAGCGCCGACTTCTACAGTCTCAAAGCTTGTCCAAGGAGAATGTGATGGCTGCAACCCCCAACGCGTCGAAGACCGGCGCGTCAAAAAAGCCGACGACGGCCCCGGCGAAGAAGGCTGTCGCCGCGAAGGCCCCGGCCAAGAAGGCTGCCGCGAAGACTCCGGCCAAGAAGGCGGTTGCCGCGAAGGCCCCGGCCAAGAAGGCTGTCGCGAAGACTCCGGCCAAGAAGGCGGTTGCCGCGAAGGCCCCGGCCAAGAAGGCTGTCGCGAAGGCGCCCGCGAAGTCTGCGCCGGCCAAGGCCACGAAGGCCCCGTCACGAACCACGGCTTCGAGTTCTTCGAGCCGATCGAACAAGGTCGTCCCCGATCGCGCCGCCGCCGCGAAGGCCGCCGCCGCCGCGAAGGCTCTGCGCGAGCGCGAAGCCAAGGCTAAGGCCGCCGCGAAGGACAAGGCCGCGAAGGACAAGGCGAAGGCCGCCGCAGCCGCGAAGGCTCTGCGCGAGCGCGAAGCCAAGGCCAAGGCCGCCGCGAAGGACAAGGCCGCGAAGGAGAAAGCCCGCATCGTCGCTGCCGCTAAGGCGGCGAAAGAGAAGGAAATCGAAACGCGCCGCAAGGCTGTGGAGGCGGAGCGCCTGCGTAAGCAGCGCGAGATTGAGCGCCGTAACGAGGAAGAGCGCAAGCGACAAGAGCGTCGCGAGGCCGAAGAGCGCAAGCGTCAGGAAGCGCTCGACCGCAAGCGTCACTCCAAGCCCTACGCCGACGACCCGGACTTTCTCAACGAATTGCGTACACTGCTTCTCGAAGAGCGGGGGATTGCACAGTCGCAGATTGAACTGTCTGAAGCCCAGGCCGACGAGATGTTGGTGGACCGCGAGCGCCTCGAATACGACGACGAGGACGGTAGTTCGGTCGGATCCGACGTGGCCCGGGATCAGCTCAAGGAGATGGCTCTGCGGTTGCGTCTGAAGGTTGACGAGATTGACGTCGCCCTCGCTCGCGTTGACGACGGATCGTACGGTCGCTGTGACGAGTGCTACGAACGCATCCCGAAGGATCGCCTCCGCTACCAAGTTCCGGCGTTTACGTGCGCCGCGTGCCGCTCCATCGTCTGAGTCGCCTCGCGGTGCCCTGCGGCATCGCAGCGCTCGTGGTGATCGGGGACGCGTGGACAAAGGCGTGGGCGAGAGCCGCGCTCGTCGATGGTCCCCGGCACGTCGTGGGGCCGCTCTGGTGGCGGCTGAGCTTCAACGCGGGCGTCTCGTTCTCGTTGTCCACGTCCTGGCCGACGTTGGCTGCGACGGCCGAGATCATTGCGCTGCTCGGGGTCGTCGTGGTCATGGCGCGCATTCGCCCGGGTGCGCCCGCCGTGGGGTGCGGATTGGTGGTGGGTGGGGGCGTCGGCAACTTGGTCGATCGATTCGTCTCCGCATCCCATCATGTGACGGACTTCATATCCGTGGGAAACTTTGAGATCTTCAACGTGGCGGACGCCGCGATAACTACAGGAGTTTGCGTGCTCGTACTCGTCGTCGTACTCGGTCGTCCCCTGTTGGTCACACGGTGACGCCCGATATCCCACTCGACGCGTTTGATGGCGAGGCGCTCGACGTCGTCATTCCCCACGCGCTCGATGGTGTGCGCGTGGACCGCGCGCTCGCGATGTTGACCGGATTATCGCGAGGCGAAGCGCATCAGGTGATCGACGAGGGAGGCGTCCGGCTGAACGACGTCGTCGTGACAAAGGCTTCTACCGTCACACAAGAGGGGCAGCGACTCCTCGCCATCCTCCCGCCGCCGGACGACGGATCGGTCACGCCTGATCCGACCGTGTTGGTCGACGTGGTCTACGAAGACGATGACGTCGTGGTCGTGAACAAGGACGCCGGTCTCGTCGTCCACCCCGGTGCGGGTCAGCGCGAGGGGACCCTCGTGGCCGGACTGATCGCGCGGTATCCGGACATCTTGGACCTCGTGGAGTCGGGCGTGTGTGATCCCGTGCGCCCCGGCGTGGTCCATCGTCTCGACAAGGGGACGAGTGGGCTCCTCGTGTTTGCGAGGACGGCGATTGGTTTCCAGTCTCTCTCCGAGCAGTTGAGTGAACGCTCCATGGAGCGCACGTACCTCGGTCTCGTCGAAGGCCACGTGGTCGAAGAGCGCGGAGTGGTTGACGCGCCCATTGGGCGTTCGACGCGTCAACCGACGCTGATGGTGGTGCGCGGCGATGGTCGACCCGCGCGCACGGGGTATCGCGTCATCCACCGATTCGACAAGCCCCACGCGTCCACGCTGCTCGAATTGAAACTCGACACGGGCAGAACGCACCAAATTCGCGTCCACTTGGGAACTATCGGTCACCCGGTCGTGAACGACACGCGTTATGGACATCGCCGTGACCGTCGTCTGAGCGACGAGCGTTTCTTCCTGCATTCCTCACGATTGAGGTTCGAACACCCGGTGCGCGACGAGATGATCGAGATGCACGCACCTCTTCCCGACGACCTCGCGCCGCTGGTTCCGGGATTCGAGCAGCTCTAGGCGTTTTCGTGCGCGGCGAGCACGGTGGCGTCGACCCGCAGTGTCGCCAACGCCTCTTCCTCGGCGCGACGAACGCGGCGCACACCGATGTCGAGGCGCGTGGCGGTGGCCTGGAGGGACAGCGGCGTCTCGCCACCAAGTCCGAAGCGCAGGGTCAACACCTGGCGCTGTAGCTCGGTCAATTGCGTCAAGGCGTCGCGCAACTGCTCATCGACCATGTTCTGCTCGATGTCGCCCACCCAGTCGCCCGTCGCCGGTGCGACGAGATCGCCCAGCGTGGTCGACGAGTCAGAGGACGCGGGCTGGTCGAGGCTCGCGGTGACGCCTGCAAGGCCTTCGAGGTTGCGACGCTCCGCCTTAGACAAACCGGTCGCTTCCGTGAGCTCGTCATCCGTGGGCTTGCGACCAAAGAGGGAGGTCAATTCGGCCGTGGTCGCTTCGAGGCGCTGAAGTTGCTCACCGACTTCGAGAGGAATGCGAATGGTGCGACCGTGCTGCTGGACCGCGCGCTGGAGGGCCTGACGAATCCACCACGTGGCGTACGTCGAAAACTTAAATCCACGCTCCCAGTCGAACTTCTCGACGGCGCGTAGCAAGCCGAAGGTGCCTTCCTGCACGAGGTCGACCATTTCGACCCCGCGGTCCTGGTAGCGGCGCGCCCAGTGGAGCACCAAGCGAAGGTTCGCAGCGACCATCTGCTTCTTCGCTTCTTCGTCACCCGCGGTGACGCGCTTGGCCAACTCGACTTGCTCGTCGTAGTTCGGCATGGGGTAGCGGTCGAGGTCTCGTAGGAGGAGTCCCAACATGTCATTCGTGTTGGCGGCGGCTCGTCGGTTGGTGGGATTCACGTTGACTCCTTCGCTCTGCAAATACGCATCTTGATATTTACTACCTGCGTGTGACTAACTTACCACTCAGTAACCCGCTTGTCGAGAGTATTGGCATCTCGGCAATTTCTAGGCGTGATGGTCGAGCGTGCGGACGACAGTTCTCGTTCCCCGAGCTTGGTCGACCATGTCGGCCAAGGTGAAACTCGCCAAGTGCTCCTTCATGTGATTGCCAACGTCCGCCCAGACCGCGAGGAGGACGCACTGGCCCTCGTGATCGCACGCCCCGTCCTGGTGAGGCTCGCCGAAATCGCCCGCCACAATTGGTCCGTCGACCGCCGCGACCACTTCAGCGAGAGAGATCGCCCCGGCGGTTCGTGCGAGCACGTACCCGCCGCCGACGCCACGCTTGGACCGTACGAGTCCGGCGCCCTTGAGGGAGAGGAGAATCTGTTCGAGGTACGGCTGGGGAAGACCCGTCCGTTCGGCGATATCGCGCACCGAGGTGGGCGTCTGCTCCTCGTGCAGCGCGAGACTGAGAAGTGCCCGGCAGGCATAGTCACCTCGCGTGGAAACCCTCACGCGCTCAGTGTACTGAGGGAGGGTCACGATTCGGGTGGGTGGTGTTGTCACTAGCGCGTCTGCAACACTTCGACTATGGATTCTGAAGAGACAACCAACGTAACGGTGGATCCCACGGAGGTCTTGCCTCCCGGAACTCCGACCACTTCGGCGGACAATGACGAACCGACCGATTTCATTTCCCAGCCCGCCAAGGTCATGCGCATTGGTTCGATGGTCAAGACGCTGCTCGACGAGGCTCGTTCGGCCCCGCTTGATGAAGCGGGGCGACAGCGACTGCGCGACATCTACGAGACGTCCGTCACTGAACTCTCCAGTGCGTTGTCGACGGACCTGAGTGGCGAACTCGCTCGCATGGCGACACCCTTCAGTGCGGAGGTTCCGACGGAGTCAGAACTTCGAGTGGCGCAGGCCCAGCTCGTGGGTTGGCTGGAGGGATTGTTCCACGGGATTCAGGCGAGCATTTTTGCGCAGCAGGCGGCCGCGCAGGCGCAACTGCAAGAAATGCGCAATCGATCGCTCGCGCCGGGAGATGGCGGGGCGGCGCGTCCGGGCACCTACCTGTAGGCCCGATGCTGTTGTCGCGGCGGCGGTGTACGCTCCTGCTCGCGGATATAACTACATCTCTGTGATTTCGACTCGAGGAGGGGCCCGTGGCCGCGGATGGTTTTGTCCATCTTCACAACCACACCGAGTACTCGATGCTCGACGGGGCGGCGCGTATTGAGGAGATGGTCGCTGCGGCAATGGCCGATGGACAACGCGCCATCGGCATCACCGATCACGGCAACATGTACGGCGTCATCGAGTTCTACGAGACGTGCCGAAAGATGGGCGTCACGCCCATTATCGGTCTCGAGGCGTACATGGCCGCAAATTCTCGGCACGACCGACCACCTCGCCGCGGCAAGATCGACGACACTGGCGGTGACGTTGAGGGCGGGCAGAAGCTGTACCACCACCTCACACTGCTCGCGGAGACGACGGAGGGGTACCAGAATCTGATCCAAGCATCGTCGCTCGCGTACCTCGAGGGCTATTACTACAAGCCACGCCTCGACTGGGAGTTGCTGGAGCGGTATTCGAAGGGCTTGATTGCGACCTCGGGCTGTCTCGGTGGTGTCGTGCTGCAAGCCCTGCTGCAGGACGAGTACGAAAAGGCGCGAGAGTTGGCGGGTCGCCTGCAGAGCATTTTTGGTCGCGACAACTTCTTCATCGAGCTGCAGGACCACGGGATTCCCGAACAGGTCAAGACCAACCCGCAACTCCTTCGTCTCGCCCAGGACATCAACGCGCCACTTCTTGCCACCAACGACCTTCACTACGTGCACCACGATGACGCCGAAATGCACGATGCCCTGCTGTGCATCGGCACGGGGTCCCTGGTCGCTGATCCGCAGCGATTCCGTTTTCAGAGCAACGAGCACTATCTCAAGTCAGCCCAGGAGATGCGCTACTTGTTCCGCGAGGTGCCCGAGGCGTGCGACAACACCTTGGCCATTGCCGAGCGCGTGAATGTCGAGATCAAGTTTGACAACGACGCTTTGCCGGAGTTTCCGATTCCGGACGAGTACGTCGTCGGCGATCACAACGAGAGTGCGAATCACTACCTGCGTGAACTGACGTACCAGGGTGCGCGGGAACGCTACGGCGACTTACTGAACGATGCGGTGCGCGACCGTATTGATTACGAATTGCGCGTCATCATCGACATGGGCTTCGCCGACTACTTCCTCGTCGTGTGGGACCTCATTCGCTTCGCGCGCGAGGCCAAGATTCGTGTGGGTCCCGGGCGAGGTTCGGCGGCGGGATGCTGCGTGGCGTATTGCCTCAAGATCGTGGACCTCGATCCGATCCGCTACGGACTCATTTTCGAGCGATTCTTGAACCCCGGGCGTAAGCAAATGCCCGACATCGACATGGACTTCGACGAGCGCTACCGCGGAGAGATGATCAAGTACGCCGCGGACCGCTACGGCAGCGACCACGTGGCGCAAATCGTCACGTTCTCCACCATCAAGGCGCGCGCCGCGGTGCGCGACGCGGCCCGCGTGCTCGGCTTCCCCCCGATGATCGGGGACAAGGTCGCTAAAGCCATGCCGCCTCTCCTCATGGGTAAAGACGTGCCGCTCGCGGCGTGCTTGACCAAGACACCCGGGTACGAAGACCGGTTCTCTGAAGCCTCGGAGCTTCGTGAAATGTACGAATCCGACGCGGACGTAAAGAAGACCGTTGACGTAGCCCTCGGTTTCGTGGACAAGCGCCGACAGGACGGCATCCACGCCGCGGCCGTCGTCATCACCAAAGAACCGGTGATGGACTACGTCCCCGTCCAACGCAAGCCCGGACCAAACGGCAACATTGACGACGCCCCGACGGTGACGCAGTTCGAAATGCACGCCATCGAAAAGCTCGGCCTGCTGAAGATGGACTTCCTCGGCCTGAGGAACCTAGCGATCATTGACCGCACACTCGAAATGATTCGCTTGCGCCGCGGTATTGACGTCGACATTGACCACGTGGACTTGGCCGACGACGCCGTCTTTGAGATGTTGCGTCGCGGGAACTCCATTGGTGTGTTCCAGCTCGAAGGCACGCCAATGCGTGCGCTCATGCGCAAGCTCGGCCCCACAAGTTTTGACGACGTGGCCGCGCTGGTGGCGCTATACCGACCGGGACCAATGGGCGAAAACGTCCACAATCACTACGCCGACCGAAAGAACGGCCGCCAGGACGTCTCCTTTGATCACGACGACTTGCGTGACGTCCTCGACGAGACCTACGGGCTCATGATCTACCAAGAGGACATCATGCGCGTCGCGCAGAAGATTGCCGGCTACTCGATGACGGAGGCCGACAATCTCCGAAAGGCCTGCGGCAAGAAGATTCGCGAGATGATCCAGGCCGAGCGGTCAAAATTCGTCGACGGCGCGGAGGCCAACGGCTACACGCGCGACCTCGGAGAGGCTCTCTTCGACAAAATTGAGCCGTTCGCCGACTACGCGTTCAACAAATCGCACGCGTACGGGTACGCGCTGGTCGCCTACCAAAACGCGTGGTTGAAGACGCACTACCCCGTGGAGTACCTGTCCGCCCTTTTGACGTCGTTCAAAGACGACAAGGACAAGACCGCGGTCTACCTCTCGGAATGTCGCTCCATGGGTATCACGGTGCGTGTTCCCGACGTCAATGAGTCCTTCGGCGATTTCACGCCCTCACTGACCCTTGATAACACGATCAACTTTGGCTTGGCGGCGGTGCGCAATGTGGGAACGTCGCTCGTCGACCGCATCGTGGCCGAGCGCGACGCATCGGGCCCCTTTGTTTCGATCTACGACTTTGTTCGTCGCGTGGACCCGGCCGTCCTTAACCGCCGCACGATGGAGTCGTTGATCAAGGCGGGTGCCTTCGACTCTCTCGGAGTGTCGCGCAAAGGCCTCGGCCTCGTGGTCAATGAGATGATCGACAAGACCCTCGAACGTCGACGCGACCTGGCCGTCGGTATCTCGACACTCTTCGCCGCCATGGGGGATGAGGGCAAGGGCGATGATTGGGAAGGTACCGAAATCAAGGTGCCTACGACCGAATTCGACAAAGCGACCCTGCTCGCGTTCGAGCGGGAGATGCTCGGTCTCTACGTCTCGGACCACCCGCTGCTCGGCGTGGAGAGCCAGTTGCGACGCGCGACCGACGGGACCATTTCGGAAGCTCGCGAGCGGGCCGAGGAGATTGGTGAGCGCGGGGAGTTCTTTACCATCGGTGGGGTTCTCAGCGAAGTGCAATTAAAGACCTCCAAGCGGGGCGAAACCTTCGCGCGCGTCGTGGTCGAAGACCTCGGCGGTTCGCTCGAAGTCATGGTGTTCGCCAAGGCCTTCACGACGGCCGGCGCGTTGCTGGCGAAGGACAACATCGTGGTCATCAAGGGGCGACTGGAACTTCGGGACGAACAGATTCGTTTCACCGCCCAGGAAATTCGACGCCCGACACTCGTCGCCGCAGCGGACGAAGTTCTGCGAGTGTGTCTCGACGACACCCACCTCAATCCCGAGGGAATCAGCCGCCTGAAGTCGATTCTGATGGCTAATACCGGATCCACCGCCGTCATTGTTGAAGCCGCGGGCGACGCGAAGGCGTTCCGTCTGGGGCCGGAATTCAACGTGAATCCGCGGACGGCCGTCGCGGAATTGCGAGCCGCCTTTGGTCAAAACATCGTCAGTTCCTAGCCGTTTTGGGGCACCCGACAATCTCCCGTAGAATGGTGCACTATGGCAATGACGGTGACGACGAAGGACACCACGGCCCTCTCGGAGAACGAGATCGTGGAGATGGCGGAACTTTGCCTCGGTCGCGCCCCGTATTTCGACGTGGCGTTCCTGACTGAGCAGAAAGATCACTGGGTTCTCGTGTCCCAGGCCCGAGAAGGCAACAAATTACGGGGCTACTCGTTTTGCACGCTCGAACGCATCGGTGGCACGCCGTCGCTGCTCGTCGGCGCTGCGGTCATTGACCGCAATCAGAAGAGCGACCAAACGCTGAAAGTATTGCTACACGATCAATTTCGTCGGGCTCTCTTGGCGTTCCCAGACGAAGATGTCCTCCTCGGCACTCGACTGACCACGCCGGACGGGTTTCGTGCGTTCCTCGGACTCGAGGACATTGTGCCGCGTCCGGGGTATAAGCCGACGGGCGAAGATCGCGCGTGGGGCCGACGACTCGCCAAGCGCTTCGGTTCCGAAAAGGCCATTGACGACAAGACCTTCGTGATGGCTATCGACGATGGTCGACCCGTCGGCGGACTGGACTACATCGTCGCAAAAGCCGCGATTCCGGACGGCGCGGAGGACGCGTTCAAGGGCGTGCGGGCCGACAAGGGCGAGCGTCTCGTGGTCTTCGGTTGGGCTATGGCGGAATCCCTCGCGAGCGGGAAGCTACCAAAGTAACTCTTACCCGCGGGGAAGTAGACCCGTGCAGATCTTGTAGCAGTGGCCATCGATCGGCTGGCTGAGCGTCGTCAAGACGTACATCGGACGAAATCCGAGCGCGAGCGCGAGATCCTTTCCTGACAACGTCTCGCGTCGGGCGGCGTCGAGCGCGCGCGTGGCGTGGGGGTCCTCGCACAGCAACCACACGTCATCGCGGTCCCAACCAAACCGCACCCAGGTGGAATTGTCCTCGCGTCGGCGCAGCAACTGCGGACCCCGGTCGGCCACAATCAACGCCACACTCGGTCGGTCGCCCCGGAACTCCCAATAGGGAGCCGAAGGTCCGCGGAATCCGAAGAGTGGACCGTCCGAAGGTGTTTGGAGATTGGCCAGCATGTGCCGCACGCGCCGACCGCGCAGCTTGCCGATTTGTCGGGGCAACGCGGCCAGTGTGACCGCTTCGGGTTGCGCCAGATCGTCCATTTCTAGGTCGTCGGCGAGGCGTGCTTCGACGACGTCGAAGAGGCTCAAGTCCGTATCGACATTGACGTCCCACGGAATGCGCCACCGCACCAGAGCGCCGCTTTCCAGGTCAATGACGGTGGTGTCCTCACGAGTTGATCCGAGAACGAGTCCGTGCGTGAGGGCCCCAGGGGCGAGTTCGAGCAGTGGTCGACGGGGCAAGTCGTTGACGAAGCGGCGTGTCTCGACCGCCACCGCTTCTCGGCGCAAGCTCACCATGATCGAGGTGCCACCAACGAGATCTGGGAGGCCAATTCGTCCGGCGTCGCCGCCGGACGATGGCAGGCACGGCCCTCACATAAGTACGCGACGCCCTGCGCGCGATCAGCGAGGAGGGGGGAGCGTCCCGAACCGTGAACGAGAACGGTGAAAGGCACGAAGGTAGATCGTAGAAGATCGCGCCACGGATTCAGATCACCAGGAATGACCAGTTCACGACCGGCGGCGACGAAGCCGTAGGCGCGCACAAGGTCAGGCACAGCTCGCGGGTGCTCGTCGAGTAACGCGCTGGCGGTGTCGATGAGATGCACGGCCACGCGATCCGCGACCGCGTCGTCGCTCACGAGGGCGAGACGCGCGAGCGCGGTCGCCGCCACGGCGTGCGACGAGGGTGTGGCGCCGTCGAAGATGTCTTTCGCACGGGTCGCGAGATCGCGCACCTCGTCCGACGTCGTGAAGATGCCACCTCCGACGACCGGCTCGTCGCTGCGTGGCGTCGGGCCGTCCCAGTGGTGCTCGAGTAGATACGTCACGATGGGTGCGACGCGATCCAGCCAGAGGTCACTGCCCGTCGCCTCGTAGGCCGAGACGTGTGCAGCGATCATCCACCCGAGGTCGGCGGCGGTGGCGAGGGATGTGCGCGCGTCCGTGCGGAACCAGGTTCCCTCGTGGTGATGGGTTCGTGCGAGCGAGGTCAACAGATCGGTGCCTAGGGCAATAAACGCCGGATCTCCACTTTCGCAACAGGCGTCGGCGAACATGGCGTTCCACTCCAAAATCACCTTCTCGTCGCGTCCGGGTTGAGGACGCGACGCGCGGGCGGCGTTGAGCGCGCCGCGCGCCGCGAGGAGGTGTTCGGGCGTGACGAACGGAGCATTGGGGGCGAGGCGAGGGATCGAACGACCCTCGAAGAGCCCCGGGTCCGTAATGCGCCACCGTGCGCACGCGTCATCGACGAGATGCGCGAGACCCGCGCTCTCGAGCGCCGCACGGACTTCGTCGGGTGTCCACGTCACGTGCGCGCCTTCTTCGCCGGCACTGTCCGCATCGAGACTCGACGCGTACCCACTTGCCACGGCCAAGTCGTTCTGAACGAAACGCAGCGTGTCGAGGGCCACGTCACGCCACGGGGTGCCCCCGCCGGCCGCGCGATCAGCGCGAAGATACGCAGCCGCAAGAAGTGCTTGGTCGCAGAGCATCTTTTCGAAATGCGGAACGTGCCACTGCGCGTCGACACTGTAGCGGGCGAATCCCCCGCGGAAGTGGTCGTAGAGACCTTCGCGACTCATCGCATCGAGTGTGGTCGTCGCCACGCGACGTGCGTCTGGGTGCGACCAAAACGTGAGAAGGGCCTCGACGTAGCTGGGCCGAGGAAATTTGGGGGCGGGTCCGAAGCCGCCCTCCGTGTCGGACGATGCGACGAGCTCCTGCGCCAGCGCGCTCGTGACATCGTCCACTGTCCTTTGCGGCGTGCCCACGGGAAGTCGGTCAATGAAACGCAGGTCACGGCTGGCCGCGGCTTCAATTTCCTGAACCTGCTCGAGTACGGCGGGACGCTGGTTCGCCCACGCGTCGGCCATGGCGGCCAGGAGTCTCGGAAAACCGGGTTGCCCGGCCCGATCGGTGGGCGGATAGTACGTGCCCGCCATAAACGCCTGACCTTCCGGCGTGAGAAAAACGGACATCGGCCATCCCCCGTGCCCGCTCACCGCTTGCGTGGCAGCCATGTAGACCGCGTCCACGTCCGGGCGCTCTTCACGGTCGACTTTGATCGCGACAAAGTTGTCGTTGACGAGAGCGGCGATGTCGGGATTCTCGAAGGACTCGTGCGCCATGACGTGGCACCAGTGGCACGCCGCGTAGCCGACCGACAAGAAGATCGGGCGATCGAGTTCGCGCGCTCGCGCGAAGGCCTCTTCGCCCCATTCGTACCACTCGACGGGGTTGTCGGCGTGTTGGCGCAGGTAGGCACTATGCGATGACGCGAGTCGATTGGGCACGGCTACCAGCGTAGTGATGGTCATTGTTCTCTCATGTGGGATCTGGCAGGGTGGTGGCGTGGTTGTACCTGCCGCCGATGTGGAGATCACTGAAGATCTGGTGGTTCGACTCATCGACGAACAATGTCCCGAGTTTCGCGGTCCCGTGCGACACGAGTCGAGTGGTTTTGACAACGTTCTTTTTCGCGTGGGCGCTGACTACATGGCGCGCCTGCCACGCCACGTCACGGGCGACACCCTGATGCGTCATGAGCTGAGATGGCTACCCGAACTCGCCGGAACCATGAGCCTGCCCGTGTCGGCGCCTCTCGTCGCGGGTCGGCCGAGCCGCGACTACCCGTACGCATGGTCCCTTGTGCGCAGATTCGAAGGAACCGCCGCCGACCTCGCGGACATCATCGACCACGATGCGGTGGCGACCAAACTCGCATTCTTCCTCCGGTCCCTCCATCACCCCTCTCCTTCGGACGCTCCGAAGAGTCCCGTGCGTGGCGTTCCCCTCACCGATCGACACGAGGCGTTCGCGCACCGAATTGCCGCGGTCGAACCCCGGGACGCCCAACTCCTCACGAGAGTGTTCGAGGCGGCACTGGCGGCCGCCACCTACGAGGGACCGCCGTTGTGGATGCACGGCGATCTCCACCCCGGAAATGTGATCATTGCGGGGGGCGATCTGGTCGGAGTTGTTGACTTTGGAGACCTCAATGGAGGTGATCCGGCGGGCGACTTGGTCGCTGCGTGGATGCTGTTCGACGAGACATCCCGGGCCCTCTTTTTCTCCCTCTACCAACCGCCCGCGGACATGGTCCGGCGGGCGGCCGGCTGGGCCGCATTGTTCGCCGTGTTTTTCATCGAGATCTCCCTCGAGACTCGCCCGACGTACGGTCGCGTCGCGCGGCACACGATGACGCAACTGGCGCTCGACGCGGGTTGGTTAGAAGACTCTGCCCGAGGGCTCCACCCGTGATACTCGAGACCTACGCCTCGGCAAGAGAATTTCTGTCCGCCACGGAGGCCTACCGCTGCAGTGCGCCATGGACGACCAATGTCATGGGCTCCGTGGCCACGGCCGTGGCTGAAGGACAGCGGCACTACGACGCCTACCAGTGGTGGAGTGTGCGCGAGGGCGACGAGGTCGTACTGGCCGCAATGAGGACAAGCCCCCTCGCCGTGAGTTGTGGTCCGGGTCCCCGCGCGGCAGCCGAGATCCTCGGACAAGAGGTGGCGGAGCTGTGCGACGACACGCCCGGTCTGAACGGTCCTGAAGATGTCGTTGGTTGGACGCTGGACGCCTACCGACGCAGCGATTCTCCCGGGTCGCGTCGGGCAACCCGCATCGACCTGCGCAGTGTCCTGTACGTCTGCACTGAGGTCATCGCGCCACATGTTGAAGGGAGAGCGCGACGCGCCGTTGCGGGTGATGTCGAGATCGTTCTGGCGTGGCTGACGGCGTTCGCGGACGAAACGAGTGTGCCGCACACCGACGAGGCGACGATCAGGCGCAAGATCGCCGACGACGAAATTCTCCTCTGGGAGGTCGCGGGTGCGACCGTGTCTCTCGCTGGTCACGCGACGCCGGTGGCGACGCCGCAGGGTGTTGTCACGCGCGTTGGTCCGGTCTACACGCCGAAGAACCAACGGGCTCGAGGTTTCGCCGGGGCGGTGACCGCTTCTCTCACGCAGTCGCTGCTCTCGCAGGGATCTCAGGTGATGCTCTACGCCGACGCGAGTAACGCCACGAGTAACGGGCTCTATCAGCGCTTGGGGTACCGAGCGGTGGGCACGACGGTGTCGCTGTCCTTTACGACCGGATCCTCTGCGTAACCTGAGGTCCCATGGACATACGGATGGACGACAAGGTGGCCCTCGTGACGGGCGGTTCACGCGGAATTGGCCTCGCGATTGCGGCGCGCATCGCCGAGGCGGGCGGCCGGGTCATGATTTCAAGTCGCAGCGAGGACAATCTGCGCGAGGCTCTCGCGTCGCTCCACGACCACGGCGACCGTGTCGCGTACTGCGTCGCGCACGTCGGGCGCAGCGAGGACGCGGCGCGCCTGGTGGAGCAGACGGTCACCACCTTCGGGCGCGTGGATGTTCTCGTCAACAACGCGGCGACCAATCCGTACTTCGGTCCGACCGTCGATATTGACGACGAGCGGATGCGCAAGACCTTTGAGACCAATGTCGGTTCGGTTCTCACGCACTCACGTGCCGTGTGGCACGCGGGCATGAAAGATCACGGCGGCGTCATTCTCAATATTGCGTCGATTGGCGGTCTCGGGCCCGAGCCGGGGATTGGTTGGTACAACGTCACGAAGGCGGCTGTCATTCACCTCACGCGACAGTTGTCCTGGGAGCTCGCGCCGCAGGTCCGAGTGAACGCGCTCGCTCCGGGCCTGGTGCGCACAGAATTGGCACGCGGACTCTGGGAGAACAACGAAGACGCCATCGCGCAGCACATACCCCTGCGACGTTTGGGCGAGCCCGACGACATCGCCACGGTGGCCCTATCGCTGGTCAGTGATGCAACGTCGTGGGTGACGGGTCAAACGATCGTCGTCGACGGGGGCACCGTCACTCAGCCGACCGGGGGAGTTGACTGACCCGACGCGCGAGTTCGTCACGACGAATCTTGCCGTTGGCGGTTCGGGGTATGTCGGACATCGTGAGGACGCGCTTCGGTTTCGCCCAGGGACCAATGCGCTCTTCGGCGATGTCGCGACATCGTTCGACGAGGTCCGACAGCGGTGTCTCGCTCACCACGACCGCGACGACACGCTGACCCCACTCGGGGTCGTCCTCACCGACAACAGCGACGTCGCGAACCCCCTCGATGGTCGACAGGTGGAGTTCGAGGTCTTCGGGCCACACCTTTTCGCCGCCGGTTGTAATGACGTACCCGAGTCGTCCGAAGATCTCAAGATGGCCATCGACAACGCGGCCGCCGTCACCTGTGGGTAGCCATCCCGACGATCCGTCGGGGCCATGGACGAAGGGTGCGGGACCGTGCCGGTAACACCGCAGGAGAGTAGGAGAGGACACCCAGATCTCTCCCTCGACCTCCGCGAGACGCACGCCGTCGAGGGGGCGGCCGTCGTACACGACACCCGATCCAGTTTCGGTCATTCCCCAGGTCGTCACGACGTTGGCGGGTCGATGCTCGGGTGGGCGCCCTCCGCCCAACAGGACAACGTCGTAGTCGCTGAAGTCGTATCGATGCAGCTGCGTGCGCACCACGGCGACGTGCGTCGCCCCCTGGCGTCGGGCGTCCTGGGGCAGTGAGGGATCACCGAAGACGACGTCTGCACCCGTGAAGAGTCCGCGAATGACGACGGCGAATCCGCCAATGTGTGTGGCGGGAAGACAGGCGTTCCACACTTGCGCTCGACCTCGGTCTAACGCCGTCGTCGTGAGATGCGCCGAGGCAGAAAGTGCGTTCCACGTGAGCACGGCAGCCTTTGGTACTCCGCTGGATCCGGAGGTCACGACCACCGCGCCATCACCGTCCTCGACTGGACGTCCGGGCCATCGACGGCGTTCGCCCGTCTCGTCCACGAGGATCGTCGGAGCGACAATGTCGAGGAGTTCGGCTCGTCGCACCTGAGAGAGTCGTTGATCGAGAACCGTCACCGCATCTCCGGCTTCGTGCGCTCGGCGAATTTCATCCAGCAGTCGTGGCCCGAGAGGGAGATCGAGTCCGACGAGTTCTCGCACGGTGTCAACTCTAGGGTCCACGTATTGACAGGATTAGTGACACAATGATGACGACCACGCGAGGAGGCCCGAATGGCAACGATTCGTTTTGAGCGGCGCATCGCCGCAGCGGCCGACACTGTGTGGGGGCTGATCGCACCGCCGGAGCGCATTTCTGAATGGTTCCCCGGCATCGTGTCCTGCCGGGTCGACGGACGCACGCGGGTCATCACCCTCGCCTCGGGCATCGAGATGCCCGAAGAGATCTTGACAATCGATCCTCTGATTCGACGATTCCAGTATCAGATCACTGCTCCCATCTACCGTTTCCACCGCGGGACGATTGACGTCATCGCCCTGGGTGAGAGCGACTGTCTGTGCGTGTACTCAACCGACTCGGACCCTGACGTACTCGCACTGGTGATTGGCGGCGGGACGTACGGCGCACTCAAGGAAATCGAGCGTTTGGCGCTCGCGAGCAAGGGGGCCTAAGTGGGTCGCAAGATTTTGTTCATCACCACGGACCAGCAGCGCTACGACACACTCGGCTGCAACGGCGGTGTTCTGTCACGCACTCCCGTGGTGGACCGCCTCGCGGCCGAAGGGGTTCGCTTTACGCGGTGCCAGCCGACGTCGGTGGTGTGCATGCCGTCGCGTGCGTCCATGTTGACCGGACAGTTCCCGACGCGCCACGGTGCCTGGATGAATGGTGTGCCTCTCGCGGTCGACGCGCCTTCTGTCGCGGCCGAGCTACACGACCACGGCTACCGCACGGCCTTGATTGGTAAGGCGCACTTCGAACCGTTTCTCGATCCTTTTGGGCGATTCGCCGAAAACTCCCTCGCTTCGCTGGGCATCCCCACGATCGAGCAGCCGTGGTTTGACGGTCGACGGGGACCGCACCGGGGTTTTGACCACCTGGAGTTCGCCACCCACGGGGCCGTCGGCCCCCTGCACTACGCCAAGTGGCTCCAGCAACATCATCCCGAAGCGCTCGGAGGGTTCTTCCCGGTTCTTGACGGCGACCTCAACGTGTCCGCCGAAGGTGGCGGCGATAGCGGGGCTCCGCAGGTCAAGCTCAACAACATTCCTCGCGACTGGTACCACACGGACTGGGTTGCCGACCGAACAATCTCGTGGCTCAACTCGGTGGATCCGGCGGATGACTGGTTCTGTTGGATGAGTTTCCCCGATCCTCACCACCCGTGGGATCCGCCGGCGTCGGAAGTGGGACGCGTGAACTGGCGTGACGTTGATCTTCCGGAGAATTACCCGACAACCGCCGAGGAGCGAGAGGCTCTGTTGGACCAAAAGGCCCGGCACTGGAGGCTCTGGTACGACGGGAAACTCGTCAGTAACTACGAAGCCCCGCACAAATGGGTGCCGGCGTCGTTGACGGCGGACCAGGTTCGCGAAGTGAACGCGCTCAACGCGGTCGAGGTGGAACTCATCGACGAGGCCATTGGCCGCGTCCTCGCGGCCATCGAGGCCCGTGGGTGGACGGACGACGTCGACATCATCTTCACAACCGATCACGGTGAGTTCCAAGGCGACTTTGGGCTCCTGTTCAAGGGTCCCTATCACGTGGATTCCCTGATGCGCCTCCCGCTGATTTGGCGGCCCGCGCCGTCGGCGGGCGTGGCACCGGGTGTCGTGAGCGCTCCGGTGAATCTTGTGTCGCTGGCGTCGACCTTTCTTGAGGTCGCGGGCCTGCCGCCGACGCCGTGGGTCGAGGGGGCCGCACTGCCGGTGAGCGACGCCGACGCGGCGTCGAGGGGCATGACGTCATCGATCACCGAGTGGGATTCGGCCCTCTTCGGCGTCGACGTGCACGTGCGGTCGGTGGTGACGAGCGAGTATCTCTATACCGAGTACCTCCCCGGTACGGTCCACGACGGCTCCGAAGGTGAGCTCTACGTCCTGGCCGACGACCCTCTGCAGCGCGTGAATCGATTTGGCGACGCCCAGTACGCCAGCGTGCGGGAGGAACTGCACGCCCAGATTGCCGACCACGTGACGAGGCCCGGACTCCCCGAGCACCTCGAACCAGTTGTGGCGCCCGTGTGAGTGGCCGGTAGCCTGCTCTGCATGGCTGACACCGTTATTCAAGGTTTACCGATCGATCCCGTCGAGCAGTTCCGCAGCGTTGCTCTTCCCAACTGGGTGCGCAGCGAGGGATTCGAGGACGTTCACTACGACGTGGCCGACGGTATTGCCAAGATCACGATTAATCGCCCCGAGCGACGTAACGCGTTCCGCCCGCAGACTTTGTTTGAGTTGTCACGAGCCTTCGAAATGGCGCGCGATGACATTTCGGTCGGCGCGATCATCTTGACGGGGGAGGGACCCGACGCCTTCTGCAGCGGAGGTGACCAGAAGATCCGCGGCAACGATGGATACATCGGCAACGACGAGGTGGCCCAGCACGGCGTAGGACGACTCAACGTCCTCGACCTGCAGATTCAGATCCGTCGGTTGCCGAAGCCTGTTGTGGCGTCCATCGCGGGCTACGCAATTGGCGGAGGGCACATTCTCCACTTGGTTTGCGACCTCTCGATTGCTGCGGACAATGCGCGGTTCGGCCAAACGGGGCCCAAGGTGGGCTCCTTCGACGGCGGCTACGGCTCGTCGCTTCTCGCGCGCACCATTGGGCTCAAGCGCGCGAAGGAAGTGTGGTTTCTCTGTCGACAGTACGACGCGGCCACCGCCCTCGAATGGGGCTTGGTGAACGCCGTCGTCCCGCTTGCGGATCTCGAACGAGAAACAGTGGCGTGGTGTCGCCAGATGCTCACGTTGTCGCCCATTGCGTTGCGCATGTTGAAGGCGGGCTTTAACGCCGCCGACGACGGGCTCGCGGGCGTCCAGCAGTTGGCGGGGGACGCAACGATGCTCTTCTATATGTCCGAAGAAGGACAAGAGGGCCGCAACGCGTTCGTCGAGCATCGCGCGCCGGACTTTTCGAAGTACCCGAAGCGTCCGTGAGCGACGTCACCCCCGGTCCACTCCGGCGTTGGGTCTTGGCTGCGCGCACGCGCACGCTGCCCGCCGCCATCGTTCCTGTCGCGATCGGTGCCGCTGCCGTTCGGCCCGCGACGGTGAATTGGCTGAACACCGGGTTCTGTGTTCTGATCGCCCTGGCCCTCCAGATTGGGACCAACTACGCCAACGATTACTCCGACGGCATCAAGGGAACTGACGAAGTGCGCGTGGGTCCTTTCCGACTGACGGCATCGAAGTTGGTCCCCGCCTCCGCGGTCAAGCGTGCTGCGTTCGTTGCCTTTGGTCTCGCGGCGGTCCTCGGTCTCGTCCTCGCGGCGCGGTCGTCGTGGTGGATGGTTCTCATCGGAGCGTCGGCGATCGCCGCGGGGTGGTTCTACACCGGAGGCCCGAAGCCCTACGGGTACTACGGCTTCGGCGAATTGTTCGTGATGGTCTATTTCGGCTTCGTGGCGACGGTCGGAACAAGTTTTGTGCAGGGTCATTACATTCCCACGCGCGCGTGGTGGTTGGCTCTCGCCGCGGGGGGCGCAGCGTGCGCACTTCTCGAAGCCAACAACCTGCGTGACGTGGCGGGCGATCGCCAGAGTGGCAAGAAGACGCTGGCCGCCCGTCTCGGTCGTGAACGGGGTTCATGGCTCATGGTGGTGTGTGTGGCGGCAATCCTTGTTGGATCGGTTGTCGGTGGACACTGGATCGCCGGCGTGGTGGCGCTTGTTCTGTACGCGCTCCCGTTACGCATGACGTTCTCGCCTCGTCAGGGCCGTGAACTTCTGCCACTCCTCGCCGCCGCGGCGCGGTCACAGCTCCTGTTGGGTGTTGTGCTCGTCGTCACGTGCGTGATCGTTCATCCGTAACGCGCACAAAAGGCGGCCACGAGAGCCGCGGTCAGCGCCGGCTGCTGGAGGTGGGCGGCGTGTCCCGCGCCCGGAACCAGAGACGCCTCTCCCCGTGGAGCGTCGTGTGCGAGTGCGAGAGCCTCAGTGGCGAATCGGTCATCAGCGGCTCCCGCGATAGCGAGAATCGGCATGGGGAGAGACGGGATGTCCTCTCCGAGCCACCTCTGTGTGCCGGTGCCGGAGAGTCGCAACGATGACGCGAGCCCAGCGGCATCGTTCGCCTGGCGCGCACGGCGCTCCGCTTCGTCGACCGGCAGACGGGCGAACATCGGCTGAGCGAGCCATTCGTCGATAAAAGCGTCCGCTCCCACGTGTTCGATGTGGCGAGCGAGGGTTTCATCACGCTGGCGTCTCGCCGCCCGCGCGTTCGGCGTGGGCAGTCCTCGCGTGGCGCCCACAAGGATGAGCGCGCGCAGCTTTTCGGGGTGCCGCAGAGCGAGATGGAGAGCGACGCGACCTCCTAGTGAGTACCCACCGACGATGACGGGATCCACGGGAAGTGTGGCCGCAATGTCATCGGCCGTCTCCTCGAGTGTCCGCGCGTGATGTCGCTGGGAACCGTGGCCCGGCAGGTCAGGTCCTACGACTGGTCGTTGACCTGCCAGAATTGACCGGAACCGATGCGCGGAAGCTCCCGTTTGGGTGAAGCCGTGCAGCCAGTACAACGGAGTAGCCGTCGACGGCGCGTCGGTTGAATCGAGAGGCATGACAGGTGAGCGTATCGAGCACGAGTGACGTGCAAGCCACGTTCGTGGCCACCCTGGTTGATGAATGGATCGCGGCGGGCGTCACCGATGCCGTCGTGTGCCCCGGTTCTCGCTCGACGCCTCTGTCGCTCGCGCTCGCCGCGCGCGCCGAGATCCGTACGCACGTCCGTATTGACGAACGTTCGGCCGCTTTTTTTGCGCTGGGTCGAGCCCTCCGGTCGCGACGACCGGTGATCATCGTGGTCACGAGTGGTACCGCCGCGATGGAACTCCACGCCGCCGTGGCGGAGGCCGATCTCGCCGGGGTTCCGTTGATTGTGGTGACCGCGGACCGCCCACCAGAACTGCACGGGATCGGCGCTCCTCAAACGGTGCGGCAACGAGAGCTCTACGCGACTCTCGTGCGGCGTTACGAAGAGCCCGGTGTCGCTCGCCTCGAAGCCCAGGCAAGTTGGCGTCCTCTGGCGCGTCGCCTCGTGGAATCAGCGACGAGCGCACATGCTGGCCCGGTCCATCTCAACGCGGCGTTCGTGGAACCACTCGTGGGTCAACCGGGTCCGCTTCCTCCCGCGCGCGACGGCGGATGGCGGACCTCGTCAACAGTGGATGCGCCGTTCGACTTTGACGCGGACGGCCGCCGGGTTCTCGTTGTTCTCGGTCCCGGGTCTCCCGAAGGCCTCGGTGACCTCGCGCACCGCCGTGGGTGGGTCGTCCTGACCGACGCCACCGGGCGAGGAGGCATCGCGCACTTTGACGCGCTCTTGCGGCACGATCACGTCGCCGCCACACTGCGTCCTGACGTCGTCATTCGCGGCGGGGGTCTACCCGCGTCGAAGGTCCTCGGTCAACGTCTGCGTGAGTGGGCCTGCCCGACGGTGGCCGTGTCCACCGGGGCGCCGGTGGCTGATCCGGACGCTACGGTCACTGCGGTCGTGCACGCGTCATCTGTCGATGGCGATGCCTCGACGCCGGGTGACCGCGACTACGTGGACGCCTGGACGAGATACGAGGCCGTCGCCCAGTCCGTGGTGTCGGACAAGGAGTCGGCGCACGACCTTGATGAGCCCAGTCTCGCTCGGACTCTCGTCTCCTACGGTGCCGCCCACGACGTTCCGCTCGTTGTTGGTTCGTCGATGCCTATTCGCGAAGTTGAGTGGTGGAGCGATACCGCGCGTGGTCCGGTGTATGCGAATCGTGGCGCGAACGGCATCGACGGCGTCACGTCGACGGTGCTCGGGGTCGCCGCGGGCGAGCGTGCCATCGGGTTCGTTGGAGACGTCACGTTCCTCCACGACGTGAGCGCGCTCACCGACGGGCTCGGTAGTGCGGGCGGGTCCGCAGCCATCGTCGTGGCCGATAACGGTGGCGGAGGGATCTTCGCGTTCTTACCGCAAGCCTCGGTGGTGGACGAGACGACTTTTTCTCAGGTGTTTCTCACTCCACGCCATCACGACCTCGCGGCGATCGCCCGTGGATTTGGTCACCGCGCGACGGTCGTCTCGTCGCGAGATGATCTGGTGCGGGCACTCGACAACACGTGGCGTGCTGATGGCGTACACGTCATTGTGGCCAAGGTTCCTGACGTTCACAGCAACGTGACGCGCCACGAGGAGCTGAACAGCGCTATTGCGCGCGCCCTGGACGCCCAGTGATCGCGACTCTGCCCTCATCGCTCCTCGCCGCGATTCCGGTGGCCATCGCAGCGGGTTTCGTGTCGTTCGTCTCGCCGTGCGTGCTTCCCCTGCTGCCGGGGTATTTAGGATTTCTCAGTGGGTCCCTCGGGACCGTCAGCGTTCGTCGACCGGGACGCACGGTACTTGGCGCGATGGCGTTCATCCTCGGATTCACTCTCGTTTTCGTGTCCTACGGCGCGCTCTTTGGTGAGCTCGGCAACACGTTGAAGACGGATCAGCGAACCATTTCCATCATCTTTGGCGTCGTCACGATCGTCATGGGCATGCTGTTTGCGGGTTGGCTGCCGTCGGCGTGGCTCCTGCGCGAGCGGCGGGTCCACTTCTTGCCGTCGGCCACCGTGTTTGGGGCGCTCTTGCTCGGGTTCTTCTTCGGTGTCGGTTGGTCGCCCTGCATTGGTCCGACCCTCGCCGCTGTGGTGGGGCTCGCGTCCTCGTCGTCGGGGGCGAGCGCGGCGCGCGGTTCGACGCTGGCGTTCTTCTACTGCGTGGGCCTCGGCATCCCCTTCATCGTGTTCGCCTTGTTCGGGGAATGGGCGACGGGCACGTCGAAGTGGCTGCGCCGACACCAGCACACTCTCGCCGTCGTTGGCGGCATCATGCTCATCGTCGTGGGTGTTCTCGAGGTCACCGGTCTCTGGGCGCATTTCGTCATTTATCTCCAGGACCACCTTCAGGTGAGTCTGCCTCTGTAGTTGCGCGAGCGCCCTCGTAGACTTCCGTCATGACATTGCGCGCAGATCTCGCCTTCCGCGGACTTGTTCATCAGGTGACTGATGACACCGTCCTCGACCGCCTTTCGGCCGGCGGCGTCACGGTCTACGCGGGCTTCGACCCCACCGCACCGTCTCTCCACCTCGGACACTTGCTTCAGATGTGCAACCTGCGCCGCTTCCAACTGGCGGGCAACCGTCCCATCACGCTCGCCGGTGGCGGTACGGGCATGATTGGTGACCCCAGTTTCAAAGATGCCGAGCGCAAACTTCTCGGGCCCGAAGAATTGGCCTACAACGTGTCACGCATTCGCGAGCAACTGGGTAGGTTCCTTGATTTCTCGCCCGCCGCTGGTCCGGCCCAGGCGGTACTGCTCGACAATGCGGCGTGGTTAACGACCATCCCGCTGACCGACTTCTTGCGCGACGTCGGCAAGCACGTGACCGTCAATCAGATGATCGCCAAAGATTCCGTGAAGTCACGCCTTGATCGCGACGACGTGGGCTTGTCCTTTACGGAATTCAGCTACATGTTGTTGCAGGCCTACGACTTCTACCGCTTGCACGTCGATCAAGGATGCACGTTGCAAATCGGCGGTTCGGATCAGTGGGGCAACATCACCGTGGGGACCGATCTCGTCCGGAAGATGGCGGGCGCCCAGGTCTTCGGGTTGACGTCACCTCTACTCCTGCGCTCGGACGGCAAGAAGTTCGGTAAAACCGAGGGCGGCAACGAAAATGTCTGGCTCGACCCGGCTCTCACGTCACCTTTCAAACTGCACCAATTCCTCCTCAACAGTGACGACGAACTAGTGCCCACCATGCTGCGCTTCTTCACGTTCTTGTCCCACGACGAGATCACGCAGTTGGACGAGCAGATTCGCACGAACCCGCAGCGTCGCGACGCGCAACGTGCCTTGGCCCGCGAGGTGGTCACCATCGTGCACGGGGGTGACGCGGCCACGGCAGCCGAGCGAGCGGGAGAGGCACTGTTCTCCGAAGCTATCGCGGAGCTGGATGAGGCCACGCTGCTCGACGCCACCGCGGATGCCCCGTCGAGCCACTGGTCGCGGGAGGACCTGCTCGCGGGCGTCGATCCCGTCGAGATACTGGTTCGCTGCGAACTTGCGTCCTCGCGCGGCGAGGCACGTCGATTCCTCGATCAGGGCGGTGTGTACGTCAACAATGTCCGCATTGATCCGGCGAACATGGTCACCCTCGACGCCGCACTGCTCGGTAAGTACCTCGTGGTGCGACGCGGGCGGCGCAGCACGCACGTCATCGTGGCGGCATGAAGGTTCGACTCGCGCTCGTGGCCATGAGCGCGCTCCTGTTGTCATCGTGCGGCACGGTGAGCTCGTCGCAAGCGGTGCGGACGTGGACGAAGCAATCGAATTTCACGTCGAATACTGCGACCATCGTGCGCGACATGCGGACCTCAGCGGCGCAACTGCGGGACGCGTCATCGGCTGCTCCTGTCCTTCACACCGTCTGCGGCGTCCTACTCACGGACACCGAAGCGGCCAACTCGTCGTTACCCACGCCCGATCAACAGGCCACGAAATGGCTCGGCCTCGCCTACGCCGACATCGGAGCCGGCGCCAATACGTGCTACAACGCGGCCACGAGCGCGACGCTCCGGGCGCGGGCGTTGAACTACCTCCGACGCGGATCGGCGGAGTTGAATTTCGGCGTTCTTCGCCTCGGTTCGGCCGCCGCGGGATAGTGCCGTCATGAGGCTTCTCCGCGTGATGGACGACGATGAGCGTCGACGTCGTGCGGTGTGGAGCGTGCCCACTCCGCTGTGCGTGTTGGGGACGGTGGACACGAACGACACGCCACATCTCATGAACATTTCGTGGGTGACACCCGTCGCCAACGAGCCCTCAACCTTCGTGATGTCGGTCGAACGTGACGCGCGAAGCCATCAACTGTTGCTGCGTCGAGGGGTGTTTACGTTGAGCATGCTCGACGCGACGCAACGTGAGTGGGGGCGCGCCTTCGTGAAGCCCACACTGGACTATGACGCGGGACCTCCTGAAATGATCGGCCCCGCCGAGATCGCGCGATCCGCCCACGGTGCGCCCTACCTGGTCGCCGCCGCCAGTGTTCTTGCCGGTACGGCGCGGCACCTGGAGGATGTGGGCACACACGCTCTGTGGCTCGGTGAACTCGAGGAAGTGGCCGTGCGAGACGACGTGTTGGAGGGTCCTGCGTCAGCGCACGCGGTGAAGATCTTGGGCGTTCACGACACGCGGATGAACTACGGGCGCTAGTTCGTGGGAGGTCGTAGATCGATTTCCAAGCGCAAAATCCCGTCCACGAGTGAGGCCGTGGCATCGCCCAGCATCGCGTAATCCTGGAAATCGAGGCGCGCTGCTTCAATGAAACGCTGCCGTTCGGGTCCTTCCACGGGAGGGAGTCCGCGCTTGCGAACTGCCTCGGCGCGGGCGCGAAAGCGCTCAATCATGTCTTGGGGATCAAAGGAGTTGGCCACAGGCGAATGTTATGGCCCGTCGTCGATTGGGTGTCGAGTTGGTAACATGGAACCCGCAGCGCACCGAGTGCGCAAGGCCGCCGCCGTTTCGGCCCGCGGTCAGTGAGGAGTTGACGTGAAAAAAGGCCGCCACCGTCGGTTTGTCGAAGCACGTGAATTGAAGCGCTCGGTTGGCCCGCGGGCCACGACGTGTGAAGAGTGTGGGGCTGAACCTGAAGACGTCCACGCGGAGTGGTGTCTCGCCGAAGAGGATCGCTACGAAGAGATCCTGGGCAACTTGCCGCGTACGGTGTCCGTTGAGGACGACCCGCTCGCGGCCGAAGGCTAATTCTTCCGTCGCAACGCGGGGTGCGGTAGGCGAGTGCCGGTGGGTTGGGCGCGACGAGAGTCCAGGTACGCGTAGAGCCGGTCGTAGGTTTTTTGGCCAATCATTGCAATGAGTTCGTCCTTCATGGAATCGACGACTCTGGTGTCGCCGACGAAAGCGTCGGATGACTCCGTGCACCACCAGTGGAAGTCATCTCCACCTTCTCCCCAGTGCTGACGGTCCCATTGGCGGATCGTGGTCGTGACGTGACCGCGGTCGTCGACCTCTTCGTCGCGGCGTAGTGGGAGCTGCCAGCAGACTTCCGGCTTGAGGGGGATGTACGACTCCCCGGTATCCATGGACAGCACGTGCAGCGCACACCCCGGGCCGCGGTGAAAATCCGGACGATTGAGGAAAATGCACGCGTCCTGCACGAGCCGTGTGACGATCTCCCCGTTTTTCTTGACCCGGGTCGTTCCGTTCTTTCCCTTGGCCCGGAACTGCCACTGATCGTCGGTCAGTCGCAATGCCGCTTTTTCGACGCGCCGCTGATCTTTTTCGTCCACGAAATGGGCTCCGTAACTGCAACATCCTTGGACCAGTTCTTCCGCCGGTCCCGTGAGCACGCCTTGACACCCACGACCGAAGATGCAGGTCCAGGGGCTCTCCAGAAAGGTGACGTCAAAGACCCATGTCTGCTCGAGCTTGTCGTCGTCGAAACTGATCCATTCGTGGGCGTCACTGGGAATTCGCGTCATCCCGCGAAACTAGTTGGCGCAACGACGGACGACGTGCACCTCTACACTTTCTTCCATGACCACCGTCGAGTCCGAACAGTTGATCACCATCACCCCCGAAGCGCGCGAGGTCGTGATGAACGCCCTGACGAGCGAAGACCCGTCGGGTGCGCTCGCGCTCTACGTCGAGGTGACGGGCATTGCTCGTGGGGGTTACACCTACGACCTCTACTTCTCCGAAGTGGGAGATGCCAGTGACACCGCGGTGGTGCACGTCGACGGCGACCTCACCGTCGTCATCCCGACAACCAGCGCCGATCGTCTCCGCGGCAGTCGCCTGGAGTTCTCCGAAGAGGGCGGTGGGGGATTGATTCTCGTCAACCCCAACGGACCAAGCCCCGAGGAAGCCAACCCGGGTGTTCCCGCGGACGTGCTGAAGAAGGGTCTGGAATTCGCGCTCGCGCAGCAGGCCATCGGCATCCTGGAAGCGCACGTCAATCCGTCGATCGCGAGTCACGGCGGACGCGCGGACCTCGTCGCATTCGACGACGACAAGATGGTCGCGTTCGTTCGTTTGTCCGGTGGGTGCCAGGGGTGCGCGATGAGTCGCATGACGTTGTCGCAGGGTATTGAAGCGACGCTCAAGGAGCAGATGCCCGCGCTCGTCGGTGTCGTTGACGTGACCGATCACCTCTCGGGCGAGAACCCCTTCTACACGCACGAGTAGGTCGCAACGCGGCACCTAGCATGGGTGGATGCTGCGCTTCTTAACTGCGGGTGAAAGTCACGGACCCGCCCTCACGGTCATTGTCGAAGGCCTTCCGGCCGGACTTCCCATCACCGAAGAACAAATTGGTGATGAATTGGCGCGCCGTCGACTGGGCTACGGGCGAGGACCACGCATGCGCTTCGAACGCGACGAGATCAAGATCCTGGGCGGCGTGCGCCACGGCCGGACGCTCGGTTCTCCGGTGGCTATTGAAATTCTCAACTCCGAGTGGCCCAAATGGGAGACGGAGATGTCGGCGGCCCCGGGATCTCCGAGCAAGAAATTGACGCAGCCCCGTCCCGGCCACGCCGACCTTGTCGGGATGCAGAAGTACGGCTTCGACGACGCCCGTGACGTGTTGGAGCGAGCGAGTGCGCGCGAAACTGCCGCCCGGGTTGCCGCGGGTGCACTGGCGAAGGCGTTGCTCGGACATCTCGGTATCGCCATCGTGAGCCACGTCGCACGCATTGGCGCCGTGGCCACCTCCCACGACCACCGCCCCGGTCCCAATGACCTCAATGTCGTGGACGACTCGGAAGTGCGTTGCTTTGATCCCGCCACGTCGGAGGCCATGATCGCGGAGATCAAGGCGGCGGCCAAGGAGGGGGACTCCCTCGGTGGGGTCGCCGAAGTCATTGCCTACGGCGTGCCCGCGGGGCTTGGTTCTCACGTGCACTGGGACCGCAAAATGGATGGTCTCTTGGCCGGCGCACTCATGTCCATTCAGGCGGTCAAGGCCGTGGAGATCGGCGACGGGGCGGAACAGGCGACGCAGCGCGGATCGGTGGCGCACGACGCCATCGCCGTTGACGAGGAGAACGCGAAGAGTGGCGGTTTCTCTCGGCGCACGGACCACGCGGGTGGGCTCGAGGGCGGCATGACGTCCGGGGCACCGCTGATTGCGCGAGTGTCGATGAAGCCGCTGGCGTCACTCAATCGTCCCGTCCTGGAGACGGTGGACGTCAATACGAAAGAATCGACTGTCTCGTTCAAGGAGCGCACCGACGTCACGGCCGTTCCCGCTCTCGGCGTCGTGGCGGAAGCGATGACGGCTCTTGTTCTCGCGTCCGAAGCTCTGCGGAAGTTTGGTGGGGATTCGGTAGCGGAATTTGTGCGCAACGCGGATGCGTACATCGCGCATCTGGGAGAAACGCCGAGTCGAGCACTCGGCGTCTAGCGATGGACGCCATCGTCCTCGTGGGCTTGCCGGGCGTGGGCAAGTCAACCGTGGGTCGAGCACTCGGGGAGCGCCTCGGGATGCCCTTCGTTGATCTTGATGACGAGATCGCCGCATTCACTGGTCTCACTCCGGGAGATTTCATTCGTACGCGAGGCGAAGACGCTTTCCGCGCGTGTGAGGTCGAATGTCTGACGCGGTGTCTCGCGCACGATGGCGTGATCGCGACCGGCGGCGGTGTCGTGACCAGTGCCGGGGCGCGCGAACTCTTGCGGGACCATCGAGTGATTTGGCTCACCATGGACACGGGCGCCCTGGTGTCACGCGTGCGTGGTGGCGACCGACCCTTGCTCGGCGATGATCCGGCGACCTCGTTGGCCACCCTGGCTGAGGCTCGCTCGGCGCTCTACGCCGAGGTGGCCGACGCGAGTGTGAACGCCAATGCTCCTCTCGATGTCGTCGTGCGAGACATCATTGACGTCATGGAGAAGTGGGTTGCATGCGAGTAGCGGTGAACTTAGGGGAACGTTCGTATGACATCGTGGTGGCATCGGGGGCGCGCCACGAATTGGCAGACGTCATCGCACAACGTGTGCCCGACGCGCGCGCCGCGTGCGTCATCGTGCCGTCCTCCCTTCGTGCCCAGCCGTGGTGTGATCTCGAGACTGGGCTCGACACGACGTACATCGAGATTCCCGAGGGCGAGTCGGCGAAGTCGTTGACCAACCTGGAGAGCGTCTGTGACGCGCTCGTGCGCAGCGGCCTGTCCCGTAGAGACGTGATTGTGGGTGTGGGGGGCGGTGTCGCGACCGATCTGGCCGGATTTGCCGCGGCGGTCTATCTCCGCGGCGTCGCCGTGGTGCACGTGGCGACGACACTCCTCGCACAAGTCGACGCCGCTATTGGCGGCAAGACCGCCGTTAATCTCACCGCCGGCAAGAACTTGGTCGGCGCCTTTCACCAGCCGGCGGGCGTGCTGTGTGATCTCGACGTGCTCGACACCTTGCCACCACGAGAAGTGGTGTGCGGACAAGGAGAGGTCGCCAAGGCGTGGCTCTTGCTGGGGCGCGGCGCCGAGGAATTGCGCGCCGCGTCTCGTGAAGAGTGGATTGGAGCGTCGGTCGCGCTCAAGGCGGACATTGTGAGCGACGACGAACGTGAAGGAGGCCGACGAGCCCTCCTCAATTACGGGCACACTCTCGCGCACGCGATCGAAGCGCACGCCCTCGCGGGTCATCCTCTCGACATCCTGCACGGCGAAGCTGTCTCGATCGGCGTGGCCTTCGCCGTCAGGCTCGCGCACCGCCTCGGTCGCGTGAACGATGGCGTCGTCGTGGCGCACGATGACGTTCTGAGCGTGTGGGGTCTACCGAAGGAACTCCCGACGGGGCTGCGTGCGGATGATCTGCTCGCCGCAATGTACCGGGACAAAAAGGCGCATCACGATTTGACCTTTGTGTTGCCGGGGGAGCGGGGCTTTGACGTGGTGCCTGGCGTTCCGTCGCATACGGTGAGAGACACCTTGCTGTCGTTTGGAGCACAATGAGTCGCATTCTCCTTTTGTCGGGTCCTAACTTGAACCTCCTCGGGACGCGGGAACCCGAAATCTACGGAACCATGACATTGGAGGAGCACGTCGAGAGTTTCCGTGCTGTCGCCGCATCGTTCGGTGCCGAGGTTGACCACGTGCAGTCAAATTTTGAGGGCGTTCTCGTCGAAGCGCTCCACGCTGCTCGCGAGACGTCCGACGCGCTCGTCATCAACGCCGGTGCCCTGACGCACTACTCGTGGTCATTGCGCGACGCCCTCGACATCTTCGCCGGCGTCAAGATCGAGGTGCACATCTCGAACCCCGCGGCTCGCGAGCCCTTCCGTCACGTCTCCGCAATTGCTGCGGTCGTCGACGGGTCTATCGCGGGGTTCGGACACCTCGGCTACCTTCTGGCGGCGTACGCCGTGCGCGACCTGCTCTCCGCCCGCTCCGAGTAGCCCCGGCTCAACGCCTAAACTGGCCACCGCGTTCATTCAGAAAGGTCCGCGTCATATGCCCGCCATTTCCAGCAACGACATCAAGAACGGCATCACCCTCAAGATTGAGGACGGCCTCTTCACAGTCATTGAGTTCCAGCACGTGAAGCCGGGGAAGGGTGGCGCATTCGTTCGCACGAAGTTGCGTAATGCCCGTTCGGGTTCGGTCATTGAGCGGACCTATCGTTCCGACGAGCGCCTGGAGCAGGCCATCATCGACAAGCGCGACATGCAGTACCTGTACCGCGACGGCGAGGATTACATCTTCATGGACCAGTCGACGTACGACCAGGTGCCGGTGTCGGCGAAGAATCTTGGCGCGGCCGCCAACTTCCTGAAGGAAACCGGAACGGCGATCCTCATGATCAACGAGGACGAGATCATCGGCGTGGAACTTCCCGCGTCCGTGGAATTGCTCGTCGCCGACACGGAGCCGGGCATTCAGGGCGACCGCGTCTCCGGTGCTCGCAAGCCCGCCACGCTCGAGACCGGGTACGTCGTGCAGGTCCCGCTCTTCGTGGGTCCCGGCGAAATGATCAAGGTCGACACGCGTTCGGGTGAATACCTGACGAGGGCATAATGAGCGAACTCGGCGTCGCGCGTCATCGCGCCCGCGAACGCGCGTTCGAACTTCTGTACGAGTTGACCATCAAGGAACGCACGACGGCCGCACTGCTCAATGAGCTGCCCGTCGCTCCCGACCCCTACACGGTGGCGCTGCTGACGTCCGTTGAGGCGCATCGGGACTGGGCGGACGATCTGTTGTCCAATTACTCCACGGAGTGGCCTCTCGATCGCATGGCCATGGTGGATCGGCTCATCATGGAGCTCGCCCTCTGTGAGTTGCGCATTGACGACGCACCACCGCGGGCAGTGATCTTGGACGAAGCGGTGGAGTTCGCCAAGGTGTACTCCACGGATGGTTCTCCGGGCTACGTGAATGGCGTCCTCGCGGCGTGCTTTAATCACTACAGTTCGTAGTAGCGATTCGAGAACACCATGATGCCGGGCGACGGAAACACGAGTATTACGAACCCTTACGTGGTGGCTCTGTTTCACCATTCGCTATCGGTGCAATTTGGGTGGATCGCCGGGCTCGCTCTGGTGATCGTGGGCTTCATTGTGTTCTTCCAGATGCGGCACGCGCCCAGTACAACAACCGAGGCCCGCTCGAGGACCTTCTTGCGCTGGAGTTTCGGTCTGTTCTGGGTGATTGACGGACTCCTTCAATTTCAACCGGCGATGCCTCTTGGGCTCGCCAATGATGTCGTGGCCCCTGCGGCCGACGGAACGCCGTTCTGGCTCCACTCACTCATGTACGACGGCATCAACGTCTGGAACCGGTATCCGATCGCCCTCGCCGCGGCGACAGCCTGGATCCAATTGGGGATTGGTCTACTCATCCTTTCGAGTCGCGGGCGCGCGTCGCGCATTGCGGGGGCCGTGTCGGTGGGATGGGGACTACTCGTCTGGGTCGTCGGTAACGGCATGGGTGGGATTTTTTCGACGGATGCGTCCTTCCTCTTCGGCTGGCCGGGTGCGGTCGCCTTCTACGTCATCGCCGGCGTGTGGCTGGCTCTGCCCGAACGGATGATGCCGGAGCCGTTTTCCAAGGTGTCGCTCCGCCTCGTATCGGTCATCCTCGGCGTCGGCGTGATTCTTCAGATGCTGCCCGATCACCAGTTCTGGCACGGGGGTCACACGAACGCGCTCACCGCGATGGCGACGTCAATGACGCAGAGTGCTCAGCCGCACTGGTTCGCGTCACTCGTCAATGAGGGCGCCACGGTCGCGTCGGCCATGGGTGGTGGATTCAACATCGTGGTCATTCTCTGGATGGGACTCTGCGCATTCGGCCTGTGGCAGAGCTCCGCGGCGTCCTGGCGGTGGCCGATTTACGTGTTCGTCGGCGGCTGCGTGGTCTGGTGGATTTTCGCGCAAGATGCGGCGTTCTTCGGCGGGCTGTCGACGGATGTGAATTCGATGCTGCCGGTGTCTGCGTTGGTGCTGTGTGCGTCCCCGATGGTCCGCAGCAAAGGTCCGGTGGCCCTGCCGCTACCCGAATTGTCGCGGCGAACTTTCGCCACGTTCTTCGGGGGGCTGGCGGTCGCGTTCTTGGTGGTCGCGCTGATTCCAATGATTCGCACGAGCGTGTCCTCCGGGGCGGAGACCACCCAGTTCATTGTCCAGAACGGACAGGTGGAGATTTACCCAACGGGTAGCACGGCGTTTCCGTTCACGTTCACAGATCAGCACGGCCACGTGTTCTCTTTCCCGACAGCGAATGGGAAGTACACGCTTCTCACATGGCTCGATCCCGTGTGCTGGACTGATTGCCCGTTGCTCGCCGCGCAACTCAAGGCCCTCGACGCGCAGCTCACTCCGTCACAGCGTGATCGATTGCAGATTGTCGCGGTGGCGGCCGATCCCTACCACGAGCAGGTGCGCGACATCCATCACTTCATTGCGCAGCACCAGTTGGGCGACATGGACAACTTTTTCTTTGTCACGGGCACGCGCGAGAAGCTGGCGCAGAACTACAACGATTACGGCATCACGGTGTCCATGAAGCGCACGGACCGTATGTCGATCCACACCGACGTGATGTACGTCATCGATCCCCACGGGCAAATTCGTGCGTCCATTCCCGATGACCCGCCCAATGGTCAATCGGGTACGACCTCGGCCGTGACGGTCCTGGCACAAACGCTGACGAGCGTCGGGTTCAAGTAGACCGTGGCTCCCGGAGCGCTTGTTGCTATTGTCGTCGCCGTCACGTTGATTTTTGCGACTGGGCGGCGCTGGCAAGAAGCGCGACTCCACCGCCGTCACGTACTTCCGTTCGCCGTCAGTCTGGTGGGATGCGCCCTGTTGTGGTGGGTCACGGGAACTACGTGGGCGACGGATTCGATGACCAATCTGGTCACGCACATGCTGTCGCACGTCGTGATCATGTTCCTCGTGCCTATTGCCTTCGTCTACGGCGGTGTGAGTCGACAGTGGTGGGTTCTGGTACCGGTGGGCCCCCGACGCGCCCTCCTGCGGTGGTGGTACGTACGTAGACGCCGACTGCCGGCGTGGACCCGGTCGCCCGCACTGGCGTGCCTGGCGTTCAACGGAGCCATGGTCACCGCGCACGTACCAGTGATCTTCAACTACTGCATGGGCCGCGAGTGGGCCATGCAGTGGTTGATGGACATGGGCTTTTTTGTCTCAGGATTGTGGTTCTTTCACTTTCTCGTGCCCTCCACGCCGCGAAGGGTCACGACGTCGTTGAAATGGCAGGCCATTCTCGTGGGGGCAACGGTGTTGGAAATGCTCTTTCTCGCGATGTCGATGTCGATCTTCACCCGCAGTGCGTGGTACGAAGCGGGCGCCATCGCCATGGGGATGACCACCACGGTGGGCTTTGACTTCCACCACCAACAACTCTCGGCCGGCATCCTGTGGGTTTGCGGGGACTTCTGGGCCGTTCCTCTCGCCGTCGTGATTGTGCGTCGCGTCATGAAACGAGACGGATCGCTACTGTCATTTCTTGAGCGTCAAGTGGCCGTAGGGGGACCGTCGCGTGGCGGGTCCGCTTGATGGACCTTGGCCAAGTACTCATTCCACGCGTCAAGCGCCGGGTCGGGTCCCGGGTCCTCGGCTGACGCTGTGCGTTGGGAGGCGGCGTCTTCGCCACGCTCCTGCTGGAGGAGGCGTCGCCACATGAAGATGGCGTATCCCGCAAGCACGGGCCACTCGACGACGTAGGCCCAGGACAAGGTGTTTCCGCCGAGCGCGCGTGACAGCTCGAAGACAAAGAGGGACCAACATAACAACTGCGCGATGACAAGACCAGCGTGCAGGCGAATGGTCGTCGACGTTTGCGCACGCATCAACTCGATGGTAGCGGGCGAATTTTTCTCATCAGATTTGAACTTCGCGTGATCGGAATGCACACGAGCCGTTTCTCAAATAGATATGCTGCAGGTTGTCAGTCAGTGGGGGCGTGACACCATGAAAATGGTGACTTCTCCTGCGCGCGGTAAGGAGGATGGCGTGAGTCGAGCTCGGGCAACGATCGTGGCGCTGGTATCCATGGTGACCGGTGCTGGTGTGTTGGCACTTATGGCATTCGGTCTGGCGTCGGCGGCGCCTCATCAAAGCGCTCTCGTGGCCCAGTCACTCGGAACCACGAGTGTCACGGTTGACGGCAAGACGGTCACTATGCCGCACGTCGCACTTCGCATCGCGACCTATCCGGACTCCCTTGCGGGCGTCCACGGCGCCGGTGGCGGCGCACATCCCGATTGGGTGAGTTACTCCAATGACAACTTGGTCGTCCCCGCGCACGCCGAAGTCACGATGACTATTGATCAATACGACTCTGGTGGCACGTTAAACAACCCGTTCTTTGCGAACGTGTGGGGGACCATTGGAGGCACGGCGTCCATGGACGGTCACGACGTGACCAAAGTCGATCCGACGGCGGTAGGTCACACCTTCACTCTGCGCGGCATTCCCGGAAACGGCACGCCGTTGTTCGTATCCGTTCCTCTCCCCGAAGACTTCAACTCGACGACGCCGGTGACAATCGGAGAAGGCGCGTATCCCGCTCCGGTCGTGGTCAAGTTCAGTTTCTTGACGGGATCCAAGGGTGTGTACAACTGGAACTGCGAGTTCCCGTGTGGCGGTAGCCGCATCGGCCAGTTCGGTCAAGCGATGTCAACGTTCGGGTACATGTCCGGCACGTTGACGGTGAAGTAGGGGGAATCGTGGCACACAACAACGACACCAAGCAGGCCGTACGGTCCATCTTCTGGATCTGGCTCGTTCTCACGATCGTCGGCGTAGTCATTGGTATTTACGCACCTGGGTGGCTCATGCCGAAAGCGGCGAGCAGCACGATGCACCTCGTCATCTTGACGGTCATTGTCTTTTCCGTAGCCGCAGCACCCGTGGCGGCAATGGTGTATTCCATCGCCCTCTACGCCCTCGTGAAGTGGCGGTGGCGCGGTGAGGGAGTCCCGCCGGACGGTCCGAATCTCCGCAACAACACCCCGTTGACCGCGGTGTGGGTCATTGGATCCACCGTGCTGACAATTTTCCTCTTGATCTGGGGCCTCGCTGCATTGGCCGTCGACGACGGGGGCGGCGGCGGAAAGAACCCGATGACGATTGATGTCACGGGCCAGCAATGGGCCTGGAGTTTCTCCTACCCGGGGACTCACGTGTCCTCCAACGAGCTCTACGTGCCCGTGAATGACAAAATCACTTTTGACGTGACGTCCAAGGACGTTGTTCACGGTTTCTGGATTGTCCAGATGGGCGTAAAGGTGAACGCCAACCCGGGCGTGACGACCACGGTGTCGGTGACACCGGACAAGGTCGGCACGTACGACATTCGTTGCACCGAGATTTGCGGCCTCTACCACGCGTTCATGGTGACGCGCGTCAAGGTCCTGTCGGATGCAGATTTCTCTAAGTGGCTCGCGAGCCAACCGAGTCGGGCGTAGGAGGTCACGATGACGACAACCCTCGAACACACAGCGCACGAATCGAAGTCCAAGGCTGGAGGATTCCTCCGACACCTCAACTTCTTTACCGGCGTGATTACCGGCGTCGTGATGGCGGTGATCTTTTACGTCATTGGCCGCGTCACCCTCGACCAGTCGGGTCGCGGATTTGTTGACCAGCTCACCACCGTGACCGGCGTGGGCTGGGTCATTGGGTTCTGGCTCGGCATTGGCGCGCTGACCGGGGTCGGGAAGTGGTTCATCGGAAAGGACCAGACCCACGCCGACGAGATGTACCTGGCCGGCAAAGACATGGGCAAGTTCCGCTACTGGAAGTACACCACCGACCACAAAGTCGTAGGAGTCCAGTACGTCATTGTGACGATGATTCTTCTCGGCGCGGGCGGCATCTTGGCGATGGCGATCCGCACCGAGTTGATGACGCCCGGCAATCACTTCGTCAACCCGCAGATTTACAACGCCTTCATTTCGGTGCACGGCATGTTGATGATCATCGCGTTGATCGTCGCTGTGGCGGGACCCTGGGCCAACTTTGTCGTGCCGATCATGGTCGGCGCCCGCGACATGGCCTTTCCTCGCCTGAATGCACTCAGCCTCTGGACGCTCGTGGCCGCGATTCCGTTGCTGCTTGGCAGTCTCTGCATTGGCGGACTGTCGATGGGATGGGTCACGCAAGCCCCAATCTCCGAGCAGGCGGGACCCGGAATGGACCTGTTTGCTTTGGCCATTATTACGTTCGCCGTGTCCACCACGGTGGCGGGTGTTAACACGATTTGCACGGTCCTCACCATGCGCACGAAGGGCATGACGTTGGAACGTCTCCCGATCTTCGTGTGGGCATCGATGATCGCGGCCGGACTGGGCCTGTACGCCTTCCCCTTCTTCCTCGTGGTGATGTCGCTCAACCTCGTCGACCGGATGAATGGGACCAGCTTCTTCATCGCCGCCGGTGGCGGCACCGGTTGGTTGCAGGAGAACTTGTTCTGGCTGATGGGTCACCCGGAGGTGTACGTCATCCTCTTGCCCGCCGTCGGTGCACTCTTTGAGATCACAACGGTGTTCTCTCGCAAGCCCCTCTTTAGTTACCGCACAGCAGTCGGTGGTATGGCGGCACTGGCGGGATTGAGCGTGCTCGTGTGGGCTCACCACATGTTCACGACCGGCTGGGCGCCGACTCTCGGCGGACCCTTCATGTTGACGACGGAGTTGATCTCCATTCCCACGGGCATTGTGTTTCTCTGCATCTTGGGCACACTCTGGCGAGGAAATATCTGGATGCGACTCCCGATGTACTGGGTCTTCGGTTTCGTGTTCAACTTCATCGTCGGTGGCGTCACGGGTATTTATCTGTCGGACATTCCTGTCGACAACCAAATGCACGGCACGATGTTCGTGGTGGCGCACTTCCACTACGTCTTTGTGGGCTCCGTCCTGTTCGGCGCCATCGGGGCTCTGGCCTTCTGGTTCCCGAAGATGTCGGGCCGCTACTTGGACGAGAAGTTGGGCAAGATTTCCTTCTGGCTCACCTTCATCGGCGTGCAGGTCACCTTCCTCGCGATGTTCGTCTCGGGACTTCGAGGAATGCCGCGCCGGTACTCGTCGTACTCAATAATTTTTGAGCACACGAACTTCATCTCCACGGTCGGTGCGTACATCATCATGGCGGGCATGCTGGTGCTGCTCGGCGCGATCATTACGTCGTGGCGTTCGGGAGAGGCGTCGGGTCCCAACCCGTGGCACTCGAAGACCCTCGAATGGCTCGTTCCGACTCCTGTACCGCTCGAGAACTTTGAAGTTCTGCCGGTGATTACCGAAGACCCCTACACCTACGGAGAGGAACTGGTGAACTCATGAGCGTTGCTACGCACGACGAACACGCGACCGAAGGGCATCACGAATCACCCGAGGTGATCGACCACCGTCAGCGCCTCGGCATCTGGTTGTTTATCGCGGGTGACGTGATTACCTTTTCGGCGCTTGTTTTCACCTACTTGTACCTGAAGGGTACGAACACGACAGGCGGCTGGCGCAGCATTGTGGCGTTCAACTTCGCTGGCTTGAACCGGGTGCAGGCGAATGATTTGATCAACAACGCCACACCACATCGCGTGTTTGAGGCCCCGGTGGCAACCGGGCTCAACTGGTTGATTGTTGCTGTCGTGGTGGTTAGCGCCGCGCTGATTGCACTCGGAGAATCACGTATTCGCAACGGAACGGCCAAGTCCTTCATCCCGCTGGGGTATCTGGCGGCCGTCGTTGCGCTCGTTGCGGGCGTGTTTGAAATTGTGCAGATGCGCGACATTCCTCAGTACTTCGCGGTTCAAAATGACAGCCAGCTGTTCGTCCACACGGCCTACGGCTCCGCCATGCTTGCCTTCGGTGGCGCATTGCTGGCCCACCTCATCCTGCTGGCGTTCCTTGGCGTTGGTCTGTCAGTACGGACGTCTCGTGGCGCGGTGACGGCGGAGAAGTGGACGCAGGTTCGCCTGGTGCGGTTCTTCTGGGTGTGGGTCGCCATTTCGACGGTCGTCACGGCGATCATCACGTCGGCAGTCAAGTAACGAGAGTGTCGCTCGGCTAGAGTGACACTCAGAGTCGTGAAGCGGGTCCCGTGAGGCCCGTACGGCTGGAGGAAAAGTGGCTGAAAGAGAGCGACGTCACGCGCGCCCGCGGGGTGCGGTCTTCGTCCCACGCGCACAACTCTTGAGTGAGGTGGACGTCGAGCGCGCTTTACGCCGCATGGCCCACGAAGTCGTTGAACATAACAATGTTCCCTCGGATCTCGTCATCATCGGCCTGCAGACGGGTGGCGTCGAGATTGCCGAAAGATTGCGAGATCTCCTAGCGGACATCACGGGAGAGGCCATCGAGTCGGGTCGTCTTGACGTTGCGTTTTATCGTGATGATGTCTCTTTGCACCCCGTACTCGAGTCGGCCGAGACGGACATCCACTCTGACCTCACGGACCGGGCGGTGATCCTCGTCGACGATGTTCTCTACACGGGACGAACCATTCGCGCCGCACTCAACGCTTTGGGCGACTGGGGTCGCGCGCGCTCGGTGCAACTCGCGGTCCTGGTCGATCGAGGACATCGCGAGGTACCGATTCGACCGGACTACGTGGGCAAGAACCTGCCGACATCGCGCGACGAGGCGATCGACGCCAGTCTCGACGGTGTCTGGATCGGAACGCTGGTGTCTGCGTGATTACGTCAATGGCGGGACGAAATCTGCTCAGTCTCGAGGGGCTGTCGCAGGAGGGAATCCTTGAGGTCTTGGATACGGCCGAGATCTTTGCGGAGGTCAACACACGAGCGATCCGCAAGGTGCCGACGCTTAAGGGCAAGGTCGTCGCCTCACTGTTCTTTGAAGAATCGACGCGCACGAGATTGAGCTTTGAAACGGCGGCTAAGCGGTTGAGCGCAGACGTGCTGTCTCTCGCGGTGGCCTCCAGTTCGGTGAAGAAGGGCGAATCCCTTCGGGACACCATCGCGACGATCGACGCGCTCGGCATTGATGCGGTCGTCCTCCGGCACGCCGCCAGCGGAGCTCCCGAACAGGTCAGTCGCTTTGTTCCTCACGTGCGGGTCATCAATGCCGGAGATGGTCAGCACCAACACCCCACCCAGGGCTTGCTCGACGTCTTTACGATTCGCCGCGCCCTCGCGGCACGCGCCGGCACCACGGGTCGAGAGTCCGGTGCGGAGCTGTTCGCGGGTCTTCGCGTGCTCATCGTGGGCGACATCCGTCACTCTCGCGTCGCACGAAGCGACGTCATGGCCTATACCGCGCTAGGCGCCACGGTGCGGGTGTGTGCACCCGGCACACTGCTGCCGGTTGACGTCGCGACCTGGCCCGTGGAGGTTGTCGATGACGTGGATGATGCGCTCGAGTGGGCACAGGTGGTGGGAGTACTTCGACTCCAGAAGGAACGCGGAACGGGTTCCATGGTTCCGTCTCTCGCAGAATTCACGTTGACCCACGGGCTCACGTGGGAGCGCTTCACACGTCTCGCACCGCAGACCCTCATCACCCACCCCGGACCGATGAACCGAGGCGTCGAGATCGATTCTCGCGTCGCGGATGTCGATACCGCCCTGATGGAGCAACAAGTGTCGAACGGCGTACCCATTCGTATGGCCGTTCTCTACCTCGCGCTCTCAGGAACATCCCCCGAAGGGAGTCCCGTTGACTGATGTACTCATTGCCGGTGGCACGGTGATTCACCATGACGCCACCGAACGCGCGGACGTTCTTATCCGCGACGGCCGGGTGGCGGACATCGCGCCATCGCTCGCGCGTCCTGCGGGCGCCCACGTCATTGACGCGGACGGGTGTTGGGTCGGACCCGGTTTCGTTGACCTCCACACACACTTGCGCGAGCCGGGTCGCGAAGAGGCCGAGACCGTGGCGTCCGGAGCGCGGGCCGCGGCGGTCGGCGGCTACTCCGCCGTTGTGGCGATGCCCAACACGGAACCGGCCATTGATTCTGCGATGGTGGCCCAATTTGTTCTCGACCGAGGCCGCGACGCACTCGTCGAGGTGGCCGTAGCGGGGGCGATCACCGTGGGGCGACAGGGGACACACCTTGCGCCCATCGCCGACATGGCGGCGCTCGGGGTGCGCCTGTTTACCGATGACGGCACCGGCGTCCAAGATCCCTTGATCTTGCGTCGAGCCCTGACGTACGCCCGACCTCTCGGCGTCACGTTGGCTGAACATTGCGAAGACGAGGCATTGGCGGCCGGCGGTGTGATGAACGAGGGTCACGTCTCGTCTCGTCTCGGACTGTCTGGCCGCCCGGCACTGGCCGAGGAGTTGATGGTCATGCGCGATATCGAACTCGTGCGTTTGACGGGTTGCCCTATGCACTTTCTGCACCTGTCGACCGCACGTTCCATCGATCTCGTCCGCAAAGCGCGCGCCGACGGACTTCCCGTCACGTGCGAGGTTGCGCCGCACCACTTGTTCTTTGATGAGTCGGTCTGCGAGCACTACGACGCGCTCTTCAAGGTCCACCCACCGCTACGAACCCGCGGCGACGTGGACGCCCTCCAGGCCGCCCTTCGTCAAGGTGACGTGGACGCCGTGGCTACCGATCACGCCCCGCACGCGCCAGAGCTCAAGGACCTCCCCTTCGACGACGCCCCGCCCGGAATGTTGGGGCTGGAACACGCCGCGAGCATCACCCGAGGAGTCATGGGAGATGATCCGATCGGATTCTTCCGTGCCCTCTCCCGTGGTCCGGCGGCGATTGCACACCTGCGCGCTCGTGACGAGCGACCGCGACACACCGCACACGGCGGTGACGTCGCAGTGGGCGAGGACGCCAACCTCGTCGTCTTCGACGCGGCCGACACCTACCGGGTGGAGCGACACGGTCTGCAATCCCGGGCTCACAACACCCCTTATGACGGTCTCGAGCTCACGGGCCGTGCGCGCGCCCTCGTGGTGCGCGGGATCCCCCGACTTGATCAAGGACAATTGACGTGACCGAGGCCCATATCGTTCTTTCTGACGGCACAGTTTTCGCCGGCGAGGTGGCGGGGTCATTTCCGTCCTCGGGCATTGCGACGGGTGAGTTTGTCTTCAATACGGCGCTCAGCGGCTACCAGGAAGTGATCACCGACCCGAGCTACGCGGGTCAAGTCATTACCTTTACCTATCCGCATATCGGCAACTACGGCGTCACCTCGGCTGACGACGAGGCGTCCCGCCCGTGGTGCCGGGGCATTGTGGTCCGCGACCTACAACACGAGCCGTCGAACTGGCGCTCCGAGGGAGACGTGCGGTCGTTCCTCGAGCGACACCACATTCCGGCGATCACCGGTGTCGACACGCGGCGCCTCACGCGCCATTTGCGCCAACACGGTGCGGTCGCGGGAGCCTTCGGACCGGCGTCGCTGGCCGAGTTGACGTCCGCGGCGCGCGAGGCCCGAGGGACCGACAACACCGACTTTGTGTCAGAAGTGTCAACGCCCGAGATGTACGTGCGCGGAACCGGTGATCGTCACATCGTCGCCTTTGACTACGGCATCAAAGCAACAATGGTCCATCAACTCGCGCAGCGATTCCGGGTGTCGGTGGTTCCGGCGTCCACCTCGGCCGCCGACGTTCTCGCGATGTCACCCGACGGCGTCTTTCTCTCCAACGGTCCCGGCGACCCCGCCGCGCTGTCGGCGCAAGTGGCCGAAATCTCCCAACTCGTCGGGTCGGTTCCCATCTTTGGCATCTGCCTCGGGCACCAATTACTCGCCACGGCGCTCGGCGGCGCCACAATGAAATTGCCTTTTGGTCACCACGGCTCGAATCACCCCGTCAAAGATCTCACGACGGGAACCATCGAGATCACCGCGCAGAATCACAACTACGCGGTGACGCCCGACACCCTCGGACGAGCGGTCGTGACACACGTGAACTTGAACGACGGCGTGATCGAAGGAGTGGCTTCGAGGGACGATCGTTGTTTCAGCGTGCAGTACCACCCCGAGGCGGGTCCCGGCCCCCACGACGCGCGCTACCTCTTTGACCGCTTCGACACGCTGTTGCGTGAGGGAAGGATGGAGGGACTCTGATGCCCCGCCGCGACGATATTCACACGATCATGGTGATTGGCTCCGGGCCCATCGTGATCGGCCAGGCCTGCGAATTCGACTACTCGGGCACCCAGGCGTGCCAAGTTCTGCGGTCCGAGGGTTACCGCGTCGTTCTCGTCAATTCGAATCCCGCGACGATTATGACGGACCCCACGACGGCCGACGTCACCTACGTGGAACCTCTTGACGCCGACGTGGTGACCGACATCCTCGAGCGCGAGCGTCCCGACGCGCTTCTGCCCACCTTGGGCGGGCAGACGGCCCTCAATCTCACGATGGAGCTCGTGCAACGCGGTGTCCTCGAACGACTCGGGATCGAAGTGATCGGCGCGCGCCCCGAAGCCATCGCGACGGCCGAAGATCGAGACCTCTTTAAGAAGGCCATGGGCGATATCGGGCTCGCCGTTCCCGAGTCCGGCTTTGCTCACTCGGTCGATGAAGCAGTGACGATCGCCCAAACCATTGGCTTTCCCATCATCATTCGCCCGAGTTTCATCTTGGGTGGTGCGGGCACGGGCATTGCCGCCAACGTGGAACAGCTGGTGACCTTGGCCGCCGAAGGCATTCAGGCCTCTCCCGTGAGCGAGATCCTCGTAGAGAGGTCGATCGCGGGGTGGAAGGAATACGAGCTCGAGGTCATGCGCGACAACCAGGACAATTGCGTGGTCGTCTGCTCGATCGAGAATTTCGACCCCATGGGGGTGCACACCGGCGACTCGATCACGGTGGCCCCCGCGCAGACCTTGTCGGACGTCGAGTACCAGGAGATGCGTGATGACGCCTTTGCGGTGCTGCGACGTGTGGGAGTGGAAACGGGTGGCTCTAACGTCCAGTTCGCCGTCAACCCCGCGACCGGAGAACGTCTCGTCATTGAAATGAATCCCCGCGTCAGTCGCTCGAGCGCGCTCGCGAGCAAGGCCACGGGATTTCCTATCGCCAAGATCGCCGCGCGACTGGCCGTGGGCTACAGCTTGGACGAGATTCCGAACGACATTACGAGGGCTACACCGGCCAGTTTCGAGCCGACGATCGACTACGTCGTCACCAAGATTCCGCGCTGGGCCTTTGAGAAACTTCCCGGGGCGCGATCGGAGTTGGGCACGCGCATGCAGTCGGTGGGTGAAGTCATGGCCATCGGGCGCAACTTCGCCGAATCCCTGCAGAAGGCTCTGCGATCGCTGGAGCAGGGGCGCGCCGGCTTTGGCGGCGAAGAGTCCGATGAGTTCACCGCTCTCGGCGACGATGACCTGTGGCGACGGTGCGAAGTGGCGACCCCGGAACGTATTTTTGCGCTCCACGCTATGTTCCAGCGCGGCGCGAGCGTCGCCGAGGTCGCTCGTCGCACGGGAATTGATCCGTGGTTTCTCGGACACCTCGACACGCTGGTGCGCATCGAACACGAGATCTCACAGAGCGACGTCGCCACACTCGACGCGGCCACCTGGCGACGCATCAAGCGTCACGGGTTCAGTGACGGACAGATTGCAACCTTGACCGGAGCGTCCCTCCGTGACGTACGCGCGGCGCGAGACGCCATGGGCGTGCGTCCGGTCTACAAGACGGTCGACACGTGTGCGGCGGAGTTCGACGCCGCCACGCCGTATCACTACTCGACCTACGACGACGAGAGCGAAGTGCGCCCGTCGTCGCGCGAGCGGGTCATCATTCTGGGATCGGGGCCGAACCGCATTGGGCAGGGCATCGAGTTCGACTACTGCTGCGTTCACGCATCCCTCGCGCTGCGCGAGATGGGGTACGAGTCGATCATGGTGAACTGCAATCCGGAGACCGTCTCGACGGACTATTCGACCTCGGATCGCCTGTACTTCGAGCCCCTCACACCCGACGACGTCGCCAACGTCATCGAAGCGGAGCAGGCCGCCAGTGTGGACGGTGGGCGCGTCGTGGGGGTCATTGTGTCTCTCGGTGGCCAAACTCCCCTCAAGTTGGCGCACTCGCTCGATCCGTCGTTGGTGCTCGGCACATCTGTCGCGTCCATCGACGCGGCGGAAGATCGTCAACTGTGGTCGGACATCTGTCGCCGTATCGGCGTGGCGCAACCCCCGGGGGACGTGGCGACGACGCTGGACGACGCACGCCGGATCGCGCACGACGTGGGCTATCCCGTGCTCGTGCGCCCGAGTTACGTGTTGGGTGGGCGGGCAATGGAGATTGTCTACGACGACGATTCCCTCGCGCGCGTCATGAGTGGTCTGCTCGGTATCCACGGCTCTCTCGCCCGCGAGGGTGGAGTGAGCGCTTCACGCCCGGTGCTCATTGACCGCTTTCTCGAAGACGCCGTGGAAGTTGACGTCGACGCCGTGCGCGACCATACGGGCGACGTCTACGTGGCCGGGGTCATGGAACACGTCGAGGAGGCCGGTGTTCACTCGGGCGACTCGGCCTGCGCTCTGCCGCCACCGTCCCTCGGTGACGACGTGGTGTCCCGGATCTCCTCGATGACACACGCCATTGCGACCGAGCTCGATGTCGTGGGCCTCATCAACGTCCAGTTCGCGGTGAAGGGTGACGAGATCTTTGTCATTGAGGCCAACCCGCGGGCGAGTCGCACCGTGCCGTTTGTCGCCAAAGCGACCGGTGTCCCCCTGGCGAAAGTAGCGGTGCGGGTGCAACTGGGTGACACCCTGGCCGCCATGAGGGATGCGGGACTCGTTCCCGCGCACACGCCACGTCCGGACTACGTGAGCGTGAAGGAGGCGGTGCTGCCGTTTAACCGGTTCCCGAACGTGGACACCGTGCTCGGCCCCGAGATGCGCTCAACCGGTGAAGTCATGGGGATCGGAGAAAGTTTCGGCATCGCCTTCGCCAAGGCGCAGTTGGCCGCCGGCACACGGTTACCGCACGAAGGTCAGGTCTTTCTCTCGCTCTCGGACCGCGACAAGCCGGGTGGAGTGGCGTTGGCCCGGAGTCTGCGGGCCCTCGGATTCCGATTGGCCGCCACGGTGGGGACGGCGTCGTACTTGTTAGACCACGACGTCACGGTCGAGCGACTCGTCGGCAAGGTTGGCGTACGCGACGGAGCGCACGATGCGGTGGAACTCATTTCCGCGGGTGAAGTGCAGTTGGTGATCAACACGCCCTCGGGACGCGGCGCGCGGGCCGACGGCGCACACATTCGCGGGGCCTGTGTTGTCCACCAGGTGCCGTGCCTCACGACATTGGCGGCGGCTTTGGCCGCGGCCAAGGGCATCGCGGACACTATTGAACACGGCTGGCGCGTGCGCTCGCTCCAGGAACTTCATCGATGACGGAGACGCTCGCCTGCGCCGTTGGCGAGGTATCACTGAGATCTCCCGTGATGACGGCGTCCGGCACGGCGGGTCTCGGCGACGAACTGGCGGCCTACGGTGACCTCGCCGACCTCGGCGCTGTTGTTACCAAGTCTCTCGCTCGTTTTCCGTGGGACGGGAACCCGGCGCCGCGTGTGGCGTCCGAAGGTGCCACGATGCTCAACGCCGTCGGACTGGCGGGACCCGGGGTTGCGACGTGGCGCGCGGACCACCTGCCGCGCCTTCGCGCACGGGGGGCCACGGTGGTGGCGTCCATATGGGGTCGCCGCGTGGGTGATTACGCGGACGCGGCGGAGGATCTCCTCGGCGCCGACGTCGCCGCCGTTGAAGTCAACGCCAGTTGCCCCAACCTCGAAGGACGAACGGGCATCTTTGCGCACTCGGCCGAGATGACCGCCGATATCGTGCGCGCCAGCGCCGCGTGCCAACGCCCGCTCTGGGTGAAGTTGTCGCCCAACACGCCCGACCTCCTGACGATCGCGGCAGCGGCCATCGAGGCGGGAGCGTCGGCACTCGTCTTGACGAACACGTTGCTCGGTATGGCGATCGATGTGGGAACGGGACGGCCCATCCTCGGCAATGTGGGCGGGGGAGTGAGCGGCGAGGGCCTGCGACCAGTGGCTCTGCGCGCGGTGTACGAATGTCGCGCCGCTTTTGGCGACATCCCCATTGTCGGCGTCGGGGGCATTTCGCGCGGTGAGCACGTGGTGGAGATGCTGATGGCGGGGGCTGACGCCGTGGAGATCGGCACCGCAACATTCGCGAATCCGCGGGCCTGCTGGCGCGTGCAAAAGGAATTGACGACGTGGTTACGACGTCACAATGAGACGATCGCATCAGTGAGAGGACGAGCACATGGTTGACACATTCGGAGATCGTCTACGCGAACGCATTACGGACTTCGGGCCTCTGTGTGTAGGTATCGACCCGTCGCATCGACAACTCACGTCCTGGGAGCGTGGTGATGACGTCAGCGGTCTCGAATTCTTCTCACTGGCGATGTTGGAGGCGTCCGCGGGTGTAGCGGCGGCCATCAAGCCGCAGGTGGCGTATTTCGAACGCTTTGGTTCGGCGGGCTACCGGGTTCTCGAGCGACTCCTGGCCGACGCGCGCGACGCTCGCGTGCTCGTGATCGCCGACGCCAAACGAGGGGACATCGCCTCGACGAATGATGGGTACGCGCAGGCGTGGCTGCGCTCGGATTCACCTCTCGCGTCGGATGCTCTCACCATGTCTCCCTATCTGGGCCTCGGCACGATGACGGGCCTGGTCGATGCCGCCGCGTCAAGCGGACGGGGCATCTTCGTCGTCGTGGCGTCGTCCAATGACGAGGGTCGCGTCGTCCAAGAAGCCCTGATCGATGGCGACACGCGCGTCGAGGACGCCCTGCTCGAGCACATTGCCCAGTGGAACGCCGGGAGCGACGTGGTGGGTTCCGTCGGCGCCGTTGTCGGCGCGACCCGCGACCGTCCCCGGTTCGATCTCGCCCGCGTCAAGGGACCGTTTCTCGTTCCCGGCGTGGGCGAACAGGGCGCGTCGCCCGAGCACGTGGCCCGTCTTTTCGCGGGCGTGACGCCGGGCACTGTGCTCGTCAACGTCTCGCGCGTGGTCTCGTCCGCCGGTCCCGACGCCACAAGTATCCGTGACGCGGCCCAGCGCTGGCGTGACGACCTGGCGGCCGCCCTGCCCTAGAGATCGAGGCGTCTACGGGGATAGTCTGTGCCCGTGGCACCCACACCGCCGTCACTGTCCCAAGAACAACGCGTCGCCGCCTCCCGTCAGGCCGTGGCGAATCGGCGCCGTCGCGCCGAAGTCAAACATTTGGTCAAGACGGGCGAGTTGTCACTGGAAGAAATATTTGAACTCGCCGAACGCGAGGAGTGCGTGGCGCAAATGCGCGCCTCGGATCTCATCAGTGCACTACCCGCGATCGGGGAAGTGAAGGCCAAGCGCATTATGCGGTCCGCCGCTATCGCGGACAGTCGCCGCATCCGAGGGCTCGGGCCCAAGCAACGAGCCGAACTGTTTCGAGCCCTTGTCCGCTAATTCGCCCACCGTCGTTCTCATTGGGCCGGGCGGCGTCGGCAAAGGAACCATTGCGCGCCTCGTGGTGGAGCGCGATCCCTGGACGTGGTTGTCCCGCAGTTGGACCACGCGACCGCCACGCCCCTCCGAAACGGGCGACGAGTACGTCTTCGTCGATCGCGAGACCTTCGAGGCGGCCATCGCCCGAGGTGAATTCCTCGAGTGGGCTGAGTTTCAGGGCCATCTCTACGGCACTCCGCGACCCGTGCTCGAGGGAGATCGCCTACTCCTGCTCGAGATCGAGGTCCAAGGAGCTCGTCAGGTCGTCGACGCGGATCCGCACGCGACGGTGATTCTCATCGAGCCCCCCTCTATGGAAGAGTTGCGGGCACGCTTGGAGGGTCGTGGAGATGCGGCCGACCACGTCGAGAGACGACTCGGCTCGACACCCGCGGAATTAGCGGTGGGCCGGGAATTGGCGCACCACGTGGTGGTGAATCGCGACGTCGAGGCCGCCGTGAGCGAGATTCTCTCTATACTTGAGGGGCTGCGTCAGGAACGGCGCGCCAATGATTCGAGGAGTCACACGTGAGCGTTGAGCGCCCCACCCTGGTAGATCCGCCGATTGAACCGCTACTGTCCGCGGCGGAGGGTTCCAAGTTCACGTTGGTGGCCGCTGCGTCCATGCGCGCACGAGAGATCAATGAGTATTACAACGGTCTCGGACAGGGCCACGGCGCGCTCATTCCGCCGCAGGTGAACTCGCTGTCCAACAAGTCACTGTCGCTGGCCTTTGAAGAACTGTACGAAGGCAAATTGCAGGTCCGCCGCCCGACGCCCGAGGAGCGCGAAGAAGAGCGTCGCACCCTCGAAGCCCAGCTACAGGCGGAGCGCGACGAGAGTCTCGACGACTTCATCGCGCAGAATGACCCCTTCGGCGCCTGAGTCGCCGGCCGCGCGCATTGTCCTCGGCGTGGCCGGGGGCATCGCCGCCTACAAGTCGGTGGACGTCCTGCGACGTTTGCGAGATCACGGGTATTACGTTTCCCCCGTTCTGACGCCGGACGCGACACGTTTTGTCGGTGCGGTGACTTTTTCTGCTCTCGCGAGCGAGCCTGCGCGCGTCTCGCTCTACGGTGACGCAACAACGCCGATTCCACATACGTACCTCGGGCAGAACGCGGATCTCATTGTCGTCGCTCCCGCCACGGCGCACCTCATTGCTCGCTACGCCGCAGGTCTTGCCGACGATCTATTGACAGCGACGCTGCTCGCCTCGCGCGCCCCCGTACTGCTCTGCCCAGCCATGCACACCGAGATGTGGGAGCAACCCTCGGTCCAAGAGAACCTCGCGACCCTGCGCCGCCGTGGCGTCATGATTCTGGGACCGGCGACCGGCGTGCTCGCGGGCGGGGACGTCGGTGCGGGACGCATGGTGGAGCCCGCGGAGATCTGTGACACGGTCACGGCGTTCTTGACGTCGGACACGACGCGGCTGCTGTCCGGTCGCCGGGTGCTCATTACCGCCGGTGGCACCCGGGAGGCCATTGACCCCGTGCGCGTTATCACCAATAGATCCTCCGGCAAACAGGGCTACGCCCTGGCTGAAGTAGCTGCTCGCCTCGGAGCGAGCGTCACTCTCGTGACCGCGGCGTCGCGTCCCATTGCCCTCGATGTGGTCCGCGACGTCAATGTCGTTGCGGTGGAGAGCGCTGCGGATATGGCGCACGAGGTGTTTCAACGCGAGAACGACCACGACGTCATCATCATGGCGGCGGCGGTGGCGGATTTCACGGTCCGCGCGCAACCGCACAAGATCAAAAAGGATCAGGGGCCACCGTCCATTGTGCTCGAGCCCACCGTCGACATTCTCGCCACGCTGGGATCGCGGCGGCGTCCCGGCACCGTGCTCGTGGGCTTCGCCGCGGAGACGGAAGACGTGGTGGGGCGCGCTCGCGAGAAGCGTCGACGTAAGCAGTGCGACCTGATGGTGGTGAATGACGTCTCGGCGGCCAACGTTGGATTCGACCACGAGACCAACGAAGTGACGTTGATAGATCGCGACGAGACGATCACGACGATTTCTCTGCGCTCCAAAGAAGCCATTTCCTACGAGATCTTGGCTAGCGTGTCCTCGTTACTTCTTCGAGGAGATTCATGACACAGCGCACGTTGTTCACATCCGAGTCGGTCACCGAGGGCCACCCGGACAAGATCGCCGATCAGGTCTCCGACGCCGTTCTTGACGCCATGCTCGCTGGCGACCCCAGTTCCCGCGTGGCGTGCGAAACGCTCCTCACGACGGGCCTGTGTGTGGTGGCCGGCGAAATCACGTCCACCGCAGTGGTGGACATCAACGCGCTGGTGCGCAAGACCATCAATGAGATCGGCTACGACGACGGCGCTAAAGGCTTTGACGGTTCGAACTGTGCGGTCATGGTCGCTCTCGACAAGCAGAGCCCCGATATTGCCGGAGGCGTCGACGTGGCGCTCGAGCAGCGCACAGGTTCAGGTGGCGAAGACTCACTCAACGCGCTCGGCGCCGGTGACCAGGGACTGATGTTCGGGTACGCGAGCAACGACAATGACGATTTCATGCCGACGCCCATCTGGCTGGCCCACCGTCTGTCGATGCGCCTCAGCCAGGTCCGTCGCTCCGGGCAGATTCCGTACCTGCGCCCGGACGGCAAGACCCAGGTGACCGTGCAGTACGAGAACGGCAAGCCCGTCGCGATCGACACCGTGCTGATCTCGACCCAGCACGCGGACGGCTACGACCAGGAGACCATCAAGAAGGATCTCGTGGCCCACGTCATCGAGCCGATGTTGCCGGACAACTTGGATCAGTCGAACATGCGCATCTTCGTCAACCCCTCCGGAAAGTTCGTCCTGGGTGGACCTCACGCCGACACCGGCTTGACGGGACGCAAGATCATCGTGGACACCTACGGTGGCATGGCTCGCCACGGCGGGGGCGCGTTCTCCGGCAAAGACCCCTCCAAGGTGGACCGCAGTGCCGCCTACGCAGCTCGCTGGGTCGCCAAGCACGTGGTCGCCGCGGGAGCCGCCGAACGCTGCGAGGTGCAGGTGGCCTACGCCATCGGCGTTGCTCGCCCCGTGTCGGTGTTGGTGGAGACATTCGGCACCGAAACCGTCGATCGGGCGGCCATTGCCGCGGCCGTTGATGAACTCTTCGACCTCCGTCCGGCAGCAATTATTCGAGACCTTGATCTGCGTCGCCCGATCTACCAAAAGACTGCGGCGTACGGGCACTTCGGTCGTAGCGACCAGGGATTCACGTGGGAGCAAACGCCGCGTGTGGATGACCTGCGCAGCGCCCTGAAGCTCTCCTAGGTGGACGCACCTCGGGCGGTGCGTGTCGTCACGGAAGTGGCGGCCCTCGACCGAGCCTTTGATTACGCCGTTCCTCACACCATGCCCATGCCGGGCAATGGTGATCGCGTACGTGTCGATCTCCACGGGCGCAGCGTGAGAGCGTGGGTGGAGAGCAGCGTTGAGTCCGACCGCGACCTGAAGTTCGTGACGAAATGGCTAGGACTGGGACCACCCCCGGAGTTGTTGTCACTCGCGACATGGGCGGGGGAGCGTTGGTTCGCGCCACGATCCCGGTTCTTGCTCGCAATGTCGCCCGACCGCAACATCACTGTTCTTCCCACCGCGCCGGCGATGTCGCCGCTCACCACTGACGTCGCGAGCGCGATGTCAGTGGCCCCACCGGGCGTCGTGCGTCTCGCTCCAACCGTGGATCCGCTCAGCATCATCCTCACCGCCTACGCCGCGGCGAGCGCCGCGCATCGCCCCCTGCTGGTGTTGATGCCGACCGACGCCTGGGCCGAACGAGTGGTGGGTCGTCTCGCCCAACGGGGTTTGTCGGTCGCGCGTGATCACGAATGGGACAAGGTCCGCGCAGGTTGGCCGGTGGTTGTGGGTTCTCGTGGCGCCGCGTTCGCACCGCTGTCGCATCTCGGCGCTGCGGTCATCATCGACGCGGACGACGACGCATTTAGGTCCGAGGCGTCGCCCACGTGGCACGCACGAGATGTCGTGGTGGAACGGTGTCGTCGCGACGCGGCCCCCTGGTGGATGACCTCTCCGGTGCCCTCGCCGGTCTTGCTGTCGTGCGGACCCGAGTGGCACGACGCGGAGGAAGCGCGAGGGTGGCCGCTCATTGACGTGGCCGATCGGCGCCATAGCGACCCCCGGGATGGTGTGCTGTCCGCTACCACACTGACGCTGGCGCACACGGCGCTCGACAGTGACAGTCCCGTCGCGGTGGCGGTGATTCTCCAACGACTCGGACGGGGGCGATTGTTCGCCTGCGTGCGGTGCGGCGATCTCGCGCGGTGCGCGGAGTGTGGCGCCCCCGAAGCCGAAGACGGCGACGACGTGGTCTGTCCCCATGGACACGGTCGCCGAACAGCGTTCTGCAGATCCTGCGGCGCGACCAAATTACGGCGGGTCCAGAGCGGGGTGACGACGCTGGCCCGCGACGTCGCTGCGCAGTTGTCGTGCGAGGTCACCGAAGTCACGGCCGCGACGCCCCCCGAGACGCCACTTCATCGCGTGGTCGTTGGCACCGAGGCGATTCTTCAACGCGTGCGGCGATGCGCGCTCGTGGTGTTCGTTGATTTCGACCAATACCTATTGGCACCTCGGGAGCGCGCGCGACGGGACGCCGTGCTCGCCGTCGCTCGGGCGGGCCGTTTGGTGGGCGCGCGCACCGACGGACGAGGACGCGTTGTCCTCCAGACGCGTCGCGGCGAGGATGTGGTTCTCAGCGCTCTCTCACGCATCGACTTCTCGGCGTTGCTCGCCGAGGAGTCAGAGACGGCGGAAATCCTGTCGCTGCCGCCCTTTGGCGCACTCTGCGAGGTTGAAGGAGAGGCCGCCGCCGCATTTCTCGACACCATGACCACGACGGATGTTGTGGTGAGCACAACGGACAAAGGATTTGTCCTGCACGCCGACACGCCCCAGACCATCGCCGCGGCGCTCCGGTCGGGCACGCGACCTCCGGGTCGACTCCGTGTGGCGATGTCGTAAGGACAGGTAGCGTGGCGACATGAGTACGTTGCCGATTCGCCTGTTTGGCGACCCGATTTTGAACGAGGTCACCAAGGAAATCACCGACATTGACCACCGGGTGGCCGCGTTGGCCGATCTCATGATCGAGACCATGTACGAAGCACCTGGCGCGGGTCTGGCGGCGAATCAGGTCGGCGTGCAGCGACGGATGTTCGTCTACGACAAGGGTGACGGACCGGTTGTGGTGGTCAATCCGGAGATCAAAGAATCAGACGGCGAGTGGGCCTTTGAAGAGGGGTGTCTCTCGGTGCCCGGATTGAGCTGGGAGATTGTGCGCCCCAACCGGATCCACTTGGTGGGTTTTGATCTGGACGGTAACGAGATCTCCATCGAGGCCGACGAGTACGAGGGCAGAATCTTTCAGCACGAGATGGATCACCTCAATGGCATTCTTCTCGTCGAGCGGCTGGACGAGGACCAGAAGAAAGCTGCGAAAAAGACACTGCGCAAGCGTGCGGTGAGCTTGAGCGCGAATGACCCGGATGGTCTTCACTCGCTGTTCGGCGGCTAGATGCGGCTCGCCTTTCTCGGTACACCTGCCGCGGCGGTCCCGCCCCTAGAAGCCCTGGTGCACGCGGGTCACGAAGTTGTGCTCGTCGTCTCCCAACCTGACCGCAAGCGTGGTCGTGGTGGGGCTCTCGTCTCCTCACCCGTGAAGTCCGCCGCGATGGCTCTCGGCCTGAGTGTCACCAGTGAATTGTCCGACGTGCTCGATGTTGATGTCGATCTCGGCATCGTCGTGGCCTACGGTGCTTTGGTTCCCGAACGCATCCTGACGGCCGTGCCCATGCTCAATGTCCATTTTTCGCTCCTCCCTCGCTGGAGAGGTGCGGCGCCGGTCGAACGCGCGATCTTGGCGGGCGACGACGTGACGGGCGTGTGCGTAATGGGCCTCGAGGTGACCCTTGATACGGGGCCGGTGTTTGCGCGGGCCGAAATTCCGGTGGTCGATCAGCACGCGGGAGAACTCACCGAACAGCTGGCCCATCTCGGCGCCGACCTCCTGGTAAAGACCTTGGCGGGGGCACTCCCGACGCCGGCTGCGCAGATGGGGGAGGCCACCTACGCTAAGAAACTCGGAGCGGATGACTTCCTTCTTCGGCCCTCGGAGCCTGCGGAGATGTTGGCGCGTCGCGTGCGGCTCGACCGCGCGGTGACGTGGATCGCGGGCCGGCGAGTGCGCGTGTTGCGAGCCCGGGTGTCGGATGAAGTAGTTCCGCAGGGGCGGCTCGGCGCCCGTGACCGAGCCCTCGTGTTGGGCGCCGCCTCCGGCTCTTTGGTGGTCGAGGAGATTCGTCCTGAGGGCGGTCGAACGATGAGTGGCGCCGCGTGGCTGGCGGGAGCCCGATTGGCCGAGAACGCCGAGTGGGGCCCTAATGAGGCCCCGCACCCGTAGGCTGAGTGCGTGAGCGAACGAGACGCGGGACTCTACGGCGAGTTACGGATTGCCCCTTCGATGCTGTCGGCCGATTTCAGCGACTTGGCGACGTCGGTCGCCGTGGTTGATGCCGAGACCGACTGGCTCCACGTGGATGTCATGGATGGTCACTTCGTCCCCAATTTGACGATCGGACCGGGTGTGGTCACCGCGCTGCGCGCACACTCGTCGCGGTACTTCGACTGCCACCTGATGATGACCGATCCCGGAAAGTACCTCGAGGCCTTTGCTCGCGCGGGCGCCGACGGCTGCACCGTGCACGTGGAGGTGGGCGGCACCGATGAACTCATCTCCCAGATGCGCGATCTCGGACTCCGCGTCGGACTCGCCGCGAACCCCGACACGCCCTTGTCGGCGGTGGAGCCGTTCCTCGATCGCATTGACCTGCTGCTTCTCATGACCGTGTTTCCGGGATTTGGGGGCCAGTCCTTCATCGCCGACGTTATGGACAAAGTGCGTGTCGCCCGTCAACTCGTCGCCGAGCGGTCCTTGTCGCTCGATATCGAAGTCGACGGAGGTATCGACGAAACCACAGCGCCGATCGCCGTCGGCGCGGGGGCCAATGTGCTGGTGGCGGGGAGCGCCATTTTTGCGCGACCCGAGCCTCTGGCTGCAGCGCGCGCGTTGCGCGCCGCGGCATCAACTGCAGTCGCATGACCGTCGACGAACGGCGGATGAGCGAGGCGAGAGATGTCGCGCGCAGTGTGCGCCGCCTCACGCCTCCGAATCCGTGGGTCGGGGCCGTCATTGTTGACGAGAGTGGAGAGGTCGTCGCCCGTGGGGCAACTGCCGCTCCCGGAGGTCCGCACGCCGAGGTGACCGCCATCAACCTCGCGGGGGAGCGTGCCCGCGGCGCGACGCTCTACGTGACTCTCGAGCCCTGTTGCCACGTGGGGCGGACCGGTCCGTGCGTGGACGTCATCATTCGCGCGGGACTCGCTCGTGTCGTCGTCGCGGTGCGGGATCCCGATGATCGCGTGGCGGGTCGCGGTCTCGAGCAACTCCGAGCCGCGGGAATTGACGTCGTGGAGGGCGTGCTCGCCGCCGAGGTTGAAAAAGATCTAGCGCCCTATCTTCACCATCGCCGCACGGGTCGGCCCTACGTCGTCGCGAAGGTGGCGGCCACGTTGGACGGCCGTGTGGCCATGGGGGACGGAAGCTCGAAGTGGATCACGTCTGAGGCCGCGCGCGCCGATGGTCACGAACTACGCGCTGATTCTCAGGCCATCATTGTGGGAGCGGGCACGGTGCGCGCGGATAATCCCGCACTCACCGTTCGGACGCCGGATGGCGTCTACGAACCCCGCCGGATCGTGTTGGGACACGCGCCCGAGGACGCCGCGGTGCGCCCGTGTGAGGAGCGAACCGGTGATCTGGCGACACTTCTCGACGATTTGGGGCGCGACGGGGTCGTGCAAGTCCTCGTCGAAGGAGGTCCGACCACTGTGAGTTCCTTCCTCGAGCAGGGTTTGACCCAGCGCGTCGTGTGGTATCTCGCACCGGCCGTCGCGGGTTCACAAGTGGGGCTGGGGGCGCTGTGCGCGCTGGCCACCCCCACCATGGCGCAGTTGCGACGTGGTCGCATCGTGGGTGTGCGCCAAATCGGGGAAGATGTACGAGTGGACCTGGAGGTCTAATGGCGTTATCAACAATCGAAGAAGCTCTCGAGGCACTGCGTCGGGGCGGCATGGTGGTCGTCGTGGACGACGAAGACCGCGAGAACGAAGGCGACCTCATCATGGCCGCCGAGGACGTGACGCCCGAGCACATGGCGTTTTTCTTGCGCTACACCTCGGGTCTGTTCTGTGTTCCCTTGGAGCCGGCGCGAGCGGACGAACTTGATTTGCCGCTCATGGTCGTGGCCAATACCGAGGCGCTGCGCACCGCATTTACGGTGTCGGTGGACTACCGCCACGGGACCACCACCGGTATTTCCGCCCACGACCGCGCCGCGACCATCCGCGCGCTGATTGACCCGGCCACCCGGCCCACGGACCTGAACCGACCCGGGCACATCTTCCCGCTCCGGTACCGTCCGGGCGGCGTTCTCACGCGCGCGGGTCACACGGAGGCGACGGTTGATCTGTGCCGCATGGCGGGCAAGACGCCCTCGGGCGTGCTGTGCGAAATCGTGACCGCGGACAAGTCCGACATGGCGCGGTTGCCGGAACTCGAGGTGTTCGCGGCCGAACACGGCCTCCCGATCATTTCGATCGCGGAACTCATTCGTTACCGCCGACGTAACGAAAAGCTCGTCACTCGTGTCGCCGAAGCCAATCTGCCCACCGAATATGGCGAGTTCCGGGTTCACGTCTACGAGAATGTCCTTGACGGTCGCCAGCACCTGGCCCTCGTCTACGGCGAGATCAGTGGGGTTCCCGATGTCCTCGTGCGCGTGCACTCTGAATGTTTGACCGGTGACGTGCTCGGTTCCCTCCGGTGCGACTGCGGACCTCAACTGCACATGGCGTTGGCGAAGGTCGCCGCCGAAGGCGCGGGTGTTGTGGTGTACATGCGCGGACAAGAAGGGCGGGGCATCGGTCTCGCGGACAAGATTCGTGCGTACGCCCTGCAAGACCATGGTCGCGACACGGTGGACGCCAATCTCGAACTGGGCCTGCCCGTCGATTCACGTGAGTACGGCATTGGCGCCCAGATCTTGGTGGATCTCGGCGTGAGTTCGATGCGCATTCTCACGAACAACCCTGCGAAACGCGGTGGCCTCGAAGGCTTCGGCCTCAACATTGTCGAGCGCGTGCCGTTGGACAGCGAGCCGACGGTGTTCAACATTGACTATTTGCGGACCAAGCGCGACCGCATGGGACACCTATTGGAGGGCCTCGATGACGTCGAGTGATGAGACGCTGTACGACCAGGCGACCGCCGACGCCCTGCGCGATCGGGCCGGCACGAACCTCGTAGGAGGACACGACGGTCGAGGGTTGCGTATTGGTATTGCCTGCGGACGATTCAATGGTGGCATTACGTTGCGGCTGCTCGACGCTGCGCTCGCGACACTCCGGGAGTGTGGTGTCGATACCGCCGACATCATCGTGGCGTGGGCGCCGGGCGCCTTCGAGCTTCCGCTGCTCGCACGGGGATTCGCGATGTCGGCGCGTCCCGTGGACGCCGTCATCACGCTCGGTGCCGTTATCCGCGGCGACACGGGGCACTACGACGTCGTCGCGGGGGAGTGCGCCCGAGGCGTTCAAGATGTGCAGTTGATGACCGGTGTTCCTGTGGTCTTCGGGGTGCTCACGACGAATACTGTCGCTCAGGCGCTGGAGCGGTCGCTGCCCGACGACACCAACAAGGGTCGCGAATCAGCGTTGACGGCACTCGAAATGGCCACCATTCTCCGTGAAGGATCGTTCTCGCGGTGAGCGTCGTGCACGGTGTCGTGCGGGATTTTGACGAACACCGCGGGGACGGAACACTCGAGACCACAACGGGCGAGAGCCTCTACTTCCACTGCGTCAACATTGCGGATGGTTCACGTCGTATCCCCGTAGGGGCGACGGTTGTTGCCCAACGGTGCGTGGGACTGCGCGGTCGCGACGAAGCGCGAGCCGTCTATTCCGTCGAGGCCACGCGAACGTAGGCCAGTTGGATCTGGGCCAGCGCTTCGCTCAGGATGCCCGACGGCTCTCCGAGCCGGTCCCCAACGGCTTCCATGACGCCGGTGACCGCGTCGATGGTGATTTGGGCTTCGGGCAGCTGGGGCGGGGTGGCGGATAAGTGAATGGCCGCCAATTCCAAGAGGTGGAAAACGTGATTGGCGATCACAATTTCGGGCGGGGTGCCCCGCAGAGCCTCCATTTCGTCCTCGGAAAAGACGTCGTCGCTGCTTTCGGGGGTCTCAGGCACGTCTGCTAACGTAGTTCGGTAATTCACAGCAAGTGAGGTTGGTCCGCCAACTTCCACCTGGCCACTCATGGTGCGCCGGGTCCGGCCTATCTCGCCTCGCTCGCCGTGGCGGCACCCGCGGGTGTCGTTGTTAGCAAGGAGAGAGTTATCGCAACAGTGCCTGGTGACCACCGCGTGAATGAACGTATTCGCGTGGACACGATCCGTTTGATCGACCACGAGGGAAACCAGCGTGGCGTGACCTCGACGCGCGAAGCACTTGCGCTGGCGAGAAGTCTCGATCTGGACTTGGTGGAAATCGCCCCGACGGCGAGCCCTCCGGTGTGCCGGATCATGGACTACGGAAAGTTCAAATTCGACGAAGCCCAAAAGGCGAAGGAATCTCGACGCAAGACGCAAAACGTTGGCGTGAAGGAAATGAAGTACCGCCCCAAAATCGGCGATCAGGACTTCATGACCAAGACGCGGCTCGTGGAGAAGTTTCTCGGTGAAGGTCACAAGGTGAAGATCACCATCATGTTCCGAGGTCGTGAATCCGCTCACCCCGAATTGGGAAAGAAGATTCTTGATCGAATCGTGGAGAAGGTCGACGGCACCGCCAAGGTGGAGTCGTCTCCGAAACTTGACGGTCGAAACATGACCATGGTGCTCGGTCCCGACAAGAAGTCCACCAAGCCCAAGGCGGATGACGCGGCAGCCCCGGCGCCCGTCGCCACCACTGCGGCCCCCGAGGTCGCAACAGAATCAACCAACGAGGAGAGCTGAAATGCCGAAGATGAAGACTGACAGTGGCGCGAAGAAGCGCATCAAGGTGACCGGTTCAGGCAAGCTGCGTCGCCGCAAGGCGTTCCGCGGACACCTGATGGAGGGCAAGACCTCCGTGCGGGCGCGACGTCTGGGTCGTGAGGCCGATGTGGCCCCCGGTCAGGCGAAGAACGTCAAGAAGCTCATGGGTTTGTAGGAACGACAAGGAAGAGGTGAACTGACATGGCACGAGTGAAGCGCGCGGTAAACGCGAAGAAGCACCACAAGGCAGTACTCGAAGAGGCGAAGGGTTACTACGGTGACCGCAGCCGCACTTTCCGAGCGGCGAATCAGGCCGTCCAGCACGCGGGCGTCTACGCCTTCCGTGACCGTCGCGCACGCAAGGGCGACTTCCGCAAGCTCTGGATCCAGCGCATCAATGCCGGTGCGCGCGAGCACGGCGTGAGCTACAGCCGCTTCATCGCGGGCCTGAACGCCGCGGGCATTGAAGTGGACCGTCGTGTTCTCGCCGACCTCGCGGTCAACGACAACGCCACCTTCGCGACGCTGGTCCAGCAGGCCAACGCCGCCCTGTCGAAGTAGGTCGACCTGCCCGAGGCGCTCGCGTCGACGCACCAGAGAGTGCGCCGATTGCGACGCCTCGTGCAGAAGAAGGCCTTGAGGTGGTCCGAGGGCGTCTGCGTCCTCGAAGGTCCGGACCTCGTGGACGCGGCTCTTCGGGCTCAGGTTGAGTTCGAAGGTCTCTACCTCGATGTAGAACGAAGCGACACACACACCCTGGCTCTCGCCGAACGCGCGGAGAGCCAGGGTGTGCGTGTTTTTGCGCTGAGTCCCGGGGTTCTCGAAAAGATCAGTGACGCGCAGAGCCCGCAGCCGGTGATTGCGGCGGTCCGTTTTGTCCCGCGGTCCTTGATGGATATCTCGCTGCACGGCTGCGTGTTGATCGCCCACGACGTACGCGATCCGGGCAATGTCGGAACCATGATCCGTACGGCCGACGCCGCGGGCGCCACCGCGGTGATTTTGAGTGGTCACAGTGTGGACCCGTATAACCCGAAGACGCTGCGCGCCACGGCCGGATCTATTTTCCACGTCCCGGTTGTCCTTCACCACGACCTCGCCGAGGTCTTGGAGGCCTGCCACCGCAGCGGTCGCCGGTCTTTCGCGGCGGTCGTGCGAGGTGGTGTCGACCACTACCGGGCACCCCTCGGCGGCGACGTCGCCCTCGTTCTCGGTAACGAGTCGGAGGGTCTCGATGACGCCGAAATCTCCTTGTGTACCGACACGGTGAGTATTTCGATGGTCGGAGCGAATGAATCGCTCAACGTCGCGGTCGCGGCGTCGCTGCTGGTCTTCGAAGCGTTTCACCAACGTGGGTCGGGGCAACCCGCTTCCACCACCTAGCATCACAGGGTCATGGGCACCTATTCGATGCAGGATGTGGACGCGTTGGTGGCAGACAGCCTCGCGTCGGTTGCCGCGCTGACGTCCTTAGATGAGCTTCGAGCACACGAGGCGGAACTCGACGGCAAGCGCTCACCGTTCGCAGTGCTCCAGAAGACCTTGGGCGCTCTCGAGCCCGACGAGCGTCGTGAGGCGGGCGCACGCCTGCAGGCCGCTCGTGCGACGGTGCGTGAGGCGTTGGACGCTCGTCGTGTGGCGCTCGAGGCTGACGAACGTGTAGTCCGACTCACGCGTGACCGTCTCGACCTCGGCGACGTCGTGGTCACCTCTGTGAGCGCACCCCTCGCGGCAGGTCACGTGGGGCTCGTCCCGTCGACCCAGCGCGCACTGGAAGACGTCTTTGTCGCCATGGGTTTCACGGTCGCCGACGGACCGGAAGTTGAGACGGACTGGTACAACTTCGAAGCACTCAATATTCCGCCCGCGCACCCGGCCCGCGGCATGTGGGACACCTTTTACGTCGAATTGGGCGATCCCGAAACGGTTCTCATGCGTACGCACACGTCGCCGACGCAAATCCACTTGATGGAGGAAGCGGTAGCGAACGGGACTCTGCCGATTCATTCCGTCATGCCCGGGCGATGCTTTCGACGGGACACACCGGACGCCCGTCACCTCGCGACGTTCCACCAAATTGAAGGATTGGTCGTGGACCGGGGAATTTCGTTCGCGGATCTCGCGGGAGTGATCGAGACCTTCACGCGCGCCTACTTCGGCAGCGACATCGCGTCACGCCTGCGTCCGGCGTATTTCCCCTTCACCGAACCGTCCGCCGAGTTCGAGATCACCTGCACGATTTGTCGCGGGGACGGATGTCGCACCTGCTCCCAGACCGGTTGGATTGAATTGGGTGGTTGCGGCATGATCGACCCGGCGGTCTTTGACGCGGTGGGTATTGACGCGCGCGAGTGGAGCGGCTTCGCGTTTGGCTTTGGTATTGATCGCTGCGCCCAGATGAAGCACCAGATCGCGGACATGCGGGCGCTCATTGACAACGATGTCCGTTTTCTGAGGCAGTTCGCATGAAGATTCCTGTCAGTTGGCTATCCGAGTTCATTGACGTTCCCGGCGATCTCGACGCCCTGCGTGCCACACTCGACGACCTCGGACTCGTGGTGGAGGGTATTGAACGAGTCGGCGAGGGGCTCGAGGACGTGGTCGTGGCCCGCGTTGATGAGATCCACGCCATTGAGGGCGCGGACCGTATCCGACGGGTGATCGTGGATGCGGGGGACGGACCCGTCGAGATCGTCTGCGGGGCGATGAATTTTGTCGTAGGTAATCATGTGCCACTCGCGCCCGTGGGGGCAGTACTCCCCGGTGATTTCGTCATTGCGCAACGCAAGATGCGGGGCGTCACCTCGAACGGCATGTTGTGTTCGGGTCGCGAACTGGGCCTCGGTGAGGACCATTCCGGCCTCTTGATCCTCGACGAACACCCCAACCTCTTCGTTGGTCAACGCCTCCTCGACCTCTTGGGCATCGAGTCAGACGTGGTGCTCGATATTTCTCCGGAAGGGAACCGACCCGACGCGTGGTCGGTGGAGGGTGTGGCGCGGGATATCGCCGCTCGTTTGTCACTGGAGGTCAAGTCTGTCGCCACGGCTGAACCCACGTCGGCCACGCCCACAAGCACGTTCGCCTCGGCGGCTATTGACGCCCCTGATTTGTGCGGCGCGTTGATGGTCAGCGTTGTGCGTGGTGTGACGGTGCGGGAATCGCCGCGGTGGTTGCAGCGACGACTCGAGATGGCGGGTATGCGCGCGGTCAACAATGTCGTCGATGCATCGAATTACGTGATGTTGGAGCTGGGTCAGCCGACGCACCCCTACGATGCCGCGCTCGTCAAAGGACGACACTTGGGCGTCCGTCGGGCGACGGCGGGGGAGACGCTCGTCACATTGGATGACGTCGAGCGGGAGCTCGGCCGACCTGGTCGTGGCCTCGGTGACACGGGTGTGGATTGCGTCATTGTGGACGGCACGGACACCGTGGTGGGACTCGCGGGCGTCATGGGTGGCGCCACGAGTGAGATTTCCTCGAGCACCACGGACGTGCTTCTCGAAGCTGCGTTCTTCCAGCCCATGGTGATTGCCCGGACGTCCAAGAGATTGGGACTGCGGTCCGAGGCGTCGAATCGTTTCGAACGGGGCGTTGACCCCCGCCTCGCGCCGCGCGCGACCGCACGCTTCGTCGCGCTGCTGCAGCTGTCATCGCCGGACCTCGAATGGCTCAGCGAGCCGCTGATGGCGAGTGGCGAGACACCGGAGCGACCCGTGCTCACTGTGTCCCAGGCCGAGAGCGACGCACTTCTCGGTACGCATGTTCCCCTCGAGGAATCGGCACGACTGCTCCGCGCCATCAATTTTGAGGTCCAGATCGACAACGACGTGATGACGGTCGTTCCCTCGAGTGCCCGCCTCGACATTCGTAGCGGCCTCGCGGGCCGCGCCGACGTCATCGAAGAGATCGCGCGTCTATACAGCTACCGGCGACTGGCCCGTCGCACGCCAACGTGGCCGGCACCCGGGGGGCTGACGGAACGCCAGAAACTCCGTCGCACGCTGCGCGACGTGTGTGTGGGGTTCGGTGGTTTTGAGGCGTGGACGCCGTCGCTCGGCGACGACGATGACTTCGATGTCTTTCACCCCGGTGTCGAACGTCTCCGTATCACCAATCCTCTCTCGAGTGACGAATCGGTGCTTCGCGCATCCTGCGTCCTCGGCCTCGTGCGCACCTGGGCGCGCAATGCGGAGCGTGGGAGCGGTGACGTTGTTTTCTTCGAACTCGGCACCGTGTTTACCCACCCGAACGTGGCGGACACTCCCCGGCGCGCGCGCGGCGGGGCCGATGGGGCGTCGGACGTCCCATTGCCCGTCGAGCGTGAGATGTTGACCGCACTGTTTGCGCGTGAAGGAGATGACGCGACGTCCGCGGTGGCCGCATGGTCCGTGTTGGCAGAGCGGCTTCGTCTCGCTGACGTGGTGGTGCGTGCCGCAGAGGCGCCAACGGGGTGGCATCCCACACGGTTCGCACTCCTCGAAGATCGCGCCTCTGGCGCTGTCGTCGGTCGTCTCGGCGAAGTGGACCCTGACGTTGTCGCTCGCATCGCCCCGACGGGTCGATCGCAGCAACGTCTCGGCGTGATGGTGATCTCTATCGATGTCATCAGTGACGGTGCTCTCGCGACGAGGCGCAGCGAGTTTGTCACGGTGCCGAGTCGCTTTCCCGCGGCCGCGGTGGACTTGGCGTTCGTCACGCCGACGAGCGTCAACGCACACGATTTCGCGTTCACGTTGCGCCACGCGAGTGATCTTGTGGAGTCCGTCACGCTCTTCGACGTGTTTACGGGTGAATCGCTGGGGGACGACGTGCGTTCCTTGGCCTACGCCATTCGCTTCGCGGCGGACGACCGGACGTTGAGTGAAAGTGATGTGACCGCTGCGCGCGCCGCGCTGATTTCCGCCGCGGAGAGTCTGGGCGCGCGACTGCGCTAGCGAGCGTCGGCCTCAGCGTCGGCACGAGCAACCTGGGGGCTGCGCGAGGTCGCGAGGATGGATCCGACGACAATGAGGGGAAACCCGATCACGAGACCGACCGTCACCGACTCGCGGAGAAAGACAGTGCCGAGCAACACGGCAACTGCAGTGTTGATGTAGGTGACGACGACTGTCCGTGACGGGCCATTCTCCTTGACCGAGGCGAAGAGCACGAGGAAGGCACCGGCCGTGCAGACGACAGCCAACACGGCGACCGACATCCAGGTTTCCGCGCGCACGTGCGCGGGCCAGTGCGTGAGTCCCCACGGCGCGTACACGAGAGCCACGAGGGTGATGGACGTCGCCACGACGGCGAGGCCGGACATGTCTTGGAGTTTCGCGGAGAGAATCATGGGTCCGGCGGCGTACCCGACGACGACAACGGACATCGCGGCCACCCACCACCACGATCCTCCGCTGACATCCAAGCCGACGAGAGTGATCACGCCCGCCGTCCCCACCGCGAGGCCCAGAATCCGCCGACGTCCAATGATGACGTCCGGATGGACGAGACGTGAGAGACCGACCGACACCAGCGGCACGGTCGCGACGATAAGTCCCGTCAGCGAACTGGAGAGGTGCTTCTCGGCGGTACCCATCATGACCCACGGAATACCGAATTCAATGACGGTGTAGAGCACGACCCACCGCCACACGGGCCGCAGTGAGGGAAGCACTCTTTGGTGCACGGCGACGGGCATCAAGAGCACGGCGGCGGGCAACGTGCGTGCCATGACCAAAGCGCCGGGGTCGAGCTGGCGCACGGCAATGCGAATCAAGAAGTAGGGAATGCCCCACATCACACTGAGAGCGAGAAAATAGGTCCACCCTCGTCGTGTCACGCGTCCAGCCTAACTTGCGAATTTACTCTTGACTGTGCATAAAATTGCACTATGCGTGCAGCCGTCATCGGAGCCTCAGGGTATGCGGGATCAGAGATTCTGCGTCTTCTGGTCGCCCACCCCCATCTCGACGTCGTTCTCGTGACCGCGGATTCCGCCCAGGGCGCGCTCGTGGGCGCGCACGTGCCGAGCTTGGCGGGGGCCTACGGCGACATGAGGTTTGCGTCTCACGCGGACGTCTTTGAAGCGGACGTGGATGTCGTGTTTCTGGCCTTACCGCACGGTGTCAGTCAGGACTATGTGCCACGGCTTCGGGACCAGAATCGCATCGTGGTGGATCTCGGGGCCGATTATCGCCTGAAAGATCCCCTGCACTACGACCAGTGGTACGGGGCGGCTCACCGAACACCCGAGCTGTTGTCCGGTGCCGTCTACGGACTCGTCGAGCGACACCGATCGAAACTTGCCGGAGCGATGCTGCTGGCGATTCCGGGTTGCTACCCGACGGCGAGCGCTCTGGCGCTCGGCCCGTTCGTGGATGAGGGGTGGATTGCGCCCACCGGCATTGTGGTCAACGCGCTCTCCGGTGTGTCCGGAGCGGGGCGAGCCCCGAGCGATCGCTTGCACTTTCCGCGTCTTCACGCGAACGCCGAAGCGTACGGACTTCTTCATCACCGACACACCATTGAGATCCAAGAGGAAATTGGCGCCGAAGTGATCTTCACGCCGCACTTGGTGCCCGTGAGTCGCGGCATGCTGGTCACGGCCTACGGCAGAATCACGGCCCCTCATTCCAGTGAGGACGCCCTGGCTCTGCTGCGCGAGACCTATGCGAATGACCCCTTCGTTGTCGTCACCGATGAGCCGCCGTCGCTCAAGGATCCCCTCGGTTCCAATATGTGCCTCCTGTCTGCTCGCGTCGACGAACGCACCGGGTGGCTTGTGGTCATGAGTGCACTCGACAACTTGACCAAGGGGGCGGCCGGCCAAGCGGTGCAGGCACTGAATGTCTCGCGCGGCTGGGATGAAACCTTGGGCGTCCCGCTGGTTGGAGTCGCGCCGTGAGCGTCGTGGTCGTCAAATTGGGGGGTCACGCCCTCGACGGTGCTACTGACCTCGAGCACACGCTCGACATGTTGGCGAGCGACCTCGCCTCGCTCGCGAACAGTGGAACACACGTCGTATTGGTGCACGGTGCGGGTCCCCAGATTTCGGAACTGCTCACAACTCTCGGGATTCCCGTGTCGTTCGTGGATGGTCTTCGCGTCACTGACGCGGCCACCATGAACGTGGTGGCGATGTCGCTAGGACTTGTGAACCAGCAATTGGTGTTGGGGTTGCAGCGGCGCCAGGTGCGGGCCGTCGGGCTCAGCGGCGTCGACGCGGGGATGGTGACCGCGACGTCCAAGGGAGAGCGGTGGCAGCGCGCGGGCGACGTGACGCACGTCGACACGTCCTATCTGTCGCATGTTCTCGCTCAGGGCTTTCTCCCCGTGGTGAGTCCGGTGTCGGCGAGTGTCTCGGGCGAGCTGATGAATTGCAACGCGGACGCGGTGGCCGGCGCCCTCGCGGCGGCCGTGCGGGCCGACGCACTGGTATTGCTGAGTGACGTCGACCGATTGCGTCGCGACCCCGATGATCCGAACTCGGCCGTCGCATCGGCCACTGTCGAAGACGTCGAGGCATTGATGGCGTCCGGCGCGATTCGTGACGGGATGACCCCGAAGATGCACGCCGCGCTGACGGCGGTGACGGCGGGCGCACGTCGCGTGGTTCTCGCCAACGGCACGCGCCCTGGCGCGCTCGCGAACGCGCTGAGTGACGCTCGCACGGGTACGGAGATCACGGCGTAAGCCGGAAGGAAGACACAGATGACCAAAGCACAACGCCAACACCGCATCGTTGAGATTCTCGACGACGAGGTCGTCACGACCGGTGCGCAACTCACCACGCTGCTGGAGCGCGACGGTTTTCAAGCGACCCAAGCGACCGTCACGCGTGATCTTCAGGAATTGGGTGTCGTCAAGTCGCGCGACGCCCACGGCGTGCGCCGACTCATTCTGCCGAGTACCCCCATGGTGGGGCCGGCGCCGCTTGATCATTTGCGTCGCATGATGGGGGAGTGGGCGGTGGCCATCGATAACTCCGGCCACTTGGTGGTGATTCGCACACCACCTGGTTGCGCACACGTGGTGGCCTCGGCCCTGGATCGCAGCATTCTCGACGGCGTGCTCGGGACGGTGGCCGGCGATGACACAATTTTGGTGATTGCCACGGAGGACAAAGGTGGCGTCCACCTCGTGAAGGAACTTCGTGAACTGGCAGGGCTCTCACAGGAACGCGCGACGAGCGCGAAGGGAAGGAAGTAAGACATGGCGAAAAGAGTGGTTCTCGCGTACAGCGGAGGGTTGGACACATCCGTCGCGGTGCGATGGATGATGGAAGAGTGGGGCGTTGAAGTGGTGTGCGTCCTCGTGGACGTGGGCCAAGGCGACGCGGAAGACTTCGACGCGATTCGTGCGCGCGCCCTGGCTGCCGGTGCCATCGAATGCGTGATTGTTGACGCCCGCGACGAAATGGCCGAAGAATTCTGCGCGCCGGCCATCCTGGCCAACGCGCGCTACGAGGGGAAGTACCCCCTCGTGTCCGCCCTTTCACGACCGGTCATTGTGCGACACCTCGTCGATCAAGCACGCAAGTTCAACGCGCAGGCCGTCGCCCACGGGTGCACCGGGAAGGGCAACGACCAAGTGCGTTTCGAAGTCGGTACGCACGCCTTGGCACCCGATCTTGAGGTGTTGGCGCCCGCGCGCCTGTGGGGCATGACGCGAGCGGACTCCGTGGACTACGCGGCGAAGTGGAACATTCCCATCGGCGCGACGAAGGAGAAGATCTACAGCATCGACGAGAACCTGTGGGGTCGTGCGATTGAGTGCGGTGCCATGGAGGACCCCTGGGCCGCGCCGCCTGAAGAGCCGTTCACGTTGACGCGCGTTCGCTCTCAGGAGACCGTCGAGCTCACAATCGCTTTCGAGGGTGGTTTGCCGGTGGCAGTGGACGGGGTGAGCATGTCTCTCGCCGACATCATCTCCACGGTGACCGAGCGCGCGGGCGCGACCGGATTTGGGCGACTGGACATGGTTGAGAACCGTCGTGTTGGTATTAAGAGCCGCGAAGTGTACGAGTGTCCCGGCGCCTTGGCGATCATTGCTGCGCACTGTGATCTCGAGGATCTCACGCTGGAACGCGACGTGCACCACGAGAAGTTGCGCCTCGAGACCCGGTGGGCCGAACTCGTCTACGACGGTATGTGGTTCTCGCCCCTCAAAGAGGCACTCGATGCCTTCATGAGCGAAACGCAGCGCTCGGTCACTGGAGAAGTGCGGCTGCGCTTTGAAGCCCCCGGTCTCATGCGCATCGTGGGACGCCGCAGCCCGGTGGCGTTGTACGACTACGGACTTGCGACCTACGAAGCCGCCGATACGTTCCGTCACGAAGACTCTGAAGGGTTCGTCCGCTTGTGGGGGCTCGGTATCGCCACGTGGGCCGCTCGCCAGGGCGCCAAGAACGCGTCGGCGCGTCAGGGATGACGCTCTGGCACGGCCGGTTCTCGACCGGCATGTCCGACGCGCTTTGGGATCTCTCCGAGAGCTACTCCTTCGACCACGTTCTGTGGCGACATGATCTCATGGGATCGCGCGCGCACGTACGCGGTCTCGGCCGTGCGGGCATTGTGAGCGCGGAGGAAATGACTCTCTTGCTCGAGACGCTCGACGCCGTGGAGGAAGAGTTTGCGAGTGGTGTCTTTGTGCGTACGCCGAGCGACGAAGACATTCATATGGCCATCGAACGCCGCGTGACCGAAATAGCGGGACCGACGGGGGCGAAACTCCACACGGCACGGTCACGCAACGACCAAGTGGCGACCACGTTGCGACTCTTTACGCGGGACGCGGTCACGGATATTGCGGCGCGAGCACTAGGTCTCGCAGCGACGTTGCACGAAGTGGGCGAGCGGTACCCGGACGTGTACCTGCCCGGCTACACGCACCTCCAAAGAGCACAGCCGGTACTGCTCTCCCATCACGTGAGAGCACACGCCTGGGCCCTTGTGCGCGACGTGGATCGGCTGCTTTCTTCACGCGACAGAGCGAACATCTCGCCGCTCGGTGCGGGGGCTTTGGCGGGGACGTCTCTTCCCATTTCACCCGAAGAAACTGCCAAGGATCTCGGTTTCTCGCGCGCCTTTGAGAACTCTCTCGATGCGGTGAGCGACCGTGATTTCGTCGCCGAAGCACTCTTCAACATTGCGTTGCTCGGCGTGCACTGCAGCCGACTCGGCGAGGAACTCGTCCTCTGGACGACGAGTGAATTCGGTTTTGCGTCGCTGACCGATGACTTCACAACGGGCTCGTCCATGCTCCCTCAGAAGAAGAACTCTGATGTGGCGGAATTGGCGAGGGGCAAGTCGGGGCGGCTGGTGGGCAATCTCACGGGACTCTTGGTGACTTTGAAGGGTCTTCCACTCAGCTACAACCGAGACCTCCAAGAAGACAAGGAACCGCTGTTTGACTCGGTCCGCCAGATCCACCTAGTACTCACGGCACTTTCTGGCGCGTACGGATCGATTGAGATTCACAGCGACGTCACCCGCGCCGCTGCCGATGATCCACTGATTGCGGCCATTGATCTCGCCGAATGGATGGTTGTGCGAGGGACGCCCTTTCGACAGGCGCACGAACATGTCGGAGCTCTCGTGGGTCGCAGCGTGCGCGACGGCGTCCCACTCGTCGACCTCGTGGCCGCGGATCCCGTGCTGGCGGATGCGCGCGACATCCTCTCGCAGGGTGCGGCTCTCACACGGAGAACGTCCCCTGGGGGATCAGGTCCCACGCCGGCCACACGCCAACGGGAATTGTTGATGAACGAACTGCGTCGCGCCGAACAGAGACTTCGTGACGCGCACTAGACATCGAAGAGAGGACATCTCACTGGTGGTCCCCACGACGTGCGCGCGTCGGCTATAGTCGTCTTCGCACGTTTTTTCGGTTGGGTAAATTTTTTGCCCGATTGACGTCACCTAGGTGACGAACTTGCTATAGTGGTACTCCCACCGCAGAAACGGCGGCCCGAGTGGATTTGCACTCCGGCAGACCGCGCTGCTAAGGTGGGCAACCTTGCGGTTCGGAGAAATCCGGGCGCAAAGAGTGAGGGAGAGATCCCGATCTCAGGTGAACTACGCACCTCGGCCTTCGGGCATGTGCGTTGTCGCTCCTTGAAAACGGAAGAACGAGAGCCAAAAGCCAGTACGGACGGCGATGGTCAGCTCTAACTGATCGCGCCGGACGTCATACATGCAGTACAAGTAGTAAGCGACTCTTTAACCACACCCCCGTGTGGTGAGTCGTAATGGGAGGTTGGAAATAGAGCACTCCAACCACTCTTCTGATTCTTTGCCACTTCGGTGGTGGAAAATCTTGATGGAGAGTTTGATCCTGGCTCAGAACGAACGCTGGCGGCGTGCCTAACACATGCAAGTCGAACGGGATCCATGTTGTAGCAATACAACGGAAGATCTAGTGGCGAACGG
>CAIQPR010000011.1 GCA_903873775.1 uncultured Actinomycetes bacterium
GCAGCTACGTGCCCATCTTGTGGGTGGAGTACTGGACCTTCCGCATCATGGTCGGCCTCGGGTTCCTCCTGCTCGCACTCGGCGCCTATGGCCTCTACCTCATGCGCAAGGGGCGCTTAGAGAAATCCAAGAAGTACTTGCGATTCGCCTCGTGGATGTTGCTCGCACCGTTCATCGCGAACACGACCGGCTGGATCTTCACCGAGGTGGGACGTCAGCCCTGGATTGTCTACGGATTGCTCAAGACGTCCAACGCAGTCACCGTCATCGCCCCCGGGTACGTCGCGGCCAGCCTCCTCGGGTTCACCGCCATCTACTCCTTCCTCGCGGTCCTCGAGATCGGTCTCATGATCCGCGTCGCCGTCAAGGGTCCCGCACCCTTGCCCACGGTGGAATCGTCCACTGACTCGCTCGAGCGCGTCCCCGAACTCATCTACTAGGAGGAATTGTGACTTCCCTACTCGCCACTACATCCACGAGCGGCCTCGAGCAGCTCTGGTTCGCGCTCATTGGCGTGCTCTGGTTGGGCTACTTCTTTCTCGAGGGCTTCGACTTCGGGGTCGGCACCCTGTTGCCGTTCCTCGCGAAGGACGACCTCGACCGACGTGTCCTGATCAACACCGTGGGGCCCGTGTGGGACGGCAATGAAGTGTGGCTGCTCACCGCCGGTGGCGCCACGTTCGCGGCCTTTCCGCTCTGGTACGCCACGGTGTTCAGCGGCTTCTACCTCGCCCTCTTCCTCGTCTTGGCCGCCCTCATTTTCCGTGGCATGGCCTTCGAATTTCGTTCGAAGCGAGAGGACCTCGCGTGGCGGGCGTGGTGGGACCGCGCCATCTTCTGGGGATCGGCGTTGCCGGCGCTTCTCTGGGGTGTCGCCTTCGCGGACTTCGTTCACGGCGTGCCCATCGCCGCGAACGCCAGCTGGACCGGGACGTTCTTTGACCTGGTGAAGCCCTACGCGTTGGTCGGCGGGCTCACCACGCTGTCGCTGTTCACTCTCCACGGCGCCACGTTCCTCGGCCTCAAGACCGACGGAGAGCTGCGGGAACGTGCTCGGCACGCCGGGGTCCGCCTGGCGCCTGTGACCTTCGTGTTGATGTTCGTCTTTTTGACTTGGACCTATCTCACGGCGCACAACGTGCACCACACGGGTCTCGTGCCCCCGTTCCTCCCGGTCATTGGACTCATGATCCTCGCCTCGGTGGGATGGTTGATCCGCGACAAGTTTGAGGGCTGGGCCTTCGTCGCGACCGCTCTCAGCATCGTGACGCTGTTCACGACACTGCTGCTCAACCTGTACCCGAATGCGCTGGTGTCCTCGGTGAATCCGAAGTACAACCTCACCTTGGCCGACGCCGCGAGCCACCCGTACACCTTGAAGGTAATGAGCATCGTGGCGCTGATCTTCACGCCCTTCGTGCTCGTCTACCAGGCGTGGACCTACTGGGTCTTCCGTCAGCGTGTTCGTCGTCCCGGTGAGGTGGTCCCCACGCCCACCCCGGTCGAGGCCTAAGTCGATGAGCAGGGCGGAGAGCCCCTCGGCCCTGCTCCGACGACTCTGTGCCACCAGTCCCATGGCGCGGTGGTCCCTGATCGGGGCCGTCGCCAGTGGGCTGGTGGCACTCACGTTGACCGTGGCGCAGGCCGTGTTGCTCGCGCACATTCTCGCGCTCGCCTTTGCGGATCAGGAACACCACCTCGCCTCCGATCTCTTCCTCTTGGGAGTGATCACGGGTCTTCGGGTCATCGTGGCTCTCGTGCAGACGCCGCTCGGTATCCACGTCGCCGCACCCGTGCGGCGCGACCTCCGTCGTCGCGCGGTGCGCGCCGTTCTCGAACACCGCGTCAGTGGCGGCACCGACGACACCGTGCAGTTATGCACGCGCGGCATCGACGCTATTGAGACCTACCTCGCGGGCTACGTGCCCGCCTTAGTGCTCGCGGTGGCCGCCCCAGTGGGTCTCATCGGGTGGATGGCGATGACGGACTGGTTGTCCGCGGCCATCGTCGGCGCCACGATTCTCGCTCTGCCGATTTTCATGGTGCTTCTGGGCCTCGAAGCCAAGGCCAAGATGGAAGAGCGGTGGGCGGAGCAGGAGAAGCTCGCCAACTATTTCGGTGACGTGGCCGCCGGAATGGCGACCCTCAAGGCGCATAATCGCTCATCGCACGCCGTGCGAACCTTGGACGACGTGGGCGAAGCCCTACAGACGTCGACGATGACGACACTGCGCGTGGCGTTTCTCTCCAGTTTCGCCCTCGAACTGCTCGCGTCACTCGCGACCGCGCTCGTCGCCATGATGCTCGGCGTTCGCCTCCTCGGCGGCCATATGTCCCTCAGCACGGCCCTCGCCGTTCTCATCGTCACGCCCGAGGTGTATCTCCCCCTTCGTCGCGCCGCCGCTCAATTTCACGCCTCCTCCGACGGCGTGGCCGCCGCGACCGCTGTTCTCGACCTGGTGAGCGAAGAGGCCGCGGCCGAGGGTCGGCCGGCGCCGCGGAACCTGCCGGTGATTGAATTCCGCAACGCCCGACCCGCGATCACTGGCCGTGAACATGATGACCTCGAAGCACTCTGTTTCACGATTCCCGCGGGACGCACGACCGCGCTCATGGGTCCGTCGGGGGTGGGCAAGACCACGCTCCTGCGCTGTCTCGCGGGTTTCGAACCGCTGGCCCACGGGGAGATTGTGGTGGACGGGGTTCCGCTCGCGCAGATCGATGCGTCCGCGTGGCGAGCCGTGGTCGCCTGGGTGCCGCAAGACCCCCACGTCCCCGGGGCCACGGTCCGTGAGGCCCTGCTGCTCGGCCGTCGCGACATCACCGACGACGAACTTCGCGCCACGTTGCGCTCGCTGGATCTTGATCTTGATCTCGACCGTCCCCTCGGTGATGATGGCGGCTCTCTCTCCGCCGGACAGCGTCGTCGTCTGGCTCTGGCGCGCGCTCTGGTGCGACAACCACTGGTTCTCATCCTCGATGAACCGACCGCGCATCTCGATGCCGCAAGCGAAGAACGCATTCTCGACGTGCTGTCCCAGTACCCGGCGACAACCTTGGTGGCGACCCACCGAAGCGTTCCGGCTGATGACGTCGTGACCCTTCGGGCCCCGGAACGCTTCGGTGTCTGACGTCACGCCGACGCCGGTGCTCGACGCGCTGCGGGCGGAACGCCGGGCTCTCGCGCGGGCCGTCGGCGCCGGCGCGTTGGTCTCGCTCGCCACAATTGGTCTCGCCGCGACGTCCGCTTGGCTCATCGTGCGCGCCGCCCAACGTCCGAGCGTCCTGTCACTCACGGTGCCGATGGGATTGGTGCAACTCTTCGCGTTAGCCAAGGCCGTCGGCCGCTACGGGGAGCGAACCGAAACCCATCGCGCCGCTCTCGGCGCGATGGCGCGACTGCGTGCCAGCACCGCGGCCGCCCTCGAACCCCTGCTACCCGCTGGGCTCGGGCCGTCGACCCGTGACGCGGTCGACACGGTCATTGGCGACGTCGAACGGGTCCAGGATCTCTTAACTTCGGTCGCCGCACCATTGGCGGCCGCGGGCATCGCGGGCGTGGCGACGGTCGTGCTCACCGGCATGATGTCGCTACTCGCCGGGTGCACCGTGGCGGCTGGTCTCGTGGTGGTGGGGATTTTCGCGCCCGTGTTGGCGGCACGCGCGGGGTGGCGCAACGAACAGCGTGCGCGTGAGGTCCACGACCAACTCGTGACACTGCTCGACGACATCACCCGACACGGCGATGACATTGTGGGACTCGGAGAATCGAACTGGCTCTACGGGCGTCTGGCGCAACTCGAAAATGCCTTCGACCACGCCCGACGCCGGCGCGCATGGGCCCAGGGCCTGGTTGCGGCTCTCACGACCGCCGCGACCGGCGTCACGCTGATTGTTCTGACCACTCTCGCCGTGCGCGGCGTGGAGGCGGGACACTGGCATCGGGCCCTCGTGGCGGTGCCCAGCCTTCTCGCCATCGCCGCATTGGAATTGGCGTCGACGGTGGCCCCGGCCGTTGTCTCCCTGCGCGGAGATCTCGATGCTGCGCGACGCCTCGGCGCGTTGGCGAAGACCGAGGTACCCGTTCGCGATCCCGACGGTGCAACTCCCGACGTGAGCGGCGCCACCGTGGTTGTCGCGGAGAACGTCCGCGTGGACTTTGGGACGCACCGCGTTCTCGGGGACGTCACGACCGAGCTCGTTCCCGGTGACGTCGTGTGCGTCAGGGGGCGTAGTGGCGTCGGCAAGACCACGTTGGCCCTACTCCTCGCCGACTTTCTCCGCCCCGCCCACGGGCGAGTGTCCCTCGGCCCCGACCCCTACGACACCGTGCGCGCCGAGCAGGTGCGCGAGCGCGTCGGTCTGGTCGATGACGAGCCGTACATTTTTCACACCACTCTGGCTGCGAATCTGCGGGTGGCCCGCCCCGACGCCACCGACGAGGAGCTTCTGCACGCGTGCGAGCGTGCCGGTCTCGCGCCGCTGCTCTCCACATTGCCAGAGGGACTCGCGACACCGCTCGGTGGCCGTCGTGACGGTCTTTCGGGTGGCGAGCGCCGCCGGGTGGGACTGGCGCGGGAATTCTTGGCCCAACGTCCCCTCGTGATTCTTGATGAGCCCACCGAGGGTCTCGACGCGCAGGGAGCGGCAACTCTGCTCCGCACAGTGCGCGACGTCTACGCCGACGGCGCGGTGATGATCATCACCCACCGTGAAGATGACTGCGCGGTGGCGACCCGAGAGATCACCCTCGTCGGAGCCGACTAGGCCAGAGTGAAGACTTCGGGACCGTTGTCCGTGATGGCGATGGTGTGCTCGAAGTGCGCCGACAATTCACCGTCGGCCGTCATCACACTCCACCCGTCATCCATCAAGAACGTCTCCGGGCTGCCCACGTTGACCATGGGCTCGACGGCGAAGACCATGCCGGTCTTGAGCGTCGGTCCGGGCACGCCGGGCCAGTAGTTCGTGACCTGGGGACTCTCGTGCATCGCGGTGCCGATGGCGTGTCCGACGTATTCGCGCACGACGGAGAAACCCGCACCCTCGGCCACCTTCTGCACGGCGCGGCCGATCTCATTGAGTCGATTGCCCTTGGTCATCTGTTCGATGCCGGCCCAGAGAGACCGCTCGGTCACCTCGATGAGCTTCTGGGCGGTCGGCGAAATCTGTCCCACGCCGGCGGTGTACGCGGCGTCGCCGTGGTACCCCTCGATGATGGCGCCGCAGTCGATGGAAATGATGTCGCCTTCTTCGAGCACGTAGTCACCGGGAATCCCGTGGACGATCATGTCGTTGGGGCTCGTGCAGATGACGGCCGGAAAGCCGTGGTAGTTCAAGAAGTTGCTGCGCGCCCCGCGCTTCTCAATCACTTCGGCGGCAATCGCGTTGAGCTCTCGGGTCGTAATCCCGGGGCGAATCGCGGCCCGGGTGGCTTCGTGCATCTCCGCGACGACCTTGCCCGCCTTGCGCATCTTGGCGAGCTCGTCGCTCGAGCGCCTCAAAGAAGTCCTCGCTCGACGAGCACCTGGTGAATGGCGTCACTCACCGCATCCACGCTCTGGTCCCCGTCGACGTCGACCAACAGTCCGCGCGCAGCGTAGAAGTCGAGCAGCGGACGCGTGTCACGCTCGTAGGCGGCGAGTCGGGTGGCAATCGCTTCCGGGGTGTCGTCGGCGCGTTGCACGACGTCGCCGCCACACTTTTCGCAGGTGCCGGAGACCGCGGAGACGTCGGTGTCGGTGTAGATCGTTCCGCACTCCTGGCACACCCGGCGCGCCGACAGGCGCTTGGTGACCAGTTCGGTGGGCACGTCAATGTTGAGCACGAGCGAGACGCCGGTCGGACCGAGGAGATTCTCGAGAGCCTCGGCCTGTCCGAGAGTGCGCGTGCAGCCGTCCAGCAGAGCTCCGGCGACCGCGTCGCTCTCGGAGAGACGCTCTTCAATGAGACGCATGATGAGGTCGTCGGAGACGAGCTCGCCGCGGTCGAGAACTTCCTTGACCTCGACACCCACGGGCGTGCCCGCCTTCACGGCGGCGCGCAGGATGTCTCCTGTGGACACGTGAGGGATGTGGTAGCGCTCCGAGAGGCGCGCGCATTGCGTGCCCTTGCCGGCGCCCTGCTTGCCGAGAACGACGAGTACGAGACGGTTCGACATAGCCGACCTACTTCATGAACCCTTCGTAGTTGCGCATCATGAGTTGGCTGTCGATCTGCTGCATGGTCTGCAGAGCCACACCCACCGCAATGAGCAGCGTGGTGCCGTAGTACGGGAACCGCGTAATGGCCCACAGGGCCATGAAGATCGACGGCACGACGGCCACCGAGGCCAGGAAGAGACCACCGACGAACGTGATGCGGTTCGTCAACTTGGCCAAGTAGCGCTCCGTGGGAATACCCGGACGAATACCCGGGATGAAACCACCCTGCTTACGCAGATTGTCGGCGATCTGGTGGGGCTCGAAGGCCACGTTGACCCAGAAGAAGCAGAAGGCGAAAATCAACGTGAAGTCCACGATGATGTAGAAGGTGCTGGTCGGCTGCAGCGACTTCGACACGAAGTGCTGGAACCACGTCCAGGGCACGATGTTGCTCAACAGCACGGGGATGTAGAGCAACGAACTCGCGAAGATGATCGGGATCACACCGGAGTGGTTGACCTTGAAGGGCAGGTAGTTCGACTGACCCTGCATAATCTTGCGACCCACGACGCGGCGCGCGTAGGTGACCGGAATGCGACGCTGACCCTGGTCGACGCGCACAATGACGACGAGCAACGCCAGTGAGACCGCGAGGAGAACGAAGAACTTGAACGGTCCCGCCGCCGACCACACGGCGCGGCCACCCGAAGGCAGGCCGGACACCACGGAGGAGAAAATCAGGATCGACATACCCTGACCAATGCCGCGCTGGGTCACGAGTTCGGACAGCCACATGACGACCACGGTGCCCGCGGTCAACACGAGAACCATCAAGAGACCCGTCCAGATGGTGAACGAGGACACCATCAAGTCGATGTTGCTCCCGAGGAACGCCGAGTCGTGTCCGTGGAAGGCGTAGATCAAACCAGTCGACTGCAGGAGGGCGAGACCAATAGTCAAGTACCGCGTCGTTTGGGTGATCTTCTTCTCACCGGTCGAACCCTCTTCGCGCCACTGCGCCAACTTCGGCACCACGCCCTGCAACAACTGCATGACGATGGACGCCGTGATGTACGGCATGATGCCGAGACCGAACACGGCGATCTTGGTGAGGGCACCACCCGAGAACAGGTTCAGGAAACTGAGCGTGCCGGACTTGCCGGCGCTGTTCTCCAGGGCCTTTACCGCAGTCCAGGACACACCCGGCGCCGGAATATTGGCGCCGAGCTGGTACAGACCAATCATGGCCAATGTGAAGAGCACCTTGTTCCGGAGATCCGGAACACGGAAGATGTTCCCGAGACGAGTGAGCACGAGGGCTACCTGTTCTGGTGCTGGTTACCGGCCGCGGGCGGGCGAACGGCGAAGGGCAGGGCGACCTCGGTGGTGGAACCACCGGCGGCCTCGATGGCGCTCTTGGCCGACTCCGAGAAGCGGTGGGCCGAGACGTTGAGGGCCGCGGAGACTGAGCCGCGTCCGAGAATCTTCACCAGGTCGTTCTTGCGCACCAGACCGTGGGCCGCGAGGACCTCGGGCGTGATGTCGGTGATGCCGAGTTCGCTCAGGGCGTCCAGGTTCACCGGCGTGTACTCCACGCGGAAGGGGTTCGTGAATCCCTTGAGCTTGGGGATGCGCTGCAGCAACGGCAACTGTCCACCTTCGAAGCCCGCGGGAATCTGGCGACGCGCCTTCTGACCCTTGGTACCACGGCCGGCAGTCTTGCCACCCTTACCACCAATACCGCGACCGACAATCTTCTTGCGGTGCGTGGAGCCCTTGGGGGGCTGTAGATCGTGAATCTTCATGATCAGACCTCTTCGACGCTAATCAGGTGGGGGACCCGAGCGATCATCCCACGAATTTCCGGTCGGTCGGGCAACGTGTTGCTCTGACCGATCTTGCGCAAACCGAGCGCGCGCAGCGTGCCGCGGTGCTTCGGCTTGGTGCCGATGCTCGAGCGAATCTGCGTGACCTTGAGTTCCGCCATGACTACTGGACCTCCGTCTTGAACAGGTCACCCTCACGCTGACGCTCGCGGTAGGCCCGCAGCGTGCCGGAGGGGATGACCTCGTCGAGCGCCTTGCCACGCACCGAGGCGATGTCCTCGGGGCGACGCAGCTGCTTGAGACCTTCGATGGTGGCGTGCGCCACGTTGATGCCGTTCGAGCTACCGAGCGACTTCGCGAGGATGTCGCGGATGCCCGCCATCTCCAAGATGGCGCGCGCGGCACCACCGGCGATGACACCGGTACCCGGCGCGGCCGGCTTCAGGAGAACGCGACCCGCGCCCGCCTCGCCAATGACCGGGTGGACAATCGTCGTGCCGGCGATCGGAACCTCGAACAGATTCTTGCGCGCCTCTTCGAGACCCTTCTGCACGGCCAGACCGGCTTCCTTGGCCTTGCCGTAGCCGAGGCCGACCTTGCCGTTGCCGTCACCGATGACCATGAGAGCGGTGAAGGAGAAACGACGACCACCCTTCACAACCTTGGCGACGCGGTTGACCTTGATCGTCCGCTCTTCGTACTGCTGAATTTCGCTGCTCATTAGAACTCCAGTCCTCCCGCGCGAAGCGCGTCGGCGAAGGCCGCAACGCGACCGTGGTAGGCGAAACCGCCGCGGTCGAACACGACCGTGGTGATGCCGGCGTCCTTGGCTCGCTGCGCGAGCAAGTTGGCAACGGCCTTGGCGCCGTCGACGTTGCCGCCGCTGGTGCCCTTCAGGGCGGCCTCCACCGAGGAGGCGGCCGCCAGGGTGCGACCCGCGACGTCGTCGATGATCTGCGCCGAGATGTGCTTGTTGCTGCGGCTCACCGCGACGCGCGGACGCGCGGCGGTGCCGGAGAGCTTGCGGCGCACGCGCGTGTGACGGCGAATACGCAACTCACGAGTTGAACGAGCCATTACTTGGCCGCCTTTCCAGCCTTACGCACGACCTTCTCGTCGGCGTAGCGAACACCCTTGCCCTTGTAGGGCTCGGGCTTGCGAATCTTGCGGATGGACGCGGCCACCTGGCCCACGACCTCCTTGTCGGCACCCTTGACGATGATCTTCGTCGGCGACGGGACGTCGAAGGAGATGCCCTCGGGGGCGTCGAAGATGACCGGGTGCGAGAAGCCCAGGGCGAGCTCGAGCGAGTTCGGTCCCTTAGCCGCGGCGCGGTATCCCACGCCGATGATGTCGAGCTCCTTGGTCCAGCCGGTGGTGACACCGGTGACCATGTTGGAGATCAGCGTGCGCGTCAGACCGTGCAGGGCCCGCTGCTCGCGCTCGTCATTGGGGCGCTCGACAACGAGGGTGTCGCCATCCTGACTGACGGTGATACCGCCGGGCAGGGTACGCGTCATCTCGCCGTTGGGTCCCTTGACCGAGACCACGTCACCGGTGACCGAGATGGTCACAGCCGACGGCACCGCGATGGGGTTACGACCGATGCGTGACATCAGTTGTTCTCCTTTGTAGCCGTGTGCGCGTTACCAGACATAACAGAGCACCTCGCCGCCCAGCTTGGCCTTTCGGGCCTCACGGTCGGTCATGAGACCGCGGCTGGTCGACACGACCGCCACGCCCACGCCGCCGAGAACCTTCGGCATCTGGTCGGACTTCTTGTAGATACGAAGACCCGGCTTCGACACGCGCTTGATGCCCATGATGGTGCGCTTGCGATCGACCGAGTACTTCAACTTGATTTCGAGCGTCGTGCCGGGCTTGCCGTCCACGGTCCGCACGTCGTACCCCTCGATGAAACCCTCGCGCTCGAGGATCTTCGCCAGGTTCTCCTTCACCTTCGAGCCCGGCATGGAGACCGAGTCGAACATGGCGGAGTTCGCGTTGCGGATGCGTGTGAGCATGTCGGCAATGGGGTCAGTCATTGTCATTTTCGCTGTCCTCCCTTACCAACTGGCCTTCGTCACACCGGGGATCTCACCGGCGTGCACCATGACGCGTAGACAGATACGGCAGAGGCCGAACTTGCGGTAGACGGACTTCGGTCGTCCACAACGCTCGCAGCGGGTGTAGGCACGCGTCTTGAACTTCGGCGTGGCCTGCTGCTTGATACGAAGAGCCTTCTTCGCCATTATCGATTCTCCTGTCGGAAGGGGAAGCCGTACGCCTTCAGGAAAGCGCGGCCCTGTTCGTCGTTCGTCGCCGTGGTGACGATCGTGATGTCGAAACCCCGGGGGGCGTCGATCTTGTCGTAGTCAATCTCCGGGAAGATCAACTGGTCGTTCACACCGAAGGTGTAGTTACCACGACCGTCGAAGGACTTCGGCGACAAGCCGCGGAAGTCTCGGATACGCGGGATCGCGAGGCTGACGAGACGGTCGAAGAATTCCCACGCGCGGTCGCCGCGCAGGGTCACCTTCACACCAATCGGCACCTCTTCGCGAAGCTTGAAGCTCGCGATGGACTTCTTGGCGCGCGTCACGATCGGCTTCTGGCCGGTGATGAGTTCGAGGTCACGCTGGGCGCCCTCGAGCAACGACGCCTGCTGCGTCGCGCGTCCCACACCGGAGTTCAACACGATCTTCGTCAAACGCGGCACCTGCATGATGTTCGCGAGACCCAACTCTTCCTTGAGCTGAGCACGAATCTGCTCGTCGTAACGAACCTTCAAACGAGGCGTAGTCGTCGTCACAGCGTCTCCCCACACTTCGAGCAGACGCGCGTCTTCACGTCGCCCTCGATCTTGTAGCTCACGCGCGCCGCACCCTTGTGACCGCTGCACCAGAGGGCAACGTTCGAGGCGTCGAGCGGCATGAACTTGTCGATGATGCCGGCCTGCATGGTCGCACTGGTCTGACGCATGTGGCGCTTGGCAATGTTGAGTGAATCCAGGATCACCTTGTTGGCGGCCGGGATTGCTTCTTCGACCTTCGCGCGCTCGCCACGGAACTTGCCGGCGATCACGATCACGTCGTCACCCTTCTTGAGTTTCATCACAGCACCTCCGGTGCCAGGGAAATAATGCGCATGAACTTCTTGTCACGCAGCTCACGGCCGACGGGGCCGAAGATGCGCGTGCCACGCGGCTGCAGCTGGTCGTTGATCAACACCGCGGCGTTGTCATCGAACTTGATGTAGGAACCGTCGGGACGACGCTTCTCCTTGGCCGTGCGAACAACGACGCAGCGGACCACGTCACCCTTCTTCACGGCGGCACCCGGAATGGCGTCCTTCACGGTGGCGATGAACACGTCACCGATCGAGGCGTAGCGGCGGCGCGAGCCACCGAGCACTCGGATGCACAGAACTTCCTTGGCCCCCGAGTTGTCGGCGACGCGCAGGCGGGATTCTTGCTGAATCATCGGGCACGCTCCACAATCTCCGTCAGGCGCCAGCGCTTGAGCTTGGACAGGGGACGAGTCTCCTGCACGCGCACGCGGTCACCGATCTTGGCTTCGTTCTTCTCGTCGTGTGCGTACAGCTTCTTCGTGCGCTGCACCGTCTTGCCGTACCGGGGGTGGCTGACCCGCTCGTTCACGGCGACGACGACCGTCGACTCCATCTTGTCGGAGACGACGATGCCCTCGCGCACCTTGCGGGGGTTCTCGCGCGTCACGTCGTTCGTGGTCTCACTCATTAGTTGTCACCTTCTCCGGCGGCCTCGGCGGCCGCAATTTCACGCTCGCGCAGAAACGTCGAGAGACGCGCGATGTCCTTGCGCACCTGTCCGAGACGCGCCGAGTTGTCCAGCTGCCCGGTGGCCAGCTGAAAGCGCAGGTTGAACTGCTCCTTCTTGGCCTCCGCAAGACGCTCGATCAATTCCGGGTCGCTGAGCAGCTTGAGCTCCGCGACGTGCTCCTTGGTCTTCGCCATTAGATCGTCACCTCCGGGGCGCCGTGGGTCCCGGGACGCACGACGAACTTGCACTTGATCGGGAGCTTCTGAATCGCGCGCTCCATGGCGGCACGGGCGAGGGCTTCGTCCACACCACCGAGTTCGAACATCACGCGACCCGGCTTCACGACGGCAACCCAGAACTCGGGGTTACCCTTACCGGAACCCATGCGGGTTTCGGCCGGCTTCTGGGTGACGGGCTTGTCGGGGAACACCCGGATCCAGACCTTTCCACCACGCTTCACATGACGGGTCATCGCAATACGAGCGGCCTCAATCTGGCGAGCGGTAATCCACCCACTCTCGAGAGCCTGGATGCCGAAGTCGCCGAAGCTGATCTCGGTGCCGCCCTTGGCCTTACCGGCCATGCGACCACGGTGCTGCTTGCGGTGCTTCACCTTGCGGGGCATCAACATGATTAATCAACCTCCTTGCGGAAGTGCGGCGCGTCGGAGTGCTCCTGCGCCGTGCGACGCTCGATCTCTTCCTCCACGCTCAGCTGCTTCTCGAGTTCCTCGGGGGCGGCCAACAAGTCGGCCGGCTTCTCGTCGACCACGTCAACGACCGCGTCGGTGCTCTCCACGCGGCGACGTCCACCACCGGCGCGCACAACACCCTTCGGCACGGCCGGGGTCGCGCCCACCGGCACGGCCTCGCCCGCGGCCATAGCGGCCTCGCGCACGATCTTTTCGTCGTTGGTGAGACGGTAGGGCAGGATGTCGCCCTTGTAGATCCACACCTTCACGCCGATGCGACCAGTGTTGGTGCGCGCCTCACGGAAGCCGTAGTCAATGTCCGCGCGCAGGGTGTGCAGCGGCACGCGACCCTCACGGTAGGACTCCTTGCGGGACATTTCGGCGCCACCGAGACGGCCCGAGCACTGGACCTTGACGCCGAGGGCGCCGGCCTTCTGCACGGTCTGCATGGCGCGCTTCATCGCGCGACGGAAAGCCACGCGGCGAATCAGCTGGTCACAGATGCCCTGAGCAATCAGCGCGGCGTCGAGCTCGGGCTGCTTGATCTCCTGGATGTTCAGCGAGAACTTGTTCTTCTGACCGGTGATCTTCTCGAGGTCCTTCTTCAGACGCTCGGCCTCCGCACCACGGCGACCAATCACGATGCCCGGGCGGGCGGTGTGAATGTCCACGCGAATGCGGTCACCGTTGCGCTCAATCTCGATGCGGCTCACGGCCGCGCTCTCGAGCTGACGCGTCAGGTAGTCGCGAATCTTCCAGTCCTCGATCACGAGTTCCTTGTAGCCGCGCTCCTTAAACCAGCGTGACTTCCAGTCCGTCGTAATGCCGAGGCGGAAACCGTAGGGATTTACCTTCTGGCCCATTACTTGTCCGTCTCCTCAGTGGCGTCGTCTGACGCCGTCTCGTCGGTGGCCTCGGGGGCCTCGTCGACCACTTCTGTGGCGTCGTCCTCGGCGGTCATCTCCGCCTCGTTCTCCACCACGACGTCCTCGACGTGTTCGTGTTCGTGATCGTGATCGTGATCGTGTTCGTTCAACTGCGCCTCAGCCTCGGCCTCGGCGGCGGCGGCTGCCGCGGTCTCGCGCTTGTTGACGCTGGCCTGCTGGTCGGCACGACGGCGTGACGAGGCGACGCGACGCGAACGCGACATCGACGCCTGCGCGCTACGCGCGGCGCGCACAATCTCGAGACGGTCGGGGTCCATTTGCGCGACGATCACGGTGATGTGGCAGCTGCGCTTGCGGATGCGACCGGCGCGTCCACGCGCACGGGGCGTGAATCGCTTCATCGTCGGTCCCTCGTCGGCGTACGCGGCGGCGACGTAGAGGTCGTCGGCGTTCAGACCGTCATTGTTCACGGCGTTGGCGATCGCGCTCATCATGAGCTTCAAGATGACGTCCGCGGCCTCACGGGTCGTGCCCGCCAGGATGTCACGGGCGGTGTTGACGTCTTCACCACGAATGAGGTCGAGAACCACGCGCGCCTTGCTGGCGGACATGTGGTAGTAGCGAAGGACCGCGCGGGTCCCTTCGCGCTCGTTGGTCTTCGGTCCCGGCATTAGCGCTTCCCCGACTTCTCTTGGCCCGCGTGATACTTGAACGTGCGGGTCGGTGCGAATTCTCCGAGCTTGTGGCCGACCATGGACTCGGTGACGTACACCGGCACGTGACGACGGCCGTCGTGGACGGCCAACGTGTGGCCGACCATGTCCGGGATCACCGTGGAACGGCGCGACCAGGTCTTGATGACCTTCTTCTCGCCGGCGGCGTTCATGGCGTCCACCTTCTTCAAGAGGTGGGCGTCGATGAACGGGCCCTTCTTCAAACTACGACTCATTGTCTACCTACCTCCGCGAGCCGCGACCACGGCGGCGACGAATAATCAGGGCGTCCGACGCCTTGGGCGAACGCGTACGGCCTTCGGGCTTACCCCACGGCGAGACCGGGTGGCGACCACCGGAGGTCTTACCTTCACCACCACCGAGCGGGTGGTCGACGGGGTTCATGGCCACACCACGCGTCTGCGGGCGCTTGCCCTGCCAACGGCTGCGGCCGGCCTTACCGATCTTGATGAGCTCGTGCTCCGAGTTACCCACGGTGCCGAGCGTCGCGCGGCAGTCGATCGGCACGCGGCGCATTTCCGTCGACGGCAGACGCAGGGTGGCGTAGCCACCGTCCTTCGCGACGAGCTGCACGCTCATACCGGCGCTGCGCGCCATCTTGCCGCCACCACCGGGGCGCAGCTCGACGTTGTGCACGGTCGAACCGGTCGGGATGTAGCGCATCGGCAGGGCGTTACCCACCTTGATGTCAGCCTTGGCGCCGGACTCGACGACGTCGCCGACCTTAAGACCGTTGGGGGCGAGGATGTAACGCTTCTCACCGTCGGCGTAGTGCAGCAGGGCGATGCGACACGTGCGGTTCGGGTCGTACTCGATGGCCGCGACCTTGGCCGGAATCGCGTCCTTCTGACGCTTGAAGTCGATGATGCGGTACTGCTGCTTGTGGCCACCGCCGCGGTGACGCGACGTCTTGCGACCATTGTTGTTGCGTCCACCCGTCTTGGGCTTCGGCGCGAGCAGCGACTTCTCGGGCGTGGTCTTCGTGATCTCGGCAAAGTCCGAGACCGTCTGAAAACGACGACCGGGGCTGGTGGGTTTGCGGTGACGCAGTGCCATACCTGTCCTTAGTTCTCAAAGAGGTTGATCGAGTCACCCGACTTAAGGGTGACGATGGCGCGCTTGGTGTCGGGACGTGATCCCATCTTGCCCGTGCGACGATTGCGCACCGACTTGCCCTTGCGGTTGAGTGTGTTGACCTTGGTCACGGTCACATTGAAGGCCTGCTCGACGGCGTTGCGCACGTCGATCTTGGTGGCCTTGGGGTCCACGACGAAGACGTAGACGTTGGTGTCCATCAGCGCGTAGGTCTTTTCCGAGACCACGGGACGGATCAGAACGTTCATGGCGTCACGCATTACTTCGCCTCCTTCACGGGCAGGGTGGCGTCAGTGAAGAGCACCCAGTCAGCGTCCAGGACGTCGTAGGCGTTGAGCTCACCGGCGTCAATCGTCTTGATGAACGGCAGGTTGCGGAACGAACGCGTCGCGATGTCGTCCTCGTGGTTCACGACGACGAGCACCTTGCCGGACAGACCGAGGGCCTCGAGCGCCGCAACGGCGTCCTTGGTCTTCGGGGTCTCCCAGTTGAACTGGTCCACTACGGCCACGCGCTCAATGGCGGCACGGTCGGAGAGGGCCGAGTACAGCGCCAGACGAATCATCTTCTTCGGTGTCTTCTGGTCGTACTTACGGGGCTTCGGCCCGAGAGCAATACCACCACCCGGGTAGTGCGGGGCACGGACGGTTCCCTGACGGGCGCCACCGGTTCCCTTCTGGCGGAACGGCTTCTTGCCACCACCGGAGACTTCCTTGCGGGTCTTGGTCGACTGCGTACCGGCGCGACGCGCGGCCAATTGGGCCGTGATCACCTGGTGCAGAACGGCCACGTTGGGCTCGATCCCAAAGATCGTGGGCTCCAACTCCACGGTGCCGAGCTCGGCACCGGACACCGAACGGCGAGCGACGGAGCGCTTCGCCGGTTCGGGACGATCCTTCTTGACGGGACCGCGCAGAGTGAACACGTCGCTCATCGCTTACCTCCGGCCTTCATCGGGTTCTTCACCGACGTGCGCAGAACGACCACGCCACCGCGGGGTCCGGGCACGGCGCCCTTCACCAGCACGAGGCTGCGCTCGACGTCCACGCCGATCACTTCGAGATTCGTGGTGGTCACCTGACCGCCACCCATGCGACCGGCCATCTTGGTGCCCTTGAAGACGCGACCGGGGGTCGCGCAGGCACCAATGGAACCGGGGGCGCGGTGGTGCTTGTGGTTACCGTGCGCGGCACCCTGTCCACGGAAGTTGTGGCGCTTCATGCCACCGGCGAAGCCCTTTCCCTTGGACACGGCGGTCGCGTCGATCTTCTCGCCCTTTTCGAAGACGTCCGCGGCGATTTCCTGGCCCACGGAGTACTCGGACACGTCATCAAGACGCAGTTCGACGAGCTTCTTGCCCGGCGCCACGCCGGCCTTGTCGAAGTGTCCCTGTTCCGGCTTCGTGAGAGTCGAGGCCCGGCGGGTTCCCCACGTGACCTGAAGGGCGCTGTAGCCCTCCTTCTCGGGAGTCTTCACCTGGACGACGCGCGCGGGGCTGATCTTCACCACCGTCACCGGGATGGCCCGGTTCTGGTCGTCCCAGACCTGGGTCATGCCCACCTTCTCGCCGACGATCGCTTTGGTCGCCACGTTTCTTTCTCCTTCATCCCTGCGTATCGGTTCATCCGACACGCAGACGCTCCGTTCGGGAACAAACCCGAACGGAGCGCTCGACTTGTTCGGCCCAGCGTTCCCCGAAGGGCAACTGGGCACATCTGTTGTACGCGGTAGACATCACCACTTCCCGCCGAAGCGGGCTACTTACCGTACACCACAGGACCCCGCGAGCGCAAAGGCGCCCGCGGGGTCCTCGGTGAACTAGCTCTGACGAATCTTGATCTCGATGTCCACGCCCGCCGGAAGGTCGAGACGCTGGAGCGAGTCAACCGTCTTGGGGGTGTGGTCCACGATGTCCAGCAAACGCTTGTGCACGCGCATTTCAAAGTGCTCTCGCGAGTCCTTGTGCTTGTGCGGTCCGCGAACCACCGTGTAGCGGTGCTTCTCGGTCGGCAGCGGCACCGGGCCCTGAACGCGGGCGTTGGTGCGCTCGACCGTCTGCACGATCTTTGCGGTGGACTGGTCC
>CAIQPR010000012.1 GCA_903873775.1 uncultured Actinomycetes bacterium
CGGTGGAGGACCAACCGGGCACGTTCGACTGATTGGTGATGCTGTAGCCACCCGCGCTGAGGGCGGGCTGGGAGAAGGTGCCGTTGACGAGGGACGTCGACGTGCCACTGGTGGTGGCGCCCGCAGACACCGTCAACAGCAGGCTTCCCGCCACGACGGCGGACGCCGCGAGGACTTTGGAGAAGGGCTGGCGGATCATATTGGGGTCTCCTTCGCTACGTTGTTCAAACCGTATCGATTTGCAATAAACATTTTTCTAAACGAGGTGTCAGTTTTCCACAACTTGTGACCCACGTCAATAGCGGTGTAGATCAGCGGGAAAACCCCAGTAATTATAAGGTTTGTGGCCGTGCCCCCTTTTCCCGAGAATTCTCCTCGTACCTACATGCCCGCGGAATGGGAAGAGCACATCTGTACCTGGATGGCCTTTCCGCCCACGGTCTACGGAACGGCGGCTCCCCTGGAGGGGGCTCGGCGGGCGTGGATGAGTGTGGCTCACGCCCTTTCTCCGTACGAACCCGTTCACATGATGGTGCGACCCGAGGATCGTGCCGCGGCCGAGGATCTGTCGGGCGGCTCCGTGCATTTTCACGAATGCGCCCTCGACGACGCGTGGGCGCGCGACATCGGCCCGACGTTCGTACGCGACATCGACGGCCAGTCGCGCGCGGTCGATTGGCGCTTCAACGGGTGGGGAGCCCAATCGTGGGCCCGGTGGGAGAACGACGACAGGGTCGCCGCCACGGTGGCGGCGGAGGGCGGCGTGCCCGCCATGCGCTCCACCATGGTGAATGAAGGTGGCGGCATTGAGGTTGACGGAGCGGGACGCCTGGTCGTGACCTCCACCGTGCAGGAAGATCCCGGCCGCAATCCGGGCGTGTCCCGAGACGCGCTCAACGACGAGCTCGCGTCACGGCTCGGGGTGGAGCAGATCGTGTGGCTCCCTCGAGGTCTCACGGGCGACTACCTGGACTTCGGCACGAGGGGCCACGTCGATCTGTTGGTGAAATTCGTAGCCCCCGGCGTGGCGCTGTTTCACGATCAACGCAACACTGAGCACCCCGACGTCGAGGTGAGTCGGGAGATTCGCGACGCGCTCACCGCGGCGGGTATCGACGCCGTGCCCTTGCCCGCCCCTCGACGGCTCGAGGTGGAGGGCCGAGTGTGTGACTGGAGTTACGTCAACTGTTACGTGGCCAACGGCGTCGTCGTTCTCGGCACCTATGACGATCCCGCCGACGACGAGGCCGCGGACATTCTCGCGGCGCACTTTCCCGGACGTAACGTGGTGCGCGTCGACGCTCGTCCCCTGTTCGCCCTGGGCGGGGGCGTCCACTGCATCACCCAGCAACAACCTCGATGAGGAGACGTTCATGTCAGAACTGACGGTGGCCGCGACCCAAATGCCCTGTGGGCCGAACCGGGCGGAGAACCTTGACCGCGCGGAGGCTCTGGTGCGCGAGGCCGCGGGACGCGGCGCGCGACTCATTCTCCTCCAAGAGCTCTTCGCCGATCTCTACTTCTGCAAAGACGAGCTGCCGAAGTTTTTCGACCTCGCCGAACCTTTTGACACCTCCACAGTGGTGGCGCGCTTCGCCGATCTCGCGCGGGAGCTCCAGGTGGTGTTGCCCATCTCGTTCTTCGAACGGGCCGGACGATCATTCTTCAATTCGGTGACAGTGGCCGACGTCGACGGTTCGCTCACGGGTCTCTACCGCAAGAGCCACATTCCCGACGGTCCGGGGTATGAGGAGAAGTACTACTTCACTCCCGGCGACACCGGGTTTCGCGTGTTCGCCACCGCGGTGGGACGGGTCGGCGTCGGCATCTGTTGGGACCAGTGGTTCCCCGAATGCGCCCGGGCCATGGCTCTCCTCGGCGCGGACGTGCTGTGTTATCCCACGGCAATCGGCAGTGAGCCGCAGGACCCCACACTCGATTCCGCCGCCCACTGGCGACGGGTCATGCAGGGACACGCCGCGGCGAACATGATTCCCCTGATGGCGTCGAATCGGGTGGGTCACGAAGTGGGCGAGCCCGTCGAGACCACCTTCTACGGCACATCGTTCATCGCGGACGAAACCGGCCACGTGGTGGCGGATCTCGACCGCGAAAGTTCGGGCGTGATCACCGCCACCTTCGACCTCGGCGCTGTCCAGCAGGCGCGGGAGTCATTTGGTCTCTTTCGCGATCGTCGACCGGAGCTCTACGGGGCGCTGTCCACCTACGACGGGTGGCACCCGCACACGCGAGCGCGTTAGTTCTCGCGCGCCGCGAGGAACGCGGCCTCTTCGTCGCGGCTCAACCAGTGACCGGGCCACTCTCGCCCCGCCCACCACGTGTGCGTGTCGGTGGCTGACTCGCCGAGCGGTCGCAGGCGTAGTCCCGCCGCGATCGCCTTGGCGCTGTCGACGGCGAGGTCGGTTTCGTTGTCGCGTCCCGTCCAGAGTGGGAACTTGTCCTTGATGGAGGACGCGAGAATGCTCTCGGCGTCCACCTCGACGAGTTCGGTGCCGGCCGGGGCCACCGCATCCGCGGTCGCGCGGACGAGTTCGTGGAAGTGGGTGCTGGCGTTGGGACCAGCGGTGTGAAAGGCCCCGGTGGTGCCACGCTCGAGCAGCAGAACGCAGAATTCCGCGAGGTCGCGAGCGTCAATCCACTGCACGGCGACCGCGGGTGTCGTAGGCACGATCACGCGCCCACCCGCGGCGAGACGCTCCACCCAGTAGGGGTAGCGCAGAGTGGCGTCGTGCGAACCAACGACGAAGGTCGGGCGCACGATGGTGAGGGGAGAGAAGAGCTCCTCGGCGCGGCGCTCGCACGCGGCCTTGAGCGGTCCGTAGGTCTCGCCGGTGATGGGCGCGTCGGGCGCCGTGGGTGCCGTGTCGGGGGCGTGGAGTGACATGGTCTCTTCCGTGCCACCGGTGAACGCCGGGGACGCGTACGCCGAGACTGAAGAAATCTGCAGGTGGTGTCCTCCGCGTCCGCCGAGAGCCGCCGCGAGGGCGGACACGTCCTGCGGGCGATACGCGATGGAGTCCACCGTCGCGTCGAAGTGGCGACCCTCGAGAGCGGAGAGATCACCGGAGCGGTCACCGACGAGTCGTTCGACTGTGTCGGGAAGGTCCGAGGGGGTGCGACCACGGTTGATGACGGTGACGTCGTGGCCCTGCGCCACGGCGGCGTGCGCAATGGCGCGCCCCACGAAGGAAGTGCCTCCGGCGATCAAAATCTTCATGTGTGCTCCTTAGTGGTCGCGTCACGTACGACAGAGCAGACCGTACCGGAGACGGAGTCAGTGTGTGGGGTGGGTGACGTCGAGGGCGATGGTGATCGTGGCGCCTTCCTCGAGCTTTTCTGAGGTGCGCACCAATTTCTTCAGCGGAATGAGGTAGCCGCCCTCTTTGGGGAAGAGGGACGTGGTCCAGGTGGTTGACCCCACGGTGGCAGTGACGGGGATCATGCCCCACCCGTAGGTCACGCGGGCGGCGAGTTCGTGCAGCGCACTAGCGACGTCGTCCGGAACGGCGACGAAGCAAAAGGGGCTGGGCCCACGCCAGTAGAAGATGTCGCCGGTGGCCACAAAGACGTCGGGCTCGCCCGGATGATCACGGAGAGTCACGCCCACAGCGCCGATGCTACGAGACGATGTCGTCTGACCCTTCGATCCGACCGACGCCACTTGTAGGGTTTGGCTGATGAAAATGGTGCGCCAGGTGCTCGTGCTGGACGCCGCTGATGTGGCGAGTGAAAGCCGTTTCTGGGCGGGCGTTTTCGACGGTGTCGTCGTCGATGATGATCCCGATTTCCATTGTGTCCTTGATGCGCAGCAGCAATGGATTCTTGGGGTTCAGCGTTCTGAGCGCCACACGCCACCGGTGTGGCCCGACGGGGACCCCCAGCAGCAGATGCATCTCGATCTCCACGTCGAGGATCTCGCCGCCGCTCACGCGGCGGTGACCACTCTCGGCGCGCGACTCGTGCAGGCGGCGATTGACCCTTCCGCGGATGAGGGTTTCCAGGTCTATCTGGACCCCGCCGGACACCCGTTCTGCGTGGGCTGGGGACACCCGAGCGACGCGTCCATTCGCGAGCACACGGCGCACATCTACGCGACGTCTGCGCGCGTGGGATCGGCGAGAGCGGCGGAGGCAGGTCGCGATAGCGTCACGTCATGAACCTGATCGCGCTGACCCCGAACGCATTTGCCGCACGAACCACGGACGCGTCGTTGGCCGCGGTGTGGGAAGTTGCGAGCGATCCGCGTCTGCTCCCTCAGTTCTCGGATGAATTGCAGGCCGTTCGCGTCCTGGGTGACGGATCGGTGTCTCTCGGCACGGTCTTTGAAGGCGACCAGCGTCGCGGTGAGCGTGAGTGGACTACGACGTCCACCGTGACGAGTTGCGTCGAGCTCGAAGTCTTCGAGTGGACCGTGGGAGATCTCAACCTGCCCGTGTCGAAGTGGGCCTTCTTCCTCGACGAGAACCCGGCGGGCGTGACTCTGGCCCACCGGGCGATCTTGTGTGGTGGCCAGTCGCCGATGTCCCGTCTCTTAGCCGAGGACCCCTTGCGCGCGCCCTCGGTGGTGCAGGAGCGACTCGACATGTTCCGCGACCGACTCGCCGTGACCGTTGAAGGTTTGATCACCCTCGCGGGTGGTCGCATCCTCGGGTAGGGGCACAACGGAGGCAATCCCCTGTGGCGCCGCCGTCGTTCGCTGTCGGGACTATCGCGTCGTGCGCGACACTTCCGACCTTTGGTGGGCGAGGGGGGACTTGAACCCCCACATCCTTTCGAATACAGGCACCTGAAGCCTGCGCGTCTGCCTATTCCGCCACTCGCCCGAATGGTGGTGCAACATTACTCCACCGGCGCGAACGGGATTTTCGCGCTTCACCGGTGCGCCCGCGCACCGGTACAGTTGATGGTGTTATGGCGCTGCGCAACGTGGAGAGTCGTCTGGAGCGCTTTTTTGAACGGGGACTGTCCCGTCCCTTCAAGAGCGCGTTGCAGCCGATCGAGATAGGTCAACGGATGATCCGGGAGATGGACCTCGGACGTCGCGTCTCGAACCGAGGACTTCTCGCGCCGAACCACGTCAAGATCTGGATTTCCGAGGGCGACGCCGAGCGTTTCGAGGGCTTCCAGCGTGCGTTGGTGGAAGAACTCACCGAGACGGCGCGCCAACACGCACTGAGCGAGAGCTACAACTTCGTCGGTCCCGTCGAGGTCGAACTCTTCGTGGATGACGAGCTCAGCCTTGGGGATCTCCACGCGGAGGTCACCTTCGTCGGCGGACAGAGCGAGCCGCGCGTGATCGTGTCCGACGGCTCTACCCACCCGGTCGGCACGACGCCGGTGGTAGTGGGGCGTTCGGGTGAGTGCGACATCGTTATTCCCGAACCCAGCGTGTCTCGCCGACACGCGGAGTTCTGGTGGACCGGCGAGGGAATTGCCGTGCGGGACCTTCAGTCCACGAACGGCACCATCGTGAACGGTCACCGCATCACGGCTGTCTCGTTGTCGCCGCACGACATCGTCGAAATCGGCAGTCTGACCATGCGTATCGAGCTGGCATAACGTTGTTCGCCCTCGCGACTGACTACACGGCGATCATTCGGCCCCTTCAGGTGATCGTGCTGGTGGTGGCGGGCCTGTTCCTCTTGCGCGTCATGCGTGTAGCGCTCGTGGAGATGCGTCCGCCGAAGACCGAAGAGTCCCGCCGGTCGCGTCGTCGCGCGGTGGCGCTCGGACTCGAATTCATTGAGCCCGAGGAGTATCAGGGACATCGCGTCGACGTGCGAGACGCTCTCGTCATTGGGCGGGCCGGCGACTGTGACCTGCCCTTGCAAGACACGTATCTCTCGAGTCATCACGCCCGGTTCTCGTCGGACGACGGTGAACTCCTGGTCGAAGACCTCGGCTCCACGAACGGCACTTACGTGAATCAGGAATTGATCGCGCACCGCACGAAGTTGGACCGGGGCGACATCGTCCAGGTGGGCGGGGTGCTCTTCGAGGTCGTCAGATGACCACCTGGCGATACGCCGCGTCGTCGGACGTGGGACTCGTCCGGGAGATCAACGAGGACTCTTTCCTCGTCACACCCGAGATTGCCATCGTCGCCGACGGCATGGGCGGACACGCCGCGGGCGAAATCGCCTCGGCGATCGCGGTGGACGTTGTCGCCAATGTCTTCACCGTGGAGCGAAGCGAAGTGGGCCTCCGCGACGCGGTGGCCGCGGCGAATGACGCCATTCAACAAGATGCCGTCGCGCATCCCGAACGCGCCGGCATGGGCACGACGGTGGTGGCGCTCGGACTGGTGCCGTCCTCGACGGGCCTCTTGCCCGTCGTGATCAATGTCGGCGACTCGCGCGCGTACCAATTACGTGACGGCGCGATGCGACAAATCACCCTCGACCACTCGGTCGCTGAGGAATGGGTGCGTCAAGGTCGCCTAAGTCCCGAAGAAGCGGCCGTGCACCCCCGTCGACACCAATTGACGCGCACGCTCGGCGTCGACGGTTTGTCAGATCCCGACGTCTTCCCCCTCGCGCTCGAACCGGGCGACCGCATTCTCTTGTGCAGCGACGGCTTGTGTAACGAACTCTCCGACGACGAGATTGCGTCCCTCGCCAGTCCGCCGCACACGCTCGAGGAGGCCACGGCGCTTTTGGTGGCCGGCGCCAATCGCGGTGGCGGGCGGGACAACATCACTGTGGTCCTGTTGGAGTTCGACGAGGTCACCGCGCGTGCTCCCCAGAGCGCTACCGGCACCGTGCCCGCGAGCGTGTCGTCGTCGGTCGTCCCGCCCGCGCCGCGCGTGGTCGGGACGGAGGCGCCTGTCGCCTCGACGCCCACCCGCACAGCGCGACGCCGTTCCCGCCGCTTCACGTGGCGCACGGCGGTCTTCCTGGTGGCGCTCATCGCGGTGCTGGGGTCCTCGTTCTTTGTCCTGCGGTGGTACGCGCAGTCGAACTACTACCTCGCGTCTAACGGGACCAATGTCGCGGTGTACCAGGGTCAACCCGGTGGCGTCCTGTGGTTCAAACCTAAAGAGGTGTACACCACGCCGTATCTCGTGAGTGATCTGCGCGACGGGGACCACCAAGCGCTGCTCAACACGATCTCCGAACCCTCACTGGCCGACGCCAAGAGTTACGCGGCCTACCTGTACCACGAGTGGAAGACCGAACAACAGAATCTCAACGGCGCAACGACGACCACGTCGTCGACCACAACGACCGTGGCGGCGGGTTAGTCATGTCGCGACGCCTCGGATCAATGGGCCTCATCCTGCTTCTCCTGTTCGCGGTGCTGATTGGACAGTCCGCGTACTTGCAGTTCTTTCACGCCGACGCGCTCAACAAGTCGCCACTGAATCCCCGTCAGGTGACCGCCGGCCAGGTTGCCCCGCGGGGAGACATCGTCGCGGCCGACGGGCAGATTCTCGCGCACTCGGTGAAGTCGGGCAGCGCGCTGTTCCCGTGGCGGCGGGTGTATCCCCTGGGCTCGCTCACAGCCGGCGTGGTCGGATGGGTGTCGAACAATCACGGCGACTGGGGACTCGAAGCGCAGTACTCGGGAGATCTCATCTCGCACAAGCAACCGCCACAAAGTCTCGCGCAAGTGCTCTCGCCCGTGACGGCGGCCGACTCCGTGCAGTTGACCCTCGAGCCTGAACTGCAGCGGGTGGCCGCCACGGCCCTCAACGGTCAAGACGGTGCGGTCGTGGCTGTTGATCCGTCGACCGGTGCGGTGCTCGCGATGTACTCGAATCCCACCTACGACCCGAATCCGATGTCCTCTCCCGTGGCCGCCATCGAGGACGCGACGTGGACCAAGATCAACACCAATGACGCGCATGCGTTTCCGCCCCTCGGCCTCGTCGCGACGCAACAGACTTTTCCGCCGGGATCGACCATGAAGGTGCTCACCACGGCCGCGGCCGTCGTGAACAAGCCCGAGCTGTTGTTGAAGCAGTATCCCTACACCGTGTGCACGCCCCTGCCCGACTCGAACAAGCCGCTGTGCAATGACGGCTTCACGTCCTGTGGCGGCGCGGTGGCGGTCATGCTGCCGGTCTCCTGTGACCCGGGATACGCGCTCCTCGGTCTCGACATCGGGGGCAACGATCTCGCGAGCAACGCAGCGGCCTTCGGCTACAACCAGCACATTCCGATCGACTTGCCGGGCGTGGCGACGAGTTACTTCCCGTCGGCGGCCACGTTGAAGTACGACCAGCCGCAGGTCGCGTATTCGGCCATCGGACAGGAGAACGTGCGCGCCACGGCTCTCCAGAACGCACTCGTCGCCGCGGCGATTGCCAATGGTGGGACCATCATGACGCCGCACTTTCTCTCCGAGATCATCAGCCCCGCCGGCAAGGTGGTCCAGCGCTACAAGAACACGTCGTGGCGCACGCCGCTGACGTCCGCGCAGGCGCAACAGATCGTGCCCTTGATGCAGAACGTCGTGAAGTGGGGAACCGCCGCCGGCGTGGGGTTCCTCCCCCAGGACGAGGTCGCCGCAAAGACCGGTACCGCCCAGACGGGCAACAGCCTGAAGAACACCGACGACTGGATGATCGCCTTCGCGCCCGCGAGTCACCCGGTGATCGCCGTCGCGGTGATCGTGCCCTTCCAGAGCATTTCGACAACCGGCGCCGTCGCCGCTGGTCCCGTTGTCAAGTGCGTGATCGAAGCGGGCCTCGCTCTGCACAACGGGCAACCCGCGACCGGGACACCAACGACGTGTAAGTCGTGAGTCCTATGGAAAAATCTGCAATGCACCTAGGCTGGGAGACGCCATGGAACCGGTAGTGGACCAGACAATTTATTCAAATCGATACCAAGTCACGCATCTGATCGCGCGCGGCGGGATGGCGATGGTCTATCGCGCCCACGACCTCTTGCTGAATCGCTTTGTGGCGCTCAAGATTCTCTATCCCGAGCTCAGCGTGGACCGCACGTTCGTCGAGCGTTTCCGCCGCGAAGCGCAGGCGGCGGCCAATCTTTCGCACCCCAACATCGTGCCGATCTTCGACTGGGGCGAGGAGAACGGCACCTACTTCATCGTGATGGAGCTCATTGAAGGCACATCGCTCGCCGAACTGCTGCGCGCCTCGCGCACCCTCTCGCCCTCGAAGTCCGCGCAGGTGTGCGCGCAAGTGGCGAGCGCGCTCGGCTACGCGCACCGCCAAGGTGTCGTGCACCGCGACGTGAAGCCCGGGAACATCTTGCTGACGCCGGACCAGCAGGTCAAGGTCACCGATTTTGGTATCGCCCAGGCGATGTCGACCGAGGACAACCTCACCATGGCCGGTTCGGTGATGGGAACCGCCACTTACTTCTCGCCCGAGCAGGCTGAGGGCGCGCTCGTGGACGGACGCAGCGACGTCTACTCCCTCGGTGTTGTGCTCTACGAACTCCTCGCGGGACGGCCGCCCTTCATGGGCGAGTCACCGGTGGCGGTGGCCTCCAAGCACGTGCGCGAAGTGGCGCCCCTGCCGAGCCAGTTCAACCCAGCCCTGCCCACCGACCTCGAAGCCGTGACGATGCACGCGCTGCAGAAGAATCCTGCCGACCGCTACCAGACCGCGGACGAGTTCCGCTCGGACCTCTTGCGTTTCGTTGACGGACAACCTGTCTCGGTCGCTGGTCGTAATGCCTTCATGACCGATGACGCCACGCGCGCCGTGGCCGCGGTCACGGCGGCCACGGTCGTTGGTGAGCGCACGCAGGCCGTGCCGATCATGTCCGGGCCGCGCACCGATATTCGCAAGAAGAAGAATCGCCGACCGCTGATTGCGGGCATTCTCGCCGCCATTGTGCTCCTCGCGGGTGTGGGCGTGTACTTCGCCGTCACGCAGAAGACCACCACGAATATGCCCAATGTCGTGGGACTCTCCCTCACCGACGCCAGTAATGCACTGCGCCAAGATGGTCTCGTGCCCGGGAACGTCAAGTTCACCGTCTCGTCGACGGTCGCCGCCGGTGACGTCATCTCGAGCGACCCGAAGGGTGGCGACAAGGTCACCAAGGGTCAGTCGGTGTCGCTCGTCGTCTCGCAGGGCTCGTCGTCGACACCGGTGACGGTGCCGACCCTGATCGGACTCTCGCTCACGGACGCCGAGGCCACCCTCACCGGACTCAAACTCGCGTTCACGACGGAATTCACCTCCGTCTCCACCGGATCCGCCACGCCGAATTCGGTGATGGACCAGTACCCACCGTCCGGTACCAAGGCGCAGACCGGTGACGTCGTCACCCTGACCGTCTTGTCCCCCGGTTCGTACTTCCCGTTGCCCAACGTGGCGGGTAGCACCGTGGTGGGCGCGGCGACGACGCTCGGCAACGCCGGTCTCCAGGTTTCCTCCACCCAGGGTTCGGCGTGTTCGAACACGATCGCGAAGGGCAACGTCGTCACGACGACGCCCGCCGCGGGTCAGCCCGTGAAGGCGAACGAGTCCATTCAGTTGAACGTGTCGACCGGCGTCTGCATGGTCAACGTGCCCAACGTGTCTTCGGCCACGAAGGCCACGGCAACCTCGACGCTCGAGAGCGCGGGGTTTGTGCCGTCGTTTGTGAATTCGACGTCCAGTCAGTGCGCGACGTTGAGCGACTCCGTTTTGTCGCAGTCGCCGGCGCAGTTCACGCAGGCTCCGTACGGCTCAACGGTCACGCTGCAGTACTGCCCCGTCAACACCACCACCACCACAACCTCGAGTACCACCACGACGTTGTAGTGGTCGCCTCAGGCGAGGCGCGAGAGAAATGTCCCGAGCATGGCGAGGCCGTCGACGGTCAACACGCTCTCGGGGTGAAACTGCACACCCTCGATGGGGAGCGTGCGGTGTCGCACGCCCATGATGACGCCGTCTTCGCAGTGCGCGGTGACGACGAGGTCCTCAGGGAGTGTGGCGGGGTCGATCACGAGAGAGTGATAGCGGGTCGCGCGCAGTGGTGACGGGAGGCCGCTGAAGACGCCTGTGCCATCGTGCGTGATGTCGGACACCTTGCCGTGCATGATGGTTGGCGCGCGCAGGACCTCGGCGCCGAAGACGTGGCCGATCGCCTGATGTCCGAGACACACACCGAGGATGGGGTAGGTCTGACCCAGGGTTGAGATGACCTCGCACGTCACCCCGGCGTGTTCCGGGCGACCGGGTCCCGGAGAGATGACAATGCCGTCGGGGGCGAGGGCCACGATCTCGTCGATGGTGACCTGATCGTTGCGTCGCACAATGAGTTCGGCGCCGAGTTGCCCCATCTCCTGCACGAGGTTCCACGTGAAGGAGTCGTAGTTATCGAGAACGAACACGCGGGGCATGCGTCGAGGATACCGACCCGTTCGGCGTCGTCGTTGAGCGCAGGGGTAACATTCTCGGACTATGGCATCCAAGAACAGTGGACCCGGTCGCAAGAGCTCGACGAAGAACAAGGGCCCGGTGCGCCACGAAGGTCGCACCACGGGCCGCTACGTGGACCCCGTCTCGAGCGGTCGCGTGACGCCATCGACGCCGGCGTCGGTGAAGTCGAGCCCCCGCTGGTACGGGCCGTTCATCTTGATCACCTTGCTGCTCGGCGTATTGACGATGCTGCTCAACTACCTCGGTCTTCTGCCGGGGGCCACTTCGGTGTGGTACTTGCTACTCGGCATCGTCTTCTTGTTCGTCGGGTGCGGCGCACTCGTCAATTACTACTGACGCCTCACTTTTCCGCGTAGCCCTGAAATAACTCGGCCCGCCCCTCGAGTGAGGGGCGGGCCGAGTTATGTGCGCGTTCGCACGCAGGGGCGTGGTTAGCCCAAGCGCTCGATGATCGTCGCGTTGGCGAGTCCGCCACCCTCACACATGGTGAGCAGGCCGTAGCGGCCGTTGGTGCGCTCGAGCTCGTTGAGTAGCGTGGCGGCGAGCTTGGCCCCCGACGCGCCGAGCGGGTGACCGAGGGCGATGGCGCCACCGTTCACGTTCACCTTGGAGAGGTCCGCGTTGTGCTCCTTCTGCCACGCCAGAACGACGGAGGCGAAGGCCTCGTTGATCTCGACCAGGTCGATGTCGTCGAGGGTGAGGCCGGCGCGCTGCAGAACCTTGGTGGTCGCGGGGATCGGGCCGGTCAGCATCGTGACGGGGTCCACACCGGCGAGGGCGAACGAGTGGAAGCGGGCGCGCGGGGTGTAGCCGAGCTCCTTGGCCTTCTCTTCGCTCATGATGAGAACCGCGGACGCACCGTCGGTGATCTGCGAGGAGTTACCGGCGGTGATCTTGCCGTCTTCCTTGAAGGCCGGCTTCAGGTTGCCGAGTGACTCGACGGTGGATCCGGCGCGGATGCCCTCGTCGGTCGTCATGATCTCGTCGGTGTCATTGCCGTTCTCGTCGCGCACGCGCACCGGGATGATCTCGCGCTCGAAGCGACCCTCGGCCGTGGCCTGCGCGGCGCGGCGGTGGGACTCGACTGCGAAGGCGTCGAGCTCCTCACGCGAAATCCCCCACTGGTCGGCGATCATTTCGGCGCCGATGCCCTGATTCTTGAGTCCACCCACCGGCTCGTAGCGCTTCATCACGCGCGGTCCGAAGGGGTAGCCCAGGTCGAGGATTACCGAGGAACCCATCGGCGTGCGGGTCATGGCCTCCACACCGGACGCGATGACGATGTCGTAGGCGCCGGACATGACGCCCTGCGCGGCGAAGTGAAGAGCCTGCTGCGAGGATCCGCACTGACGGTCGATCGTCGTGGCGGGGACGTCCTCGGGCCAGCCGGCCGCGAGCACGGCGCTGCGGCCGATGTTGAGCGACTGCTCACCGACCTGCATCACGCAGCCCATAATGACGTCGTCGATGAGAATCGGGTCGATGCCGTTGCGCTCTTGGATGGCCTTGAGTGCTTCGGACGCCAGATCGACGGCGTGCCAGTTCTTTAGTTTCCCGTTCCGCTTCCCCCCGGGGGTGCGCACGGCGTCCACAATGACCGCAGTAGGCATGGGTGTCCCTTTCGCTTGAGTGGCTCGTTCGCCACTTCGCGAAGCCTATAGCGGTAGCGAGAAGTACTGTCACTGGCGTGACTGACGAGCGTAAGAACATGGACCGGTGGCTCGGGGACGGCGGAATGCCGATTATTGCGGCCATTGGTGGCAGCATCGACGCCTACGGTATCGACGGCGAGGATCTGGGGTGGGCGACGGGGACTTTTAGTCCCACGGAGATCGCTTGTAATCCCCACGGATTCGTGCAGGCCGGCGTGCAGACCATCCTGCTCGACGCCGTCATCAACTTCGCTATCAACTCCGCCCTACGGGGTCGCGACCGGACGAAGGCAACGATCGAGATCAAGTCCGAGCTGATGCGCCCCGTGCAACGGGGTGAGACCTACCAACTCCGCGGCGACGTGGTGCGTCTCGGACGACAGGTCGCCTACGGCGAAGGCAGTCTGATCAACGCGGCCGGCGAGACGGTGTCGCGCGCGACCTCCACCTTCCTCATTCACCGCGACCAGGGCTGAGCGGCCGCGAGAAACTAGATGTGGTCGGCGGGAATCTGACCGAGGCGACCGGCCTCGTAGTCTTCGAAGGCCTGACGGAGTTCGTCGCGCGTGTTCATGACGAAGGGCCCGTAGGCGGCCACGGGCTCGCGAATCGGCTGTCCTCCGAGAATGAGAACCTCGAAGGCGTCGGTCCGGGAATCCTGCGTGGGTGCGGCTGCGAGCACCAAGTAGTCGCCGTCGACGTGAACGGCCATCTGTCCCATGACGAGGCCGTCGGCACCCTCGCCCACGGTGCCCTGACCCGTCAAGGCGTAGGTGAGGGCGTTGTAGGCCGGGTCCCAGGGCAGCACGAGTCGCGCGCCGGGGAAGAGCGACACGTGTGCGATGGAGATGGGAGTGTGCGTGGAACCCGGTCCGCGCGCGTCACCGATCTCTCCCGCGATGACGCGAATAATGGCGTCACCGTTCTCATTGGTGAGCAGCGTGACCGCGCCCGCCTCGATGTCCTGGTAACGGGGGTTGGTCATCTTGAGAACGCGAGGAAGGTTCACCCAGAGTTGGATGCCGTGGAACAGTCCGCCCGAGTCAATCAGTGCGTCCGGCGGACGCTCGATGTGAAGGATGCCCCCACCCGCGGTCATCCACTGCGTGCCGCCGTTTTGGATCACGCCACCACCACCGATGGAGTCTTGGTGCAGGAAGGTGCCCTCCATCATGTAGGTGACGGTTTCGAATCCACGGTGCGGGTGCCACGGGGTGCCCTTGGGCTCACCCGGACCGTAGTCAACTTCGCCCATTTGGTCCATGTGAATGAACGGGTCGAGCTGCGCGAGGTCGATGCCGGCGAAGGCGCGGCGTACGGGGAAACCCTCACCTTCCACGCCGCGGGGCGCGGTGGTGATCTGCGTGACGCGTCGCGCGCGACTCGTGGGCGCGGGCGCGGAGACCTTCGGGAGTTCGAGCGGATTATCGACGGTGACGGCGGGCATGGGGCCACCCTACCGACCGAACGCGACGGTGTCGACGCTCGTCAGACGGTGTCGGCGCGTTGGAGAAACGTCGTGGGATCAATGGTGATGAAGAGGGCCGTGGCCTCGACCAGCAAGGTGTCGCCGTCACGGAGTTCACCCTTCAGCGTGACTTTGCGCCCGTCGCGGGCGTGTTCCCAGCCGCGTGCGACGAGTGGACGATTGATCGGCGTGGGGGCGCGGTAGGAGAGATCGAGTTGGGCGGTGAAGGCGAGTTCGCCCTTCATCGTGAGGACAATGCCCATCGCCTCATCGAGGATGGCCGCGATGACGCCGCCGTGTCCGCGGGTGGGTGCGCCTTCGAAGGCCTTGTCGAGGGCGCATGTGATGACGATGTCGTCCCCGTCACGCCGCAGGCACGCACCCACACCGTGCGGGTTGGCCCCACCGGTGACGAGAGCGTCACCGGGCAAGGGTCGTGGCGTGTCAATGCCGACGCGAGGCATGCGTTCTTTGAACGTGGCGAAGGTCTCACCGTGGAAGGCGCGTTCGCGGGGCGCGGCGCCGGAGATGTCCGCAATCAGAAGACGCAGTCGCGCGTCCAGATCGCTCAATTGATCGTCGTCAAACTCGTGGGCGCTGAACTGGTGACCGAGGGTGCGCAGAAGATCGGCGGTGGCGAGTCGGTGCGCGACGACGTCGCTCACGCGGCGCCCACGTAGTAATGATCAATCGTCGACAGAGCTCGCTCGAAGCGTGCGAGACCGTCTCGCAACTCGTCTTCGGTGATGACACAGGGCGGCACGATGTGAATGCGGTTGAAATTCGCGAACACGAGGAGACCCTCCGCGCGACACGCCGCGATGAGCTCGTTCATCGGGGCGCTGCTCTGGCCGTAGGGGGCGAGAGGTTCCTTCGTGGCTCGGTCGGTCACGAATTCGAGGGCGAAGAACATGCCGCGTCCGCGCACATCGCCGATCAGAGGGTGCGCTGCGGCCATCTCTTCGAGAGCGGGGGCCAACACGAATTCGCCGAGGTGGCGTGCGTGCTCCACGATGTGGTCGGCCTCCATGGCTTCGATCGTGGCCACGGCGGCGGCGCACGCGAGCGGGTGGCCGGAGTAGGTCAGTCCGCCCGGGTAGACCCGGTCATCGAACGTGCGCGCGATGGTCTCGCTGATCACGACACCGCCCAACGGGACGTACCCGGAGTTGACGCCCTTCGCGAAGGCCACGAGGTCGGGCGCAATGTCAAAGGCGTGATAGGCAAACCATTCGCCCGTGCGACCGAAGCCACACATCACTTCGTCGGCGATGTAGATGATCCCGTAGCGATCGCAGAGTTCGCGCACGCCGGCCAAATACCCCGCGGGAGGCTCAAAAATTCCCGCGGTCCCCGGAATGGTCTCGAGAATGATCGCGGCGATGGTGCTCGGCCCCTCGAAGATGATGGTGTTTTCCAAGTGCGCGAGCGCGCGCTCGCACTCTTCGGCCTCGTTCGAAGAGAAGAAGGGCGAGCGGTACAGGAAGGGTCCGAAGAAGTGGACAACCCCGGCGCTCGCGTTGTCGTTCGGCCACCGACGCGGGTCGCCCGTCAGATTGATGGAGGTGGCGGTGGCGCCGTGGTAGCTGCGGTAGGTGGAGAGCACCTTGTGCTTGCCGGTGTGTAGGCGCGCCATACGCACCGCGTGTTCGACGGCCTCGGTCCCACCATTGGTGAAGAACACCTTGCCGGCACCCTCAAAACTGTGATCCAAGATCAGTTCGGCGGCCCGGTAGCGCGACTCATATCCGTGCTGGGGAGCAATCGTGCACAGCGTCTCGGCCTGCGCGCGAATCGCGGCGACCACGGCGGGGTGCTGGTGACCGATATTGGTGTTCACGAGCTGGGACGAGAAGTCGAGATACTTCGTGCCGTCCTCGGCGTAGACGTAGACGCCTTCGGCGCGTTCCACCATGAGCGGGGACAACGTCTTTTGGGCCGACCAGGAGTGAAAGACCGAGGCGAGTTCGCGCTCCTGGGTCGACAGGTGATCACGGGGTGAGGGCATGGGGCTCCTTCGTCCTCGTCGACCCTCGGGGAGTGGGTCGATTTCTAGGAAATCTACTCGGCGCACCGCGACGCTCCGGACGACGCCGTCGCGCGACGAGTCAGTGGTCCTCGGCCACCCGCTCTGTCAGACTGCGAGGCAACAAGGGGGTGACATGAAACTGCTTCTCACGTCGGGCGGGGTCAAGAACGAAAGCATTTCCCACGCGCTCGTCGACCTTCTCGGCAAGCCGATCAGCGAGTCGCACGCACTCATTGTGCCGACGGGGATCTACCCGTTCCCTCGAGGAGGCGAGAACGCGCGCGCCCTCATCGCCGGTCACTCGAAGAGTCCCTTGAGTGAACTGGGGTGGGCCTCCCTCGGTGTTCTCGAGCTCACGGCGCTGCCGACAATTCGTCGCGAGAACTGGGTGCCGGTCCTCGAAAAAACAGACGCGCTGCTCGTGTGGGGTGGCAACGTCATGTACCTGCGCTACTGGTTGATGATGTCCGGCGTCGCCGAACTGGTGCCGCAGCTACCGAACCTCGTGTACGTCGGCGTCAGCGCAGGCAGCATCGTGACCACGCGACACAACTGCGACGTGGAGTTCAATCGACAATTCGCACCTGACGGGAGTGACATGCTCGTCGGCGGAGAAAAGGGTCTCGGGTGGGTTGACTGCGCCCTGACGGTGCATCTCGATCATCCCGATCCCATCTTCGAAGACCACACCACAGAGAAGATCGAAGCGTGGGCCCGCGGAATCCCCGATCCCACCTACGCGCTTGACGACGAGTCGGCATTGGTCGTCACCAATGGTGAGATCCGCGTGGTGTCGGAAGGCCATTGGCACCGATTCGAGCCCGCGTCGTAGGTCGAAGGAGTCCGCGAGACTTTTCGCGGGTGGTCTTCTAGGCTCTTTGTCTATGAGTTACGTGGTTGATTTCGTCAACGTGTCCACCGTCGGTCTCGAATCGTCGCCGGTCGTTGACGCTCTCGCAGGGCTGCGCGCGAATGAAGCGCGCTATTTCAAAAACAAGTACGACCACGACTTCACGGTGTTGCCCGCATCGAATGCGAACGCCAAGAAGATCATCAAGTACGTGGCCGACATCCTCGACAAGGAACGCGGCATCGTGATTGCGTCGCCACCACTCGAAGCGAGCATCTTCCAGGTGGAGAACATCCGTTGGGCGCAAGTCTTCTACGAGAGTGGTCTCGCGCTGAACGTGCTCTACACGCTGGATTCGGCGAAGCGAGCGGTGGGCATCAAATTGTCCGACGGCATGGACGTGCCCGACGAGCTCGGCGCCTTCAAGTTCGCGCGCCAGAAGTCCAAGTTGGCCGGCACCATTCGAGGGTCCTATTTCGTGATCAAGGGCGAGTACGACGCACCCAAGGTTCCCGGGCTGTAGCGATATCGCGCGAAGGTCGCGCGGAGAATGGACAGTACGAGGAGTGGTGTTGTGCGGCGAGTAGTTGCCTACATGCTGATGAGCCTCGATGGTGTCGCCGAAGAGCCGTCTGACTTCATCACGGAGTGGGATGACGTCATGGACGACAACCTGGCTCGCGTGATCGCCACGCAGGACACGGTCCTGCTCGGTCGTCACATGTACGAAGAGTGGGCTCGTTTCTGGCCCGAGAGTGACATTGAGCCCTTCGCTTCCTTTATCAACGCAGTTCCCAAGTATGTGGTCACGTCATCTGAACTCACCACACCGTGGTCAAACTGCTCACGGGTCGACGGTGATCTCGCGGCGGTGGTGGCGGAATTGAAGAGCGCCGACGGTGGGGATATCGGCGTGCACGGCAGCATCGCCTTGACGCAGAGCATGCTCGAGGCGGGACTCGTCGATGATCTACATCTCGTGGTGGCGCCGGTGCTACAGGGTCACGGTCGGCCATTGTTTGTGGACCGAACCTCAGTGCCGCTCACGCTCACGAGTTGCGTGACGTCGCCCTCCGGCGCTCTTCTGCTCGAGTATCGCGTCGGCTGAGAGACCAGTCTTCGTTGGCTCAGACCAACGGGTCGTACATGATCTCGCGAACCTCTTGTGGGCAGCGACAGGCGGCAGCCATCTGACGGGCCCACTCGAGCGCCTCCTCATGGGTTGCTACCTCAACGAGGGAGAAGCCGCCTAAGACCGCTTTGGTTTCGGGAAACTCTCCCAGTCGAATCGTGCCGTCGACGTCAACGATGGACGCCTGCTGCGTGTGCAGTCCACCACCGAAAATCCACACGCCGGCGCTTTGCGCCGCGGCGACGACCGCGTGCGCCGCGGCCCCGACAGCCTCGAGGTCCTCGTCGGGAATATTCATGGTTCCGTCGTCGAACGAAATGATGTAGCGCTTCACAGGGTTCCTGACTGTTCTGATGTCAACGCTCGAACGTGAGCTGAACGTAGGTGGACCATGCCGTGCGGCGACACCGCGGCGTCGTCGAGGGGCTGTTAGGCGTTGTCACCAGAGGCATTGGCGGCCTTCGTCGCTTTCACCGACGCGAGAACACTGGAGATCACGCTGACAACGATGACACCGATGAGAAGACCTTTGAGAATTCGTCGCATTTCTCGACTGTACAAGGTGTGGCGTGGTCTACTTTGGTCCCGTAATGGAGCGTGTCGATAGTCCGAATTTTGACTCCGGTGACTGGTTACGACCTGACGAAGTTCGTCTGTGGTCGGGTCGACCCGAAGTCGCACCTCTGATTACGAGGAGCGATATTCCCCTCACGTTGATGGGTCTTTTCTACTGCGCGTGTGCGACGTTCTGGATGACCCATGTCGGACCGATGTTCATTTTCGGCATCCCGGTCGCGGGGCTGGGTCTGTACATGCTCGTTGGTCGCTACTTCTATAAGTCGTGGCTCTTCCACAACGCGCAGTACGCCGTGACGTCGCAGCGCTTTGTCGAGTGGCACGCCGATAAACCGTGCATTGAACTATCACGAGACGCCAAGTACACGGTGCGTCACGATCCGGCGCACGACCGAACGAGTATCGACTTCGTTGTCGGGAACACACTGGCCGTCACGCAATCATCGATGTTTCGGTTGTCCGGTGCCGGGAGTTTTCCCCCGAGCTGGAAAGGCGGGGGACTCACCTTTCAGAACTTGTTATCGGTCGAAGCCGAAAACGCGATCGTCGCTATTGAATCTCGCTCGACATCGACAGACAACCCCGTCACCCCTGTGACTCGTCAGGACATGGAAGCCCTCGCCAAGGTACCCGATTCGTGGTTCACGACATCTCGTGGCTCTCACGAAAGGAGAGTCATCTGGTGGATCCGAACACGATTGTTTCGCCGGTCGTATTCAGTGGCGACTTCCCTCGCGGTCGACGAAGCGCTCGCTGTGCTGCAGGCGAACGTCAGATCAGAGAGCGTCTTCGCGATGTTTGCGGTCTCGACGGGGACGATCGTCGGGAAGGTAAGTGGCGACGTGATCAAAATTCGCGCCAGTAGGGGAGGTACCCAAAATACATGGCGTTGGCAATTCCGGGGAAGGAGCTCATGGTGTTGGCAATTCCGGGGAAGGATCTCTCCGACGGACGCCGGATCCGAGCTGGTGGGAACTGTGGGTCCCGACTCCTTCACCCCCGTGTTCTCCGCCGTGTGGACGGCACCGCTCTTGATACTCCTCGCGGTGATTATCGGTGTGTTCATCTCTCGGTTGTTCGGCGGTCAGTATTCAACACTGTTCCACGGCGCCGGATTGGTTCTCATCCCGATTGTGTTCCTTTCGGGCTTTGTCGCGATCACAGAATTC
>CAIQPR010000013.1 GCA_903873775.1 uncultured Actinomycetes bacterium
ATCGCGTACGTCGCCGCCGAAGGGCTGCCCGTGACCACCGTGCCTGGTCCGAGTGCCGTGATCGCCGCCCTGACGCTGAGCGGTCTCTCCATGGACCGCTTCGCCTTCGACGGCTTCGTCCCGCGCAAGGCCGGTGAACGACGAGAGCTTTTGGCGTCGTGGGCCAGGGAGTCCCGGACGATCGTGGTGTACGAATCACCGCAACGCATCGCGGCCACGCTCGCGGACGTGGCCGCGGTCTACCCCGATCGTCCCCTCGCGGTGGTGCGCGAGATCACCAAGATCCACGAGGAGGTGATCCGCGGGACGGCTGCCGACGTGGCGAAACAGTTCGCCGAGCGTGAGGTGCGAGGGGAGATCGTTCTCGTGGTGTCGGGGGTTGCGAGTCACGTCGACGTTGCGGACGATGACGTCCGCTCGGCGCTCGAAGACCACTTGTCACGCGGCGCCAGTGTGCGCGACGCCGCGGCATTCGTGTCGGATGATCTCGGTGTCTCGCACCGACACGCGTACGAGTTGGCGTTAGCGCTGCGACGAGGGGATGAGGCGTAGTCAGTACCCTTGTTCCGTGGGCCGCTTCTACATCACAACTCCGATTTACTACGTCACAGACGCCCCGCACGTGGGCACGGCGTACAGCACGATCAATGCGGACGCCCTCGCGCGGTACCACCGCTTAGCCGGTGACGAGGTCTTGTTCCTGACGGGAACGGACGAACACGGCCAGAAAGTCGCGGACACGGCCGAGGCCAATGGCGTCACGCCCCAGGAGTGGACCGACCGCACGTCGCAGCGTTTCCGTGACGCTTGGACGATGCTGAACATCTCGAACGACGACTTCATCCGCACGACCGAGGACCGTCACGCGGAGTCGGTGCAGAAATTTCTGACGGCGATCTACGAGAATGGGTACATCTACAAGGGCGTGTACACCGGCATGTACTGCGTGAGTTGTGAGGACTACTACACCTCCGAATCGCTGAACGAAGGGCTGTGTCCCATCCACCGCCGGCCCGTGGTGGAGATGGAAGAAGAAAACTGGTTCTTCCGACTGAGCGCGTTCGAAGACCGACTCCTCGAGTACTTCACCTCACACCCGGGGTTCACGACTCCCGAGACCAAGCGCAATGAAGCTCTGGCCTTCATCAAGGGTGGACTGCAGGACATTTCGATCACCCGAACGTCGATTTCGTGGGGTATCCCGGTTCCCTGGGACAGCGCGCACGTGTTCTACGTCTGGTACGACGCCCTCATCAATTACTTGACGGCCATCGGCTACGGCCGCGACGACGCCGAGGTCGATAAGTGGTGGCCCCACGTCACGCACCTCATTGGTAAAGAGATCATTCGCTTTCACAGTGTCTGGTGGCCGGCGATGTGCATGGCGGCCGGTATCGAGCCACCCGCCCACGTACAGGTTCACGGATGGCTCCTCGTGGGTGGCCAGAAACTGGGTAAATCCATGGGCGCCTCCGGCGCGGTCAAGCTCACTGACATCGCGCCGAAGACCTTGGTCGATGAATTCGGCGTGGACGCGCTGCGGTATTTCCTCCTGCGCGACACGCCGCTCGGCACGGATGGAGAGTTCTCGATCGAGGCCCTGACCTCGCGGTACAACAGCGACCTCGCGAACAATCTGGGCAACCTTGTGGCGCGCGTGGCCACGGTCGTCGCGTCGAAGTGCGACGGCGTCGGACCGGCACCGTCGGCGAGCAGCCCGCTGGCGACCGAGGCGGCCGACGCCCTGAGCGGAGCTCGGGCGGCCTGGGAGAATTTCCAGCCCCACCTCGCCCTCGAACGCACGTGGCGTTTGATTGGTGCGGCCAACGCGTATCTCGAAACGCACGCACCCTGGAAGATGGAGCCGGGTGCGGAGGTTGATCAGGTCATGGGCGACGCGCTCGAGGCCATTCGCGTCGTCACGCTCCTGATCGCCCCGGCCATGCCGGCGACGGCGGACGCGATCTGGAGCCGCATTGGTTTGGACGGATCGCCCACGGACGTGGGTCTCGACGCGGCCGCGTGGGGGGCCTATCCGGGGGGTCGTGCTGTCGTGAAGGGTGACCCCCTCTTCCCGAGGATCAAGTCGGACGCGTGAGCGGCTGGACGGACGCACACTGTCACTTGCAGGAGAGGTATCTCTCCGGCGACGAAGCCGTCCGAGAGGACGTTACCGCCACCCTTGATCGAGCGGCAGCGGCCGGCGTGGACCGCATTGTGGTCATCGGCACCGACGAGACGACTTCGCGCGAGGCCATCGCGCTCGTCGACGACACAGTCCATTCGGTCGAACTCTTTGCGACCATTGGACTTCACCCGCACGACGCCGTCCAGGGCACGGGCCCGATCGCCGCACTGGCAGCGACGCGTCACCCCCGCATTGTGGGCATTGGGGAATGCGGGTTGGACTATTTCTACGAGCATTCACCCCGCGATAGTCAGCGACAGGCCTTCGCCGAGCAGATTCATCTGGCCCACGACTTCGATCTGGCACTCGTGATTCACGCGCGCGACGCGTGGGCCGATCTTTTCGAGGTCCTTTCGTCGGAGGGTGTGCCTCCGCGAACCGTCATCCACTGCTTTACCGGGGGCCCGGCCGAGGCGGACGGGTGCCTCGAGCTCGGATGCGACATCTCGATCTCGGGCGTCGTCACTTTCAAGAACGCAACTGATGTGCGAGACGCGGTGCACCACGTGCCGCTCGACCGACTCCACGTGGAAACCGACAGCCCCTTCCTTGCCCCGGTGCCCCATCGTGGTCGAACGAACGAGCCGGCACTCGTGGTGACCGTCGGAACCTTCATCGCCGAGCTTCTCGACATACCACAAGAGGAATTGCGATCCGTGACACGGAGCAACACCGCGCGCCTCTTCGGACTTTCGGCGTAAATTACCTTTTATCAGGTATAATAGAAAATTTTTCTGGTGAGGTTGCGCCTCGCCGCTCCTGCGCCTAGCGTTGTTCAACGGGTGTTACGCACCCAGTACGTGTCCCCGGAGAAGGGTGGAGTTCTGAGGACCAACGTTCAGCGGCCGCACCAGCGGGCGCTTTTACTGATAGCTGTCGTGGCGCTCTTGGTTGTGCCTCTGACCCTCTTGGGGAAGAGTTCGCACGGGGCGTCGGCGACGTTGACGGCCGCGCCGCGCCAGGAGCTCGTCTCCGCGGTGGTGCCCTCCTCGACTCCTCCCGTCACGTCCCGTTCAACCTCGTCACCCACTGTTCACCACCACGTCGCCACGACACCGGCCCCGAAGGTTCACCACCCGGTGGTTGCGATCCACGCGCCGCACGTGCGCACCTCGACGACCCCCAGGGTTCGTCCCGCGACCGCCGCGCACCTCGCGGCCGTACGGGCGGCGAACCGTCGCGCGGCCCTGGCCCAAGCGGCCGCGGCGCGTCGCGCCGTGCTCCGCGCTCGCGCCATTTACCACCAACGTCTTCTCGCAGAACACCGGGCCGCTGTCCGTCAGGCCGCCGCGCGCCGGGCCGCCGAGCGCCGCGCCGCCGCCCGAGCCGCCTGGGAGCGCCGTCACCTCCACGCGCCCGCCGCGGTTCACGGGCGGTACCGCACGGGTGTGGCGACCTGGTACAGCTGGCGCCCCGGGCAATGCGCAACCTCGTACTTGCCGAAGGGAACCCGAATTTACGTCCACGAAGTCGGCACCTCGTTGACCATCTCCTGCGTGGTCACGGACCGCCAGGCCCGCAACCCGGGACGTGTCGTTGACCTCAATGAAGAGAGTTTCAGCGAGTTGGCACCTCTGAATAAGGGTGTCGTTCGTGTCATTGTTACCTGGTGACCCATACGCGCACGACGCTCGCCGCACTGCTCAGTGCGCACGGCCTCTCGCCGTCACGCGCCCTGGGGCAAAACTTCGTCGTTGACGCCAATACGGTTCGTCGCATCGCCCGTTTGGCCGGCGTCGGTGAGGGTGATCACGTGCTCGAAATCGGAGCAGGCCTGGGCTCATTGACATTGGCCCTTCTCGAAACCGGTGCCGACGTCATCGCCATGGAGGTCGACCGGCATCTGCTCGAGCCGCTGACGGCCGTGGTCGAGCCGGAGGGAGCTCGCGTCGTCCACGCGGACGCCCTCCACGCGGACTATCCCTCCATTACGGCAGGGCGGCCCACGATCGTGGTGGCGAACTTGCCGTACAACATCGCCACGCCGCTGGTGCTCCACCTGCTCGAAACAGTGCCCAACATCGAGCGGATGCTGGTGATGGTCCAGTTAGAAGTGGCCGAACGGCTCGCCGCGCATGCGGGCGACGACGCCTACGGTGCCGCATCCCTGCGCGTCCAATACTTTGCCGAGGCCAAGGTGGTGGGCAAGGTACCCCCGTCGGTGTTTCTCCCTCGTCCCAAAGTCGATTCTGGTCTCGTGTCGGTCACGCGCCGACCGGGGGTCGCCATTGACCCGCAGCTGGTGAGTGAGGACGTCTTGTTTCGGGTGATTCGCACCTCGTTTCAGCACCGCCGCAAAATGTTGCGCCGAAGCCTGGAGGGCGTTGTGGCGCCTGAGGCGTTTGAACGAGCGGACATTGACCCAACGCGCCGTCCCGAAGAGTTGACATTGGCGGAATTTGCCCGACTGGCGGCGGCGTGAGCGTCCTTCAGCGCGCTGCGGCCAAATTGACCTGGACCCTCGAAGTCGTCGGCCGTCGTGACGACGGATACCACCTCCTGCGCAGTGAAATGGTGTCACTCGCTCTGGCGGACGACATTGTCATTGACGAGAACGGATCGGGCTGCGTCTTTGTCGACGGTGCGGCGGCGCCGGTGGCCCACCTGATTGATCCCGTGGACAATTTGGTGACGAAGGCCCTTGATCTGGTCGGTCGCTCGGCCGGGGTCGTCGTGACCAAGAGGATTCCCGTCGGTGGGGGTCTCGGTGGGGGTTCCAGCGACGCCGCCGCGATTCTGCGGTGGGCGGGAGTTCTTGACGCCGACGTGGCGGTGACCCTGGGCGGCGACGTGCCGTTCTGTCTACGTGGTGGGCGCGCGCTCGTCGAGGGAGTGGGGGAGCGCATTACGCGCTGGCCCGATCTCTCGCGCCAGGTGACGTTGATCCTCCCGGATTTTGGGGTCTCGACACCCGCGTGCTACCGGATGTTTGATGACATGTGGGCGGGTGGATGGCGCCCTCGCGGCCGCAATCACCTCTTCGAACCGGCGCTTCAGGTGGAGCCCCGATTGGCGCGAGCCCGGGACTTCATCGAGGATCTCACGGGTCGCCCGGTCGAACTCTGTGGATCGGGGTCGACGATGTTTATCGAGGGCGTGCTGCCCGGAGATCGCGAGTGGGACGTGCAGGGTCCCGACGGAAGCATTCACATCCTGGGAACGGAGACCTCGCCCGCAGTTGGGGCGTAGGGACTACTTACCGGCGGCGCGACGCTGCCAGCGAGTTCGCTTCAGCATCTTCTTGTGCTTCTTCTTGCGCATGCGCTTACGGCGCTTCTTAATCAATGATCCCATGGCCCGAATGACGCTACTAGGTTTCAGGGAGGTGGTGCCAGTTCGGGAGGTGTTCGCGGTGAGTGTGGATCTCGATCACGTGCAATTAGCCATACCTCCCGGCGGTGAAGCCGCCGCCGATGAGTTCTACGTGGGGTTCCTCGGCCTCGCCGTGCTCGACAAGCCCCCCGCGCTCGCCGCTCGCGGGGGCCGGTGGTACGCGACGGGCACTCTGCAGATTCATTTGGGCGTCGACCGGGACTTTCGACCCGCGCGCAAGGCCCACCCCGCATTTCGGGTGCGGGACTTTGACGCCCTACGCCACGCGTTCCTCGCTGCGGACATTGACGTACGCGACGACACGGAGATTGAGGGCGTGGACCGCTTCTACGTGGATGATCCGTTTGGCAATCGCGTGGAACTGATTCGCGGCTAGTTCGTGTTCGCGATGCGTTCGATCCACAACGCTTGACGCGGGCACCCTCGCACGGCGAGGTTCGCCGAGGCGAGAGAGGCGTCGCGTCGGGCGTCCAGGGGTGCGTCTTTGATGATGGGGTATCCCCACTCGTCGACGTCCACGATGTCGGGTGCCAGCTCGGCGCAGTGACCGAATCCGTCACACAGGATCGGGTCCACGCGCAGAAAGAGTTTTTCGTGTCGCCGTTTCATTCCCACACCAAGTCATTCTCGAGTTCGAGGCGAGGAACCGTGGCGAATCGCGAACGTCCCGCGTACGCGCAGGGTTGACCCGCCGCGTGGCGGTGAGCGTCGGCCGCAAAGACCTGGAGGGCGGAACGTAGCAGTCGCACGACGCCGTCGGGGTGGCGACACCCGCCGCGACCCTCGATGACGTCACTGCGTTCCGACATGCGCGTGAGCGCCGCCGCCGCGTCGCGACCCCCGGTGACGAGTTGGGCGAGATCCTCGGCGAGTGCCGGGAGACCGAAGGCGCACGGTCCACACTGGCGAGCCGATTCGTGCGCCATCCAGCGGACGATGTTGTGGGTTTCGGTGATGCCGCACGCGGCGCGCGGTATGACGACGATGACGCCCGCGCCGACCGAGGCGCCGAGAGGCCGCAGTACTTCGTTGGCCATGGGCGTGGAGAGATGTTCGGCGCTCAGGAAGCTGCCGCCGTATCCGCCGAGGAGCACCGCCTGGGGATCGGTGTCGGCCCGCGCGGCTGCCAAGACCTCCGCGAGTGGTGTGCCGAGCGCAATTTCGAGCACGACCGGTCGCGTCACCGCTCCCGACACCGAGACCACCATTGAACCCGGACTCTGGGCGGTGCCGATGGAGCGGAACCATTCGGCACCCCAGCGGGTGATGAGGCCCACGTGAGCGTGGGTTTCGGCGTTGTCGACGAGGACGGGCGCGCGACCAATCCGCAAGATGCTGGGGCGCTGTGGTCGGTACTGGGGCAGAGTCTCGTTGTCGTCCAGCCAGTGGACGAGTGCCGACTCTTCGCCGGCAATGTAACGACCGGGAGGTGTGTGGATCTCCACAACCACACCGAGGGACCCGCGTCGCTCTCTCTCGCGCAAGGCACGCTCGAAGTGATTGACCATGGAGGCCTTTTCGCGGGCCACGCAGAGCGCGATGTGGCTCGCACCAATGGCCGTCGCGAGCGAGAGGGCACCGTCGAGAACCAGGTGGGGATTGCTCTGGGCGATCGTCGCGTCCTTGTGCGAGGCCGGCTCTCCCTCCATGGCGTTGACGACCACAAACTTCTTGCGAGCGTGCTGATCACGCAGCAGGCGAGCCTTCGTCGCCGTGGGGAAGGCGGCGCCACCGCGACCGGTCAATCCCGCGCGATCGAGCTCGTCGAGCAAGTCGCGACGAGGACGCCACTGTCCCCACATCGCCTCGTGTTGGGCGAGCGTCAGGGGACGGTCCGTGGCTCCCTGCAGGACGCGCGGGAGGACGGGGGCGCTCATCGACGGCCTCGGGGGCGGGGAGCCGGTGGCGGTGTGCGACGAGGTGGCTCGCTGCGGGGCACAGACGTCCGCGCCTTGGCGGGTGTGGCCGGTGCCGTCTGCGCCCGCGACAGAGGTGAATGGGCCGTGCGACCGGCGGCGCGATCGGGACGCTGCGTAATGCGCCAGAGACCCGCGGCGATCGCGACGACGAGGCAGGCGACCTGCACCACAATCATCCACAGACGGTGCGCGTCAGAACCCACGGTGAACCCGTGCAGCAGAGCGGCCGCAAGGCTGAGCCAGCTGAGGTAGTGGATGTAGCGCCACGTGGCGTTGCGGAGACGGTCCTTGACCATGCTCGACACCCACACGGCCAGCATGAGGTCAATGGCGATAGTGCCAACCGCCACCGGCAGACGTCGGTAGTCCGACGTGAAGGGCACGAGGGCGGAAAAGACGCCGATCGGGACGTAGGAATCAACAACGGTCGTAAGCACGTGGATAGCGACGAACAACATCGTGATCATGGAAATGGAGCGGTGAATCTCGTTGATCTCAAAGCGCCCCACCGCGCGACCGCCCACGCGTGTGGCCACCATCGTGCCGAGCGTGACGGTGGCGGTGAGCAGGACGAGGGCCACCACTCCCGTCGCGCGAGACGTGTACCAGAGGTAGGGCGTCGTGAAGGCAATCACGCGGCCACCTCGGAACGATCCCAGCCCCCGACGAACTCCACGCGGCCGTCCTCGTGGACCAGCCGGGCCGCGTGACCAGCCTGCGCGATGTGGTACGCCGCCATGTCATCCCACACCAAGGCGGCGGTGGCGAAGGCGTTCGCGGTAACGCAATTGGGTGCCGCGACAGTCGCCACGGCGAGCGATCCGTGGACGCACTCTCCGCTCCGGGGGTCGATGATGTGATTGACCGTGTCGTCACCGCTACGCCACACGCGGGTGGACCGTGACGACGTCGCGACGCCGCCGCCCGAGAGGGTGATGCGAGGTTCCTTGCCGGTAATCGTGAGTGAGGTGGCGAGTCCGATCACGAACGGTCCCGTCGGTCCTTCGCCGTGCACGGCGACGTCGCCGCCAACTTCCACGAGGACGCCGCCTGACGGGGCGAGTTCGCTCACGAGGATGTCGCAAAGAATCGCCTTGGCGGTCGCTCCAAAGTCGAGACGAACCCCCGGCGGGAGAGTCAGTAGGCCCTCGGGACCACGTTGAATGGCCGCCACGCCGGCAGCGGGCGAAGGCGTGGCGCCGCCACGACTGCCGTCGCGGGCCAGCTCGTCGTAATCGCGGTCATATCCGAGGGCTTCGAGGGCCGGAAGAATCGTGGGATCGCAGAGGCCGTCAGTGATCTGGGAGGCGTAGGTCGCCGCGGAAAAAACCATGTCAAACGTGGACGACATCGCGACGTCGGTCCATTCTCCCCGGTTGCGCCGGGAGAGTTCGGAAGTCGAAATAAAGCGGTTGACGGTGCCGTCGAACTCTTCGAGCCAGTGGGCGAGTCGCTCTCGCGCGAAGGGTTCGGCATCCGGGTCTGCCGTGGCGATCGTGCCACTCATGCCCCAGGTGGAAAAGGTGAACATCTCAGTTGCAGGTAAGCGTGCCGGAAGGTGAGGTGTAACACGTCGTCGTGGTGGTCACGGGCACCGTCGTGGTCGTCGTGGTGGTGGGCGCAACCGTGGTGGTTGTCGTACCGCCACCGGTGCCGCCGCCCGTACCACCGCCCGTGGATCCGCCCGTGGAACCTCCACCCGAGCTCCCACCGGAGTTGCCGCCACTGGTCGTGGTTGTTGGGGTCGTGGTGGTCACGGGCACCGTGGTGGACGTGGTCGACGGCACCGTGGTGCTCGGCACGGCGTGCGCGGTGGCGGCGACATTGCTGGCGTAGGCGACGAGTCCGCCGGCGGACGCCACCGAGATCACGAATGTCGCTTGCGTGACGCGGCGCACGCGGGTGAGTCGGCGGTCGCGTTCCTCAGTTGTGCGATTGATCCTTGACATGCGGACTCCTTTCACTGTCTAGTTTGCTGGCAAAGTGTGAACGTCGCGTCGTTGTTGCCTAAGAAAGCGCTTAATTTTCGGGAACGGTCCCTGGCAGCGTCAGGGAAAAGATGGCGCCGCCGAGAGCGGCCGAACGCCCCACGGTCACGGTGCCACCCATCTCGTCGGCGACTTGTCGAACAATGGCGAGTCCCAATCCCGACCCGGGGAGAGCCCTCGAGCTCGCCGAACGCCAGAATCGGTCGAAGACAAACGGCTCGTCCTCGGCGGCCACGCCGGGTCCGTCGTCTTCGACCGTGAGTACACCGCCCGTCAGCGTCACGACCACGTGGCCGTTTTCGGGGGCGAACTTGATGGCGTTGTTGATCAAGTTATTGATCGCGCGTGTCAAGCGGTCCCGGCGACCTTCGACCTCAAAGGGTGTCAGGGTGGCGTCCAGGGTGATGCCTCGCGTACGCCCGTGCGTGCGGGCGATGGTGACGCATTCATCCGTGAGGTCGTCCAGTCGAACCGGTTCGGTGACCCCATCGATGCCCTCACCCCGGGCGAGTTCACCGAGGTCGGTAATGAGTGAGGCGAGTTCGTCGACCTGAGTGATCATGTCCGTCGTGATCTGCCCCAACTCCTCGGTTGTCAGACGGTCGGCGTGGGCGAGCACTTGGGCGTTGGTGCGCAGTGAGGTGAGCGGGGTGCGCAACTCGTGGCTCGCGTCCAGCACCAATTGCCTCTGCAGACGTTGGGAGGAGTCGACCGAGGTCAGAAGTTGGTTGAACACGCGGCGCAATCGTCCAAGTTCGTCGTTGCGTCCTTCCTCCAAACGGTGGGCCACGTTGGACGTGGTGGCGACGCCTTCGATCTCGTTGGTCACGTCCTCGAGCGGACCCAGAGCCGCGGTGGCGGCCAAGTAGCCGAGGAGGATGGCGAGAAACACACCGAGAAGCGCGAGAACGAGCAGCGTGTAACCGAGAAGATGAAGTTGGTGCTGCTGGCCAGTGATATTGACACTGAAGACCTGTGCGGCATTCGTGCGCAGCACGCACGGCGTTCCCCCGCACTGCAAGGTGGTGCCGGCCGGGACGGGCACAATCAACTCCCGGTACGCGTAGCCCTTCACGTAAATCGTCCGCGTCGTGGTGGGCGCCTTCAGGTTGGCCACCTTGAGCACCGTGGCGTCGACGGGCAGATCCGCGTCGGGGTACGCGGTGCCGTTGGCGAGGACGAGTTGGAAGGACACTCCCGCCACACTCTCGCCCTGACCGGGTTGATTCTGACCGGTGTCGCCGCGAGGTCCCTGCGAGGCGGCGACGAGCGATTCGTCAACCGAACGCAGGAGGGCGTTGCGCGTGCTGAAGAATGACGCCGTGCACGCGAGAAGCACCGCGAGAGCGACCGCGACAGTCGTCGTGATGATGAGGCGAGTGCGGAATGTCACGACGGACGCAGCGCGTAGCCCACTCCGCGCACCGTCTGCAGGAGACGCGGCTCACCATTTTCTTCCAGCTTGCGACGTAGGTAGCCGACGTAGACGGCGAGGGAGTTGGTGCCGGAGTCGAAGTTGTAGCCCCACACCAGGTCGAGAATCTGGTCGCGCGTCAGAACTTGTCGCGGGTGGTTCAAGAAGAGCTCCAGCAAATCAAACTCGATACGCGTCAGCTCGATCGCCCGATCACCGCGGGTGACGTCGCGCGTCTGGGGGTTGAGGGTGAGGTCCTCGAACCGCAGGACGGTCTCGTCCCCGTCCACGAAAGTTCGACGACGGAGCAGGGCCCGCAGGCGAGCGAGGAGTTCGGCGAGGTCGAAGGGCTTGACCAGATAATCATCGGCGCCGGCGTCGAGACCTTCAACACGGTCGTTCACCGCGTCGCGCGCGGTGAGCATGAGAATCGGGGTGGCGTCCCCGGCGCGCCGGATCCGGCGGCAGATCTCGAGACCGTCGAGGTCGGGGAGTTGCAGGTCGAGCACGATGGCGTCCGGCGCGCGTAGTTGAACTGCCCGCAGGGCGCTGGACCCGTCTTCAAAGAGCTCGACGTCGTAGTTCTCCATGCGCAGCGCCCGACCCAGGGCCGAGCGAATCGCCGGATCGTCGTCGACGATCGCGACGTAGGAGTTAGATGCGGACGATTGCGACACAGTTCCTCGCTGTTCCTGACGTGGGTTCTACGCCCTCTAGTGTTCGCTGGTGGCGTAAGCCACTGGTTGGGTCTTCGTAAGAATCTGCGAAGATTGTCGCAGACAAACGGTGGCGAGTAGTTCAACCGGCAGAACAGCGGACTTTGGATCCGAAGGTTGGAGGTTCGAGCCCTCCCTCGCCAGCTCGTGTTCGTCACGGCGTCCCGGTAACGTGGCGCCGTGACGAGTCCCAAGATTGAGGACTACATCCTCCCGCCGCAGATTCTCCTGGGCGTGTCGACCACGTTTCGCGGCGCGCTCGAAGAGGACGCCAACTACGAGACCGCCGTGCCGGCGCTGTGGCGCCAACTCGACGACATTGTGTCCGCGAATGACCTACAGCCTCTGCGACGGGTGGGCCTCATGAGCTTGACGGAGACGCTCGGGGTCATGCGCTACGACGCCTGTATTCCCACGACCGTGGAGTGCCCCGGTCTCTCGCCCATTTCTTTTCCGGGTGGTCGATACATCTGCGTCGAACACGAGGGTCTGCTGAGCGATCTCGCGACGACCGTACGGTGGTTCTACGGGGAGTACCTCCCCACGTCGTCCTACGAGGTGGTCGACGGCTACCACGTCGAGCTGTACGACCCCCGTTTTAATCCCACGAGCCCCGCATCGATCATGACCATCGGCGCGCCCTATCGCGTGGGCGGTTCTTAGATCACGTCTGCGAGAATCTGCGCTAGCTGCAACGGCGCGTCGCCCTGGACCGAGTGCCCGGCGCCCTCGACGTGAATAACGCGACCGTGGGGTTGACGACGGAGAAATTCCTTTTCGTCCTCGTCGTCCACCACGGAACCGGCGGCCATGCCGCGGACGAGCGTGACCGGCATGTCGAGGGATGACAACGCGTCCCACAGATTTCCGACCTCGGGTGCCGTCAACTCGCTGCGGGGATGACGCTGGTGTCGCCACATCCATGTGCCGTCGTCCTGTTGCACCGCGTTGTGGAGAATGCCGCGCCGCAGTGACGACACGCTGCGCGTCGGGTTGTGCTCGATCGTTCGCTGCAGCAGCGCGTCAAAGTCGGCGAAGGACGTGGGCCCGTTCACGAACGAGGTGATGTGCTTCGCCTTCTCCGCGTTCACCCCCGGCGTGATGTCGATGAGCACGAGGGAGGTGATCAATGCGGGGTGGTCGCGGGCCACCACCAGCGACGTGAGACCGCCCAAGGACATGCCCACGAGCGGTAGAGGAGTGGCGCTGGCCTGAGAAAGGGCCCGCGCGATATCGAGCGCGTGTTGGGCCACCGCCGTGTTGCCGAAGGGACCCGCATCGGAGTGGCCGTGTCCCGGGAGGTCGAAGGCGACCAGGGGTTCTTGGAGTGCCAGAGCGACGGTGTCGAACGTGTGCGCATTCTGTGCGCCACCGTGCACCAGGGCGAGTCGCGGGTCGCCGGGACCCCAGAAAAGTGCGCTGACGGCGCGACCGGGTTCCACTTCAAGGCGTCGACGTTCCACGGGTGGGATCGAGACATCGAGGTTCCATTCCGTGATGTTCTCGTGGAAAAAGGAGAACTCGTCATAGGGAATTCGCGGCATCACCGCATCGTACGGCACGGCTGGTAGAGATAGAGGGGTGAATCGACCTATGTGTGTCGTCGTTCTCGCTGCGGGCGAAGGTACGCGGATGCGTTCGACGCGTCCCAAACCTCTGCACCACTTGTGCGGACGTCCCATGGTCCAGCACGTCTTGGACGCCGCGCGACACGACGAAGTACGCGCCACCGTCGTCGTGGTGGGTCACGGCGCCACGTGGGTCGAAAAGTCCATTCTTAAGCGCTCCAACGACACGGGTCCCGTGACCTTCGTCGAACAGGGTCAACAACTCGGCACGGGACACGCGGTCTTGGTAGCCGTGCCGACCATCGATGACGCTCTTGGCGCCACCGACGGTGACGTCCTCATCATGCCCGGCGACACGCCCCTGCTGCGTCCGGCGACCATTCGGGCCCTCATTGCCGCCCATCGCGACGCGGGGGCGGGTCTCACCGTCCTGACGGCGATTGTGGACGATCCCACCGGCTACGGCCGCATCGTGCGGGGCAAGGACCACAAGATCGCGCGCATCGTGGAAGAGCGCGACGCCACCGACGCCGAACGTCAGATTGACGAGATCAATACCTCGATCATGGTGGTGCGCCAGTCGTTACTCGGACCGGCATTGCGTCTCGTGGGTCGCCAGAACGCCCAGAACGAGTACTACCTGACCGACCTCGTCAGCGTGCTGTACGCCGCGGGTCACGTCACGTCCGCGTTCATCCTCGACGACTCGGTCGAGGCGGCGGGCGTGAACGACCGGTCGCAACTCGCGGCGGCCGAGCGCGAACTTCGTCGACGCATCAATGATGAATGGATGCGTCGCGGGGTCACCATGTGGGATCCCGCGGTCACCTACGTGGACTCTGATGTGGTCCTGTCGCCGGACGTGACGCTGCTGCCCGGCACGGTCTTGAAGGGGCACTGCGTGGTGGGACCCGGAACGCACATTGGTCCGCACGCGGTGTTGAGTGACGTGACCGTGGGCGCGAATGCGCACGTCGGGACGGTCGAGGCGACCAACGTGCGTATTGGCGACGACGCTTGCGTCGGCTCGTTTTGTGTTCTCGAGCCGGGCACCGTGATCGCGAACGGCACGAGGGTGGTTGGTGGCGACCCGCGAACTCTCTGAATGGGTCTCGGCCGAGCACTACGCTGACAGCGTGGAGTCACTGTCGAAGCGTCGCTTGATTGTTGCATCGGGTCGTGCGCACCGCGCGCTGGCACAGGACATTGCGGACCAGTTAGGTGTGAACCTCGCGGAACCGAATCTGCGCGAGTTCGCCAATGGTGAAATTCACTGCCGTTATGACGAATCGATTCGCGGCGCGGACGTCTTCGTCGTCCAGACGCATTGCTCGCCGGTCAACGACACGTTGATGGAGCAACTGATCATGATTGACGCCGCCAAGCGCGCGTCGGCCAAGAGAATTACCGCGGTGTGTCCGAACTACGGCTACGCCCGTCAAGATCGCAAGTCCCAGGGTCGCGAGCCGATCACCGCGAAGTTGGTCGCCGACATGCTCCAGGTCGCGGGCGCGGACCGCGTGCTGTCGGTCGACTTCCACTCCGGTCAGATCCAGGGCTTCTTCAACGTGCCGGTGGATCACCTGGTCGCCGCCCCCGTTCTCGAGGATTACCTCAAGACGCACTCCGACCCGCACGAGCTGGTCGTGGTCGCGCCGGACGCCGGCCGCGTGAAGGTGGCGGAGCGGTATTCGCAGCACCTCGGAAGCCAGCTGGCCTTGGTTCACAAGACCCGCCCGCGCGGCACCGCCAATGTCTCCGAAGCCCGACACATTGTCGGCGACGTCGAGGGGCGCCACTGCGTTCTCATCGACGACATGATCGATACCGCGGGCACCATTGTGGCGGCGTGCGACCTGTTGAAGACCTATGGCGCCGCGGACATCTGGGTGATGACGACGCACGCGATCTTCTCGGACCCGGCCATTGAGCGCTTGATGAACGCGCCGGTGAGCCGCGTCGTGGTCACCGACACCCTGCCGCTGCCCCCGGAGCGCCGATTCCCCAAATTGGAAGTCCTTTCGGTCGCGCCCATCATTGCCACCGCCATTTCCGCCATTTTTGAGGACTCTTCGGTCTCGGAGATCTTCGGCGGCGAGAATCTGCTCTAGCTCTTTTCGGGTCTCTCCGGCTCGGCTAGACTCTTCACCCTGTGCGCGAGCCTCGCTCGCCGTGCTTCGAAATTCCCAGAGGAGTTGTCATGTCGCAGGTCACTTTGAGTGCAACGACCAATCGTGAGATCGGCTCGCGCCCGGTGCGCCGGCTGCGCGCCGAGGGCTTCATTCCCGGCGTTGTGTACGGCGAGGGCGTCTCTCCGCTGCCCGTCTCCGTCAACGCGAAGGACTTCCGCCACGCCGTGTCCGGTGACCAGGGACTCAACACCCTCATCACGCTCGACGCCGACGGCACCGCCTTCACCGTCATGGCCCGTGAGATTCAGCGCCACCCGGTGCGCAACACCGTCGCGCACATCGACTTTCAGGTTGTGGACCCGAACAAGGGCGTGACCGTGGAAGTCCCGCTGCACCTTGTGGGTGACGCGGTGGAAGTCCGTCACGCGGACTACGAAGTCGACCAGCAGGCCTTCTCCTTGTTGATCACTGCTCGTCCGGACCAGATCCCGACGCACGTCAACGTGGACATCTCCGACCTGAAGGCCGGTGGATCGATCAAGGTGGGCGACGTCGTGTTGCCGGAGGGTGTGGTGGCCGCGGGTGACCACGGTCTGCCGGTCGTTGCGACGCGCGCTGGCCGCGCCGCCAAGACCGCCGCGCCGCAGGCCTAGTTCGTCGTGGCGCTTCGGCGGCCACGCGACGGGCAGGAGCGACGGGGGAGCGCCAGCGATCTGGTGATCCTGGGACTCGCCAATCCCGGTGCCCAGTATGAAGGTTCTCGCCACAATGTGGGCGGCGACGCCGTGCGACTTCTGGCGCAGAGGCACCACGCCACGCTGAAACTGGAAAGTCGTCAGCGGTGTCTCAGTGCGACCATTGTCACGGACATCGGACGCGTCACCTTGGCCGTGCCGACGACGTTCATGAACGAATCCGGCGCGGCTCTGCCACCCCTGTTCCGTCGGGTGTCTATGGAGGACCCCGCTCGACTCCTGGTGGCCCACGACGAGCTCGATCTTGACCCCGGACGCTTGCGTCTCAAGTGGGCCGGGGGTCTCGCGGGACACAATGGCTTGAAGTCCATCGCGGGCGTTCTGTCGACCCAAGATTTCTGGCGCCTGCGGATCGGCATAGGCAAGCCGCCGACGAAAGAGCAGGGCGCGGACTGGGTCCTACGACCACCCACGGGTGAACGGCGACGGGACCTCGTCCAGACAGTTGAGGCGGCCGCCGACGCACTCGAGCAGGCACTCAGCGTGCCGATGGACGAAGCGCAGCGCCGCGTGAATGCGCCGACGGGTGAGTGAGGTGAGCGCCCTCGCGCGTCTCCTGCCCCGACTCGATCGATCTCTGTCCGCCGCGTCCGGCGCGCGCGACGTGGTGGTGGGCACCTTTGCCGCACCCGCCGTGGTCGCCCACTACGCCACCTCCCATGAGTTGACGGTGGTGCTGACGCCGACGCAAACGGTGGCGGACGAAATGTTCGCGGCTCTGCGGGTGCTCTGTGACGGCGACGTGGCCCTGCTGCCGGCGTGGGACACGCACCCCCTCGAGCGAGTGAGTCCGGATCTGCAGGTCATGGGCCAGCGTCACGAGATTCGCTGGCGCCTCGGTGACGGCGCTCGTGCGCCCCGGGTGCTGGTCGCGAGTGTGCGGGCCGCAACCCAGATTGTGACGCCCGAGCCCGTCGCGCCGCCGATATCGCTGCGCGTCGGCGACGTGCTCCAGCGCGATGATCTCATCGGCGACCTGGTGGGATTCGGGTATCGCCGGGAACACGCCGTCGAGCACCGGGGGGAGATCGCGGTGCGCGGCGGCATCGTCGACGTGTGGCCCTCGGGCGCCGACGAACCCGTCCGCATCGATCTCTTCGGCGACGACGTCGAACGTCTGTGCGTCTTTGACGTGGGGGATCAGCGTTCTCTGCACGACGTCGACGAAGTGGAGATCTACGCGGCCCGCGAATGGCGCCCGTCGGCGTCCACCCGCGCGCGCTCGCGAGAGTTGGCGGACGAGTACGCGTGGGGTCGAGAGACATTTCACCGCATAGCCGACGGCACCCTTTTTGATGGCATGGAGGGGTGGTTGCCGTGGTTCAACGACGCGCACACCACCATCCTTGACGACCTGCCCGCGTCGGCGTCGCTCGTCCTCGTCGAACCCCAGCGCACCGAAGACCGCCTCCGCGAGCTGCTCGAGGAGGAACGCGATCTGGTCGAAGCGGTCGGACGAACGTGGGGTGTCGATCACGACCTGCCTCTGGTTCACGTGAGTTGGGACGACAGCGTCGCGCGTCAGGACGTCGGCCTGCGCGTTGGTGGTGCCGGAGGGGTCGGCTCGTTCCAGTGGCCGGTGAACAGTCCGCCCGTGGTCCAGGGTGATCCCGCGCGTCTCGCCACGCACGTGCGGTCGTGGGGTCCTCACCATCGCGGCGTCATCGCCGCGTCGTCGTCCGCGTCGGCGCACCGCATCGCGGAACTTCTCCGCGCGGAGGGCGTCGAAGTCTCGACGAATCCCGACGCCGTGCTCGAACTGCGCGTGAGTGTCGTCGTTGCTCCTCTGCCCCACGGTTTCAGCGTCGACGACGCCGACCTTACGGTGTGGAGCGAATCGGACGTCACGGGTCGACGTGCCGTTCACCGCGCGCCGCGCACGCGGTCGCGGGCCGTGGACGGCTTCTTTGATGGTCTGGCCATTGGTAGTTACGTCGTGCACCGCCAGCACGGGGTGGCGAGATTTTCGGGCTCGACGACCCGCGCCATCAATGGCACCACTCGTGACTATCTCATTCTCGAATTCAAAGATGGACGCAGTTATTGGCCGACCGACCAGATTGACGCTCTGACTCCCTACACGGGTGGTGACGCGCCGACATTGTCCAAGATGGGCTCCGAGCAGTGGCAACGCACCCGGGCCAAGGCCCGCGCCGCGGCCACGCTGGTCGCGCAGGAATTGGTCGAGCTCTACCGGGCGCGCGTGGTCGCTCCGGGATTTGCCTTCAGTCCCGACACCGCCTGGCAGCTCGAGATGGAGTCTTTGTTTCCTTTCACCGAAACGGCGGACCAGTTGCGGGCGATCGCCGAGGTCAAAGAGGACATGGAGCGACCCCGACCGATGGACCGCTTGGTGTGTGCGGACGTCGGCTTCGGAAAGACAGAGATCGCCCTCCGCGCGGTGTTCAAGGCGGTCCAGGACAACAAGCAGGCCGCGGTGCTCGTGCCGACGACGCTGTTGGCGAGTCAGCACTTCGCCACACTCAGTGAGCGCTTCGCCGGCTTTCCGGTCAAGGTTGAACTTCTGAGTCGCTTCGTTGACGAGTCGGATGTGCGTCGCACCATCGCCGGTCTGGCCGACGGATCCGTCGACGTGGTCGTAGGAACGCACCGCTTGCTGGATGAGAAGATCGTCTACAAAGACTTGGGCTTGTTGGTCGTCGACGAAGAGCAACGTTTTGGTGTGACCCACAAAGAAGCCATCAAGAAGCGAGCCGTGGGTGTGGACGTGCTCACGCTGTCCGCAAGCCCCATTCCGCGCACCCTCGAAATGGCTTTCGCCGGCATTCGTGACCTCTCCATGGTCACCACGCCGCCGGCCGAACGTCGGCCCATCCTGACCCACGTCGGGGAATACGACGAGGCCGCAGTTGTGGAAGCCATCCGCCGCGAACTCTTGCGCGAGGGCCAGGTGTTCTTTGTCCACAACCGGGTGGCGGATATCGACGAAGTGTCGAGACGTCTCGGGTCGCTCGTGCCGGACGCGCGGCTGGCGGTGGCGCACGGACAAATGGACGAGGGGTCCCTCGAGACGATCGTGAACGACTTCTGGCAGCGACGCTACGACGTGCTGGTTTGCACGACGATTGTGGAGTCTGGCATTGACATGCCGAGTGTCAACACATTGATTGTCGATCGCGCGGACCTGTTGGGGCTCGGGCAGCTTCACCAATTGCGTGGTCGCGTAGGTCGCGCGGGTCAGCGCGCGTACGCGTACCTCTTTCATCCCTCCGACCGCGTGCTCAGCGAAACGGCCTACGAGCGGCTGCGGACCATTGGCGACAACACGGCGCTCGGGAGTGGATTCAAGATCGCCATGCGCGACCTCGAGATTCGTGGTGCGGGAAACCTGCTCGGCCACGACCAATCGGGTCCCGTGGCGGCGGTGGGGTACGACCTCTACATGCAATTGGTGGCCGAGGCTGTGGCGGAGGCGAAGGGTGAGGTTCCTCGCGAGGTGGTCACCGTGTCGATGGACGTCCCCGGCGACGCGCACCTGCCCACGACCTACGTCGAGGCCGATGACGATCGCCTCGAGGCCTACCGACGCCTCGCCAGTGTCACCACGCTCGCCGATCTCGAGGACGTGCGCGCGGAGTGGGTGGACCGTTACGGACCGCTTCCTGCACCCGCCGAGGGACTCCTAACGTTGACCGAGTTGCGCGTCGAATGCCTGCGCGTCGGCGTGCGAGAGATTGTCGTCCAGCCGGCCAAGGTCGGCATTCGCTCTCGTCCCGCCGCACGGCTCGGACCCTTGGTGCTGCCGCTTTCGCAACAACTACGGGTGCGGCGCCTCTACGGGTCCCAGGCGTACGACGAGACCACCCACGAATTGCGCATCGAACTCGACCCTCGCGAGAACAGTCCGGCGCCGCTGATTGCGTTGCTCCGCGATGTAGTACCTCCCGACGCACCAACGCCCGCGGATGCGGTCGGTAGCATGGCCTAATGCGCCGACTCGTCGTTGTTCTCGTCATTGCCCTCCTCGGAGCGGGTTTCGCCGGCCGCATTGTGAGCGCCGATGGTGCTCGCGTCGGCACCGCGAGCGTCTCCTCACCCACCCTGCGCGCCGAGCTGGCCGTCATTCACAGCCACCCGCAGTACGCCTGCTACCTCGCCGGTCTCTACAGCATGGACGTGTCCTCCACGTCCACGGCGTTCAGCGCCAAGGGTTCCGCGACGTGGACCGGAACTCAGGTGGAGGGCCTGTCGATTCGCAACTACGCGATTCGTCATTTGCACTGGTCCCCGAGCAGTGTCAATTACGCCACCGCGACCACGGAGTACGCGAATGAGTTGACGAACGCGGCGGCGTCCGCGGCGGTGAGCTGCGCCACGTCCGCGACGAGTGCAGTTGCTCACTTGCCGAAGTGGTTCCTGCGCGATCAGCTGCTGAATGAAGCGGCGTCGGTGTACGTCGTCAGTCACGGAGCGGGGGTGTACCCGACGACTCTGGCCGGTCTCCACGCGTACTACAACGCGCACCCCGACTACTACCAAACGATTTGTGTGTCGGTGGCGGTGGTGCCGGTGGCGAATGTGAATCAATTCGAAGCTGCGCGCGAACAGGGTGCGAGTATCACGCAATTGGCACACGAGTTCTCTGTGGAGTCCCAGGTGGCGCTCGGCTGCTACGGACCCACGTCGACGGCGTACACGTCGGTGCGCGCCGACACGTACGGCAACCCGTTGAACCAGTTCCCTGCGTCCTACCACCCGTACAACAACAACGGCTCCGAAGAGGCGCTATACGTCGCGGCCACGTCGACGACGCCGGCGAGTTTCTCGGAGTCTGCTCCCATCGTTCTCGAAGACGTGCGGGCCCATAACCAGAACATCGCCCTGCAATCGCAGTCCGCCGTTTTGGGCAGCGAGCACGTGTTCGTCGACCCCGCCTTCGGCGTGTGGTCGCCGACGAAGTTGAAGGTGTCAACGCTGTCGACCCCCCGTGCGTCGGTGACCCCGGGCGGCGGCAGCGCTCTGGGTCTGTAGGTGGCCCAGCCCACCGTCATCGTCGTCGGGCTCGGTCCCGGTGACGGTGAGTTGATGACGACGGCAGCGCGCACCGCACTCAGCACGGCCACGGTGGCTCGACTGCGCACGCGACGCCATCCCGCCGCCGCGCTGTTTCCGACGGTCGAGAGTTACGACGACTGGTACGACGAGGCGGAAAGTTTCGAAGAACTCTATGAACGCATCGTCGAGGACGTGGTGGGGCTCGCTCGCACGTCCCCCACTTCGGAGATGGTGTACGCCGTACCCGGTTCGCCGATGGTCGCCGAGCGCACGGTGGAGCTTCTCGTCGCGCGCGAGGACGTTCGCGTGATGCGCCAACCCGCCGTCTCGGTGATCGACGTGGCCTGCGCAGCGTTAGGGCGAGATCCCATGGCCGTCGGTCTTCGCGTCGTCGACGCTCTTGATGGGGTGGAGGCTTTTCGGGGGCCCGGACCGCTCTTGATTCTGCAGACCTACAGTCCGGAAGTTCTGGCGACGACCGCAGACCGACTTTCGCGCGATACTCCCGTCACGGTCGTGCACCACGCGGGACTTCCCGATCAGGTCATCACCACTCTTCCGGCACAGTCGCTCGCCACCTTCGCCGCCGCTGATCATCTGACGTCGCTATGGGTGGACGATCTGCGCACCGCGGGCGTCGCGATGGACGACCTGGTCGATCTCATGCGCACATTGCGTCGCGAGTGTCCCTGGGACCAAGAGCAGACGCACACCTCGCTGACCCGCCATCTTCTCGAGGAATCCTACGAAGCCCTCGATGCCCTCGAGGCCTACGATCCCGACGACCTACAGAGTGACCCGGCGCACGTGATCGAGGAATTGGGTGACGTTCTCTTTCAGGTGGTCTTTCACGCCGAACTCGGGAGTGAGGACGATCGATTCGACGCCGTCACCATCGCCGACGGCGTGCGCGAGAAACTCATCAGTCGTCACCCGCACGTGTTCGAGGGCGTGGAGGTGGACGGGGCCGACGACGTCGCCTCTCGCTGGGAGACGTTGAAGCGCGCAGAAAAGCAACGCAGCAGTGTCACCGACGGCATCGCTTTGCAACTACCCGCACTGTCCCTCTACGCCAAGATGCGGCGCAAGGCCTTGTCTGTTGGCGTGCCCTTGCGCGACGAGGGTGACTTGCGTGAGCGCATTGCCGCTCTCGTGACGGCCCTCGACATACCGAGCGCGCCGGTGAGTGACGCGATGGTGGACGAGGCGCCGCCCGCGTGGGGCGACATTCTCGCGGGGCTCGAAGATCTGGCACGCGTGGCGGGCATTGATCTCGAGGCCGTGGTGCGAGAACGAGCCCTGCGACTACGCGAGGAGATTCGCGCCTACGAACTCGCGCAATCTCCGGCCCCGGAGGCGTAAAGGGCTAGCGTTGCTCCTGATGAAGCCCGGTGGTCGGGCGCAAAGGAGTGGCTCATGAGCGCCATTGAAGTGGTCATCGGTCGTCAAGTTCTCGACTCTCGCGGTAATCCCACCGTGGAGGCTGAAGTGGTCTTGGAATCCGGTGCCGTGGGTCGGGCGATTTCTCCCTCCGGCGCGTCGACGGGCATCCACGAGGCCGTCGAATTGCGCGACGGTGGCTCTGCCTGGAATGGCAAGGGCGTGAGCACGGCCGTGGGGTTTGTGAACACCGAAATCAACGACGCGCTCGAGGGTTGTGAAGCCTCCGATCAGCGAGCCGTGGACCTCTCACTGATTGATTTGGACGGCACACCCAACAAGGCGCGCCTCGGGGCGAACGCCATTCTCGCGGTCTCGCTGGCGGTGGCCAAAGCGGCGGCGATGGAGAGCGACCTCGCCCTCTATCAGTACATCGGTGGCGTGAACGCGCACGTTCTTCCGGTCCCGATGATGAACGTCGTCAACGGGGGCGCGCACGCGAAGAACTCCATTGACTTCCAAGAGTTCATGCTGATGCCGGTCGGCGCGGCGTCCTTCGCGGAAGCTCTGCAGTGGGGCACCGAGGGATACCACGCCCTCAAGGCCGTGCTCGCGGACCGGGGACTGCACACGGCGGTTGGTGACGAGGGCGGCTTCGCGCCCGACCTGCCCGATAACGAGACGGCCGTGAAGGTTCTCGTCGAAGCGATCGAGCGGACCGGACACGAGCCGGGACGCGACATCGCGATCGCCCTCGACCCCGCCACGTCCGAACTGTGGCGCGATGGTGCCTATCACCTGGATGGTGAAGGCCGCGTCCTCAGCCCGCGCGAACTCGTCGACTACTGGGAAGAGTTGTGTGGAAAGTACCCCATCGTCTCGATCGAAGACGGCATGGCGGAAGAGGACTGGGACGGATGGGCGCAACTAACCGAGCGTCTCGGCTCGAAGATTCAGTTGGTGGGTGACGACATCTTCGTGACGAATACGTCGCTGCTGGCGCAGGGCATCGACAAGGGCGTCGCGAACTCCATCTTGATCAAGCTGAATCAGATCGGCACGCTGTCGGAGACCCTCGACGCGGTCGCGATGGCGACGGCGCACCGTTATTCGGCCGTGATTTCGCACCGTTCCGGTGAAACCGAGGACACCACGATCGCAGACCTCGCGGTGGCGACGAACGCCGGCCAAATCAAGACGGGCGCCCCCGCCCGCACGGACCGCGTGGCGAAGTACAACCAGTTGCTGCGTATTGAAGAGCAACTCGGGTCAATGGCGCGCTTTCTCGGTGAAAGCGCCCTCAGCGGTCGTCCGGTGCCTAAGGTATAACCCATGCACCGGGTGGCCCAGAGACTCATCATGCCGCTCACGATCCTGACGGCGATCGGACTCATCGTCGCGTGGTTCCCGTTCTCAACGCTGATGAACCAGCGTTCGCAGATGGCCCAGGTGTCGGCCCAGATTTCCATGCTGCACCGACAGGGTCAGGCCCTCGAAAAAGAGCAGCGGAGTCTCTCGACGCCGGAAGCGACGGAGCGTCTCGCCCGACAGGAGTACCAATTGGTGCTGCCGGGGCAGCGACTCATCCAGGTACTCGACAACGGACAGGGCACGGCGGGCGACCCCGGTTCCGTGCCGCTCGTCTCGCCGCTCGGGGTGTCATCGACAACGACGAGTGGTCCGGCCACCCATCACGCCCGCGCGGGCTTCTGGTCGCGCGTGGCGAGCACCCTCGAATTCTGGCGTTGACCACCTTTAACGACGCGCTGCCCGATGACGAGGCCGCGGTGACCCAGTTGCTCGGCCGCCCCGTGGCTGCTCGATTTGCCGTCGTCGTACGACGGACGGACGGCTCCCCGGTGGTGATCGAGAACGAACCGCACTTGCGCGACGGCACGCCGCTACCGACATTGTTCTGGTTGGTGGATCGAGAGTTGCTCGAAGCCGTCAGTCGCCTCGAGAGCACGGGCGGCGTGCACCGTTACGAAGACCTGGTCGACCCCGAGGAATTGGACGCCGCCCACGCCGCGTACGCCCGTCGACGAGAGTCGGCGGTGGTCCGTCGCGACCTCGTGCAGCCGACCGGCGGAGTGGCGGGGACGCGTCGGGGCGTGAAGTGTTTGCACGCCCACCTCGCCTACTTCCTCGTGGGCGGTCAGGACCCGGTGGGCGCCTTGGTGGCGGCCGAGGTGGGCGTGCCACCGCTCGTTATCTGTGAGGTTCGATGACCGTCGCGGCCCTCGATTGCGGGACCAATTCCACGCGACTGCTCGTCGTGGACGATGAGGGGCGTGCCCTCGTGCGCGACATGCGCATTACGCGTCTCGGTCAAGGTGTGGACGCGACCGGAGTGCTCGCCGACGAGGCTCTGGCCCGCACGTGGTCGGTCTTAGAGGAGTATCACGAGGTCATGGTGACCGCCGGGGTTCGCGCCGCGCGGCTCGTGGCGACCTCCGCGGTGCGTGACGCGACGAATGGTCAGTTGTTTCTCGACCGCGCGGCGGAGATCACGGGGGCGGAGGTCGCGCTCCTGACGGGCGTGCAGGAGGCGGAGATGTCCCTGCGCGGGGCCACGAGCGATCTCGCGCCAGTAAGCGAACCGACGATGATCGTGGACATTGGCGGCGGGTCGACGGAGCTGGCGGCCCGTGTCGATGGCGACATCGTGAGGTACTCGATGCAATTGGGTTGCGTGCGGGTGACCGAACGCGTGCTCGGCGCACGGGTCGTGACGCCCGCGACCTCCGAGGCCGCCCGCGCCATGATCACGTCCGAGCTCGACGCCGCGTTCGGCGCTGATCCTCGCTTCTCACGTCTCGTCGGGAGTGTTCGCATCGTGGGTCTCGCCGGCACCGTGGCCACCTTGGCCCAATTAGTGGCGGGCCTATCCACGTATGACCGAGACAGCGTTCACCACCGACGTCTGACGCGTCGCGACGTAGTCGAGTGGCGTGACCGACTCGGCGCGCTCGAGCCCGCCGAGCGGCTTCCGTTCCCGGGCATGGTGCCCGGGCGAGAAGATGTGTTGCCCGCGGGACTCTTCATTCTTGACGCCATCCTCGAGCGATTCGAGGTTGAGGAGCTCCTCTCGAGTGAGAACGACATCCTCGACGGCCTCGCGGCATCCATAGTGGCGCCGTCGTGAGGGGACACGTAGTCTGCACGTGTCGAGTGAGGAGCGGACACTAGTGAGCATGAGGACGATGTCGTATGCGCCGCTCGTGCTGCACGGCCGTCGCCTTGTTCTTCGCACACTGACAGAAAACGACTACGAGGGATGGGTCGAGGTCCGCACGCGGTGCCGGGACTGGCTTCAGAAGTGGGAGCCCCGTCCCGCGAATTCGCAACACCTCGCAGAAGATCGGCGCAGTTTCGTCGGCCGGTGCGCCATTCGAGAGCGCGAACGGCAACTCGGCACCGCCTACGGCTTCGGGATTTTCGTGGCCGGTCAATTCGCGGGCGAACTCACTCTCTCCTCCATCCAGCGTGGTCCCCTCCAGTCGGGCTTCGTGGGGTACTGGATCGATGAAGCCCAAGCGGGGCAGGGGTACGTGCCCGAAGCGGTCGTGACATTGCTGCAATACGCCTTTGACACACTGAGACTCCACCGCATCGAGATCAACATCATTCCGCGAAATGCGTCGTCCCGACGCGTGGTCGAGAAGCTGGGTCTGCGCTTTGAGGGTGTGGCCGAGCGCTATCTCGAGATCGACGGGGCGTGGGAGGACCACGCACGATTCGCCATCACGGCCGAGGAGTGGAGCGATCGCGCGCCCGAGCTCGTGACGTCGTGGCTTCTGCCACGGGTTCACTAGCGCGCGAAGAACTCGCGACCAACTAGTTGTTCGAGATCGACGGAGGTCACGTGGCCGCCGATGCGCTGAGCGATCTCCATTGCGGCGAGCGCACCCGTGCGAGGCACCACCACCACGCTGTCGTGTGACCCTCGCGCGACCAGCACGCCCTGGACCCGGGTGGAGCGAGCGACCGCGTCGATCTCGTCCAGTGAGACGTCGTGGTCGAGTCGCACCGCCGGCGAGGTGTAGTTCGTCTTCGGAATATCGCGAATATCTCGCCACATCGCGCGCGAATCTCGCCGCACATTGACGGACGAACCCTCGACGTCGTCCCACTGCACGGGCACGGCGGTGATCTCGAGGCCCACGCGGCTCGCCAAGTAGAACAGTTCTACGTCGTAGGCGAATCCCTCGACGAGGCCGAGTGCGCCGAGCAAACGAGCGGCGGGGAGGGTGAATCCCTTGCATCCGCACTGCGTGTCGCGGGAGGTCACGCCCACCGTGCGGCGCACCAGGGCGTTGAACGCGGCTCCCGCGCGCGTGCGCAGTGCGGAGTCGTAGCGCACGGGTCCGTTGGACGCGCGTGTGCCGAAGGCGAGTGGTGTGGTCTCGAGTGCGGCGGTGATGGCCGGAATATGGCGCGGATCGATGGCCATATCGGCGTCACAGACGATCACGTGGCGGCCGCTCGCGACGGTGAAGCCGAGACGCACGGCCGCACCCTTACCTCTATTGGTCTCTTGATGGATGACGAGGGAATGGGGGAGAACGCCGTACGTCACCGCGGCCGTGCGTCCCGTGCCGTCCGTGGACCCGTCGTCGACCACGATGACCTCGACGCGGTCGAGATCGAGAGTGTCGAGAACGGGTCGAAGTCGGGCGAATCCCGTTTCGATACGGTCCGCCTCATTGAACGCGGGTATGACAATGGAAAGATCGAGCGACAAGGCGGTCAATCCTAGGGTGACTACGGACGAGCAGCGCCAATGAGACCGTAGGTCCACAGTGGCGCGAGGGCGATGTTGGTGCCCGTGTGCTCCGCACCAATGATGGTGCTGGTGCCCCAGGGTCCGGATCCGACGTACATGATGACGTGGTCGACTTCATTGTCGCCGTCCAGGTTGTAGAAGAACATCAAATCGCCCGGTCGCAGTGCGCTCAACGGGACGTGCGGCAGTGATGCGTATTGCTCTGCCGCCGTGCGAGGAATCTCGACGCCGGCCTGTGCCCACGCCCACTGCGTCAATCCGGAGCAGTCAAACCCTTGCCCCGCTGTTTCGCCACCCCAGACGTAGGGCACGCCGATTTGGCTCTCGGCGGCGGCGACGGCCTTGGCCCCTGACTTCGATCCCTTGCCGTTGCCCCCGATGTTCTTCTGCATGTAGGGCCGAGTGGCGTCGATGACTTCGTTGGCGGCGGCCTGACCGCCGACTGAACTCGCGGCCGCAATGGCCGCTTCGACGCCCGCATTGTCGTGGCGCTTGGCGGCGGCGATGCCGACGGCGATTTCGTAGGAGATGATTTCGTGGGCGAGTTGGCCCGACACGGCGTCGAGGGTGGCCTTCGTGTGTGCGGCGAGCTCATTGTTTTGGGCCAACAGGTACGAGATCTGTCGCGACTGCGCGATCGCCGCATCTCGCTGTCGCGTTTCTTGTGCGAGCACCAGCGTCAGAGCGTGCTTCTGGCGAGCGAGGGTGGACTCAATTTGGCTCAGATTGCCCAACACTTGATCCTCGTAGACGCTTTGCGCGTCACTCTGATTGACGTTGGTATTGAACAACGGGTTGCCTGAATTACTGGCCGAGCCGTCGACGTACGCGTGAACGGCCGCGTTGACCAGGGAATTGATGGTCGCATCGAGCGCGCGCTGCTTGCGCTGCGCCTGACTCTTGAGTTCCGCGACGCTGGCGTCCAGACTCGCGAGCGTTTGCTGCTCGGCGTCGTAGCGCTGACCGAGTGCTTCGGAACGTGCTTGGGCGCCCGCGAGTTGAGCGGAGAGGCGAGCGATTTCTGCGCGGGTTTGCGCGATGGTCTGTCCGGACGCTGTTGGTATCGCGACGCCCAGCGCCACGACACCCACGGCGAGTAGACGAGCGCCCCACCGGATCGAGTTTGCGCTCCGACCGCGCACGCTGATCACGGGACAAGCCTAGTGAGAGCCTGCGGACGGGCGAAAGACCCTTCAGAAGTTCTTATTTTCGCACTACGGTAGTAACGCCGAGGTACGGGGGCGTAGCCCAATTGGCAGAGGCAGGGCGCTTAAACCGCCTCCAGTGAGGGTTCGAGTCCCTTCGCCCCTACTGAAATTTCACGCGAGTCGCGGGCACGTGTCTCGTCACGCGGACCGCCGGGCGTCAACTGTTGTCAGTGCATTTGGGGTATGGGTGACGTCGTGTCGGGAGACCTCATTCCCGTGACGGCCGGCACCAACAAGGTCAGACCGACGATGACGAGACAGAGGACCGCGCAGGTGATCAAGGTGGTGGACACCCCAAAGTATTTTGACGCGGGACCCATGACCGCCATACCGATCGGCATGAACACCATGGACCCGAACCAGTCGTAGGCACTGACGCGCGAGAGGATGTCGGCGGGAATCTCCCGCTGCATGGTCGTGGTCCACAACGTCGCAAAGATCGCGACACCGGCGCCGGAGACAAACGACCCCAGGGCGATCATCCACGTGGGTCCGTGGTGCGCGAGGGCGAAGAGAGGCCACGCAAAGACGATTGTGGCCAACGTGGCGACCAAGAGCGGACGGCGAGGATTCCAGTGCAGCATGGCGATCCCGCCCGCCACCGAACCCAGTCCCTCGGCCGCGATGATGAATCCCCACGTGGATGCTCCACCCAAATACTCCTTGGCCACCACGGGTCCGAGCACGAACATAGATCCGAACATCAGCACGTTGAGGCACGAGAACTCCACCACAATGACCCAGAGCCACGTGCGTGACCAGAATTCCTTCCAGCCCGCGCTGAGTTCGTAGAGAAAGGACGTCGACGTGGACGAGCGGGTCCAGTCAATGGAGATGATGAGGAGCGAAAACACGCTGATCGCGTAGGTCACGCCATCGATGACGACGGCCCAGCCCGGCCGAGAGGCCGCCACGATAAGTCCCGCGAGGACGGGGCCCGCAATTTGTGCCGTCGAGCCCGACAAGCTGTTGAGCGCATTGGCCTGGAGGAGATTCTTCTCACTAACGACCTGAGGGACGAGTCCCGTGAGGGCGGGACTAAAGAACGCAGAACCAGTGCCGACCGCGGCGGCGAGCGCCATGAAACCCCAGAGGGGCACGTGTCCATTGAGAATCCACACGCCCAGCGCGATCTCCGCGACCGTTCGCAAGATGTCCGAACTCAGCATCACCACACGACGACTGAAGCGGTCGGCGATGACGCCACCGATGAGAAGGAAGAGCACGATGGGCGTGAGGCCCGCCGCCGAGACGAGCCCGAGGTCCGAGGCGGTGCCGTGTTCGAGGACGGCAAAAGAGATCGCGACCGGCGCCATGCCGCTACCGATTTGTGATGCGGCCTGACCGAGAAAGAAACGTCGAAAGTTCCTTTCTGACAACGCACGTAAGGATTCTTGGACGCGCATCGCTTGATCCTAGAGCGGTCTCGGTCTCCACGAGAGAGGTGTGATCATCACGTTGATGTCGCCTGCGGTTCACACGACCACTTACCCGTTGGTCACCTCGCCGAGGTTGGTGAAAACCATGCAACTCTTGGGTCTCGGCGTTCTTTAGTATCGTCGCACCGTGGCAAAAAGCTCGACAGGAAAAATGGTTAGCCGCGTCGGTTCATCCGGCGGGGGCAAGACGTACAAGAAGGCACGACCGACGACGTACTACGCCGTCTTGGCGGTGATCGTCGTTCTGGGGCTTTCGGTTGTCGGGTATTCCCGGTACGAATTGACGCACCCGCACGTCGTCACGAACCCCACGCCGCACGCCGGAACGTTGAATTACGCGGCCGTCGCGACCGAAGAATGTGGCACCACGCTGCCGGCGTTGACGCCGAATCCTGGCCACGTGTTCTCGTTCTCCATGTTGCCCAGCAACGTCATGAAGATCTCGCCGCAATCCTCGGCCACCGCCGGTGCGAAGTCCACGGCGGCGGTGTTCTTGCGCCAGTACAACGGGCTCGAGTTCTCGTCGAGAGCTCTGACCGTCGGCATCGCGTCGGGTTCGCCGAAGACGTACGTGGCGGGCGAAAAGTGCGCGGCCGGGACGAAGTACGCCGGAAAAGACGCGTACCCCGTGATCGCGTCGTGGGCCAACATCGCCCAGACCAAGCCGACGTTGACGACCGACGCGGCATCCGTGCACCTCGACAACAGCGTGATGGTGGTGTTCGCGTACGAACCGAAGGGTGTTGACCCGGTGCGTCCGAGCAACGCCACGATCGAGGCCATGGTCGCCTTGCAGGAAGCAGCGTCGACCACGACCACGCTCCCCGTGACGACGACGACCAAGCCGGTCACGACGACAACGGCAAAGAAATAGGCACATGAAGGCGATCATCCTCGTCGGCGGTGAGGGGACGCGCATGCGTCCGCTCACGTACGCGATGCCGAAGCAAATGCTGCCCATCGCCGGCACGCCGATGCTCGAGCGGGTTCTGGCGAATCTCGCCGCCCACGGAGTGGACGAAGCCGTCATGTCGCTCGGGTACATGCCCGATCGTTTCCTCGAGGCGTATCCCGACGGCGTGATCGCCGGCATTCGCATGACGTACGCGGTCGAGCCCGAACGACTCGACACGGCGGGGGCCATTCGCTTCGCCGCCTTGCACGGTGGCATTGACGACACCTTCATTGTGATTAACGGCGACGTCATTACCGACCTCGACGTAACCCGATTGCTGGCGTTTCACCGCTCCCACGGAGCGCAGGCCACCATCGCGCTGCATCCCGTCGAGGACCCGTCTCGCTTCGGCGTCGTGGTCACCGACGAGCAGGGCCACGTGAAGTCGTTCGTGGAAAAGCCGTCTCGCGAAGAGGCGCCCTCGAATGAAATCAGCGCGGGAACGTACATTTTCGAACCCAGCGTTGTGAATCTGATCGAACCGGACGTCTCGGTCAGCGTCGAACGAGTGACATTTCCGGAACTCGTGAGTCGCGGCTCGCTCTACGCGTTGGCCGACGACGGCTACTGGCTCGACACGGGAACGCCGCAGGCCTATCTCGACGCCCACCTCGACATTCTCTCGGGACTGCGACCCGTCCAACTCCCACCTGAGGTGATGGACGAAAACTGGATCCACCCGGACTCGACCATTGCCGCGAGTGCCCACATCTCAAGTTCCTGTGTCGACCGCGAGTGCGTGATCGGCGACGGCGCCGTCATCGTGCGGTCGGTCCTCATGCCCGGTGCGGTCGTGGGCGACGGGGCTCACCTCAGTGACTCCATCGTCGGACCTCACGGAAGAATTGGCGCGAGGGCCAATCTTTCCTCGACGACAGTGGTTGGCGCGGGGGAGAGCGTGGAGGACGACGCTGTCTTGGTCGACGCGCGCATCGGAGAGCGTCGATGAGAGTTTTGGTCACCGGCGCGGCCGGTTTCATTGGATCGACGACCGCCGAGTTGTTGCTGAGCGAAGGTCACGAGGTGACCGCTCTGGACAATCTCGTTACCGGTTTCCGTGACAATGTCCCGACGGGTGCTGAGTTCGTTGAAGGTTCCGTCGGGGACCGCGCTCTGATTCGCGCGCTCGGTCATTTTGACGCCTGTATCCACTTCGCCGGACTGATTGCGCCGGGTGACTCGATGGCGCGACCCGAGACGTTCTTTACGATGAACGTGGCCCAAACATTCGAACTTCTCGAAGGTCTCATCGAAAATGGCGTGCCACGCTTCGTCTTTTCGTCGTCATGTGCGGTGTACGGCGATCGCGTCACCATCCCGATTGACGAGTCGCACCCCACGGCACCGCACAGCCCGTACGGCGAATCGAAGCTCGTCGTCGAGCACGGACTGAAGTGGCTCAGCCAACTGGGCAAGATCAAGACGGCGTCGCTGCGGTACTTTAACGCGGCCGGCGGGACACCCCTGCACCCCGAGAACCACCGCAACGAATTTCACTTGATCCCTCTCACCTTGGCCGCCGCCGCGGGTGACCGTGATGGGATCAGCATTTTTGGTGATGACTACGACACGCCGGACGGTACGTGCATTCGTGACTACATCCACGTCGCCGACCTCGCCCGCGCCCACGTCTTGGCCGTCGAGGCCCTCGATCGGCACGACGCGCTCACTTTGAATCTCGGCTCGGGTGTCGGGTATTCGAATCGTGAAATTGTGGAGGCGGTCGCTCGCCTCACGGGACGATCGTTCCCAGTGCGCTACGTAGAACGTCGTCCTGGCGATCCGGCAGCGGCCGTCGCGTCCAACGACCGAGCACGCGACGTGCTGGGCTGGGAACTGACGCACTCGTCACTCGATCAGATTGTTACCGACGCCTGGGCCGGCTACCAGCAGCGCTAGCGAAACAAGTCGTCATTGGATGCACGCACCACGTGCTCCCGAATGGAACCCTCGCCAAAGAGTGACGGGTCGATCCCGCGAATCACGGCAAACGGCGTGCCCGCATTCTTCGCGAGAACGAGATTGGCGGCACCGGCGATCTCGTCGATCACCGCCACTTCGGTCGCCTCGAGGACGCGCCCATTGGCGTCGGTGCTCCCCCGAAGGTCGAGGACCGGGCGAAGCCCCGCGCACCCAATGGCCACGTCCGTCACGCCCTGGCGCCACACACGCCCGAAGGTGTCCGTGACGAGCACACCGACATCCACGCCGCGCGCGCGTCGGAGGTCCGCGCGAAAGCGACGCGCCGAGCGATCAGGATCGACGGGCAGTAGCACCGCCGATCCGTCGTCGGTGTTGGACAAATCGATGCCCGCGTTGGCACACACGAAACCGTGGTGCGTCTCGGTGATGCGCAGGGGTCCCCGCCGTCGAAGAACACGTCGCGACTCTTGTTCGACGAGGTGATTCTTGCCCTCGTCAGTGCCGTCGAACGCAACCACGCGACCTTCCGCTTTGGCGACAACTTTCGACGTCACGGCGACGACGTCGCCATCACGGATGTCGTCACCTTGGGCGTCGAGTGCGTCGAGGAACATCTGGACGAGATCGCTCGTCGCGCGAACCTCGCCAACGCCCTGGATGGCGAAGAGTTCGAGTCGACTCACGCCAGGACCTCACGCGCGAGGGCGCGCGCGTGCTCGGGATTCGACATGATCGTGGTGGTGATACGCACCTTCATGTCGAAGTTGGAAATCGCCTCCGCGAGGTTGGCGTCGGTGACGTCCATCACAAACGTCCCGCACACCTCGCGATAGAACTGCGCGACGCCGACACAGGACACGTCGTGACCGAGTTCGAGGAGCAGGCGATCGGCGGGACCCTTGATCGCGGCGCCGTTGATGATCGGGGACACCGCGATCACCGCGTCGCGCCGTTGCCGCAGAATGTCACGGACGCCCGGAATCTGAAGAATGGGGTCGATGGAGATGAGTGGATTGGAGGGCGCGATCACGATGCGCTCAGCTTCTCGCAGGACATCCAGCACTCCCGGGGCCGGGCGGGCGGCAGCGGCGCCCTCGATGTCAATGGACGTCACCGGAATGCTGTGGTGATGTCGGACGAAGTAGTCCTGGAAGCTCAGGACGCCTGTCGTTGTGTGGAAGACCGTCGAGACCAGGTCATTGGTGACCGGGAGAAGCCGCTGGGCAACGCCGTGGTGTCGCGCAAGTTCCTCCGCCACCTCGGCTTTCGTCGCCCCCTCCGCGAGGCGTTGGGAGCGGTAGAGGTGGGTGGCGAGATCGCGATCGCCGAGGCGAAACCAGGCCTGTCCACCGAGAGCGTCGAGCTCGTCCATGACGCGCCAACTCTCGCCGCGCAGCCCCCAACCCAGCTCGTCGTTGTTCAGTCGAGCGAGGGTGTAGGTAATCGTGTCCAGATCGGGACAAATGGTGAGACCGTGCAGAACGAGGTCGTCACCCACATTGACCACGGCCGTCACCTCGGAGGGGTCGAGCACATCTTCGAGGGCGAGGAGGAGTCGCGCCGCGCCGACGCCTCCGCTGAGTACAGCAATCACCCTTCAGACCTTAGAGGGCGCGTGGATAGGCTCTTACGTCGTGGATGACGCGTCGGTGCTACATGGGTGGCCCGATGGCTCCGCCGTCATCGTTGCTCGCTCGGCGGCGCGCGGCACGGACTATCTCGTTCACGTCGGTGACGCCGCACTCGTACGTTCGTGGGCGTCGGTGAGCAAGGTGGCCGTCGCCTACGCCATGGCGCGCGGGGTGGACGCCGGCGTGGTTGACCTTGAGTCTCATGTGACGGACGGGGCGACACTGGCCCAGGTCCTCAGCCACTGCGGAGGTTTAGGGGCCGAACGTGACGATCCGCGCTACCCCCCGGGCACGCGCCGCGTGTACTCCAACGTAGGTATCGATCTCGCGGTTGCGTCGGTGACGGACGCACCATCGCCGTGGCTGCGTGACAACGTCTGGGCTCCCTTGGGCCTCTCGAGCTGTGAACTCGTGGGACGCCCGGCGGCGGGTGTGCACGGGTCTCTGGAGGACATGACCGAACTCGCGTTGGCCTGGTTGCGTCACGACAATTTGTCGCCCGCGGTGGCGACTGCTTTCACGTCACCTTTCGCCCCAACTCTCGCCGGCGTCGTTCCGGGATTTGGTCGCTTCGACCCGTGCGCGTGGGGTCTCGGTGTTGAGGTGCACGACACCAAGCATCACTGGATGGGCACTATCGCATCCCCCGCCGCATTTGGCCACTTCGGGCAGAGCGGCACCCTGTTACTCATTGATCCGACGCGATCTCTCGTGGTCTCTGCCGCCGCGGGATCGCCCTTTGGACCGTGGGCGGTCGCGACGTGGCCCGCCTGGATGGACGAGGTCATCGCGTGGTGCGACAACACATGACAACGCCAACCATCGGCATTGATCTGTCGGGGCCAAGTGAGCCCCTCGGCAATTGGATGGACCTCCTCGCCGACGAGCTCGCGGCAGACGGTCGATACGACATTGTGCGGTTTCGAACCGGACCGGGTGCGCGTGGACCCGCCGAAACGCGACTCGCCGGACGACGTCTATGGGGTCCCGGGTGGCGCCGAAGTCGCGGACGCAAGATCGACAATCTTCTTCCGCACGTTTCGCTGGTGCACGTGGCGGGACGGGCCACGCCTCCTACGGCGCGTGTGCCTCTCGTCGTCTCCGTCGATGACCTGCGGCCTCTCCGCGACGACGCGCGCGGACGGCAGCGGGCCGAACAGTTGCGTCGAGCCGTCGAACGCGGCGCGCAGCTGGTGGCGTCGTCACGCGCGGCATCACTTGAAGTGCAACGCCATCTTGGTCTACTGCGAGAACATGTCGTCGTCGTTCCTCCCCCGGTGCAGTGGAGTGAACCGGTGCACGCGGGTACCGAACTCGTGGTCAATCTCACGGGACGCACGGATGAGTTCCTTCTGATCGCTGACGCGCTCGTAGCCCTGGCGCGTCGTCGAGGTGCTGGTGTCGTCGTTCTCGCGAGTTCTGAAGCCGAGGCCCGCATTCGTCAGCGAGACTTGGATGTCGTCTTTCGACCACGTCGACAAGCCGCGTCAGCGCTTCGCGTTGCTCGCACGGTGGTGCATCTCTCCGACGGCGCCAGATTTCCGTCTTTCGCCATCGCGGCACTGGCCGCGGGAGTTCCGACCTGTGCCACGATGACGCCAGTGAATCGAGAACTTCTGGACGGCGCCGCGTGGCTCGTGGATGAAAAAGATCCGACCGACTTGGTGGGCGTTATTGAAGCTCTCTTCGAAGATGACGCCCGGCGAGCCGTGATGTCGGCCGCGGGTCGCTCGCGCGCGACGGACTTTTCTCCCGCGACGGCGGCGCGGTCCTACGCCGAGCTGTACGACACGATCCTTCGCCAGCGGGAGTGGTCGTGACGACGCGCATCGAGATCAGTGTTGACCAATTGAGTCGACCCCAGCCGGGCGGCATCGCCACGTACGTGCGAGGGCTTCTGGCAGGGTTGCGGGAAGTTGCGGACGACCGGGACCTTGTCGTGACCGCCTTGGCGCCCCGCGGTGGGCGGCGAGCCCTCGACGAGAGTGACTATGTGGTTCGGGAATCTCGACTGTCTCACGCGACGCTGACGCGCGCGTGGCGCCACGTTCCGCTGACCGTGTCCCGCGACGCCGACGTCGTTCACGCCACGTCGCTCGCGGGCCCCTTTGGGGGAGGTCTGTCGGGTACACGCCACTCCGTGGCTGTGCACGACCTTCTGTGGCGGGACTACCCGGAACTGTCCTCGCCTCGAGGGGTGTCCTTTCATGAACGACGTTTGCAGTACGTGCTCTCCCGTGACGAGATCCGACTCCTCACCATTTCTCCCGCGGTGGCGGAGCGTCTCGTGCGCGAGGGCCTCCCCGCCACTCGTGTTGCCACGGTGCGTTTGGGTGTGGCTCCAGCTCCCGCGACGACGCTCCGCCTCGAAGAACTTGCTCAGCGGGTGGGCGTTCCCGTCGACGACCTACGACACGGATTCACTCTGTGCGTGGGCACTCTCGAACCCCGCAAGAATCTTGAGCATCTCGCGGCCGCCCACGCACGAGCCCGCGAGGTAGAACCCGCACTCGGCCCGCTCGTCCTCGCGGGTCCTCGAGGGTGGGGCGACGTGAACACGGGTGCGGCGATCACTGTCGGTTCGGTGACCACTGAAGTTCTCGCCGCGCTGCGTGCGCATTGTCGCATTGGCGCCTTTGTGCCGGTGGACGAAGGTTGGGGACTGCCGGCCGTTGAATTCTTGGCGGCGGGCAGGCCGGTGGTCGTCACGCCGCGCGTGCCGTCGGTCGCCAACAACGCCGCCGCGTGCCACGTCGCAGGTACGGACGTCGACAGCATCGCCGTCGGTCTGCAGCACGCCGTTGCCGAGAGCGACGACGACGACGCTCGCCGGGCACGCGTCCTCTCCGTCTCACACTTGACGTGGCGCCAGTGCGCTCTCGATCACCTCGAGGCGTGGCGATGAGACTCACCCTCGATGTCTCCGCGGTGCCCCCGCGCCCGGCCGGGGCGGGTCGCTACATCGTGGAACTCGCCAAGAGGCTGCCGACAACCGACGACCGTGTCACGCTTCTCACGCGTCGGGGGGACGACGCGCGGTGGCGCGACTGGTCGCCACACGCCGGCATCTCCGCGCGCGTGCCCCAGTCGCGACCGGCTCGCCTCGCCTACGAAGCTCTCCGCGCGGGGCGGACGTCCCTGATGCGCGAGAGCGATGTGTGGCACTCGCCGCACTACACCATGCCCCGAGGAGCCAGTTCTCCCGTCGTCGTGACGATTCACGACATGACGTTCTTTACCAATCCGGAGTGGCACGAGCGTCGCAAAGTGGAATTCTTCCGCCGCGCGATCCGCGTGGCGGCTCGCGACGCTCACGTACTCGTGACGGTCAGCGAGATGACGGCGCGTCTCCTCACGGAACTTACGTCCACGACCCGTCCGATCGTGGTGGCCCCCCTCGGTGTTGATCATGATCGCTTCTCGCGGGAGGGAGAGAGGAGCGGCTCCAGTCGATTCGATCTGGCCACTCCGTTCATTCTCTTCGTGGGCACGCTGGAACCCCGCAAGGGAATCGACGTTCTCTTGTCCGCTTTCAGTGACGTCGCGTCACTTGATCCTGACGTCGAGCTGTGGCTGGTGGGTCAGACGGGTTGGGGAGTGGACGCGGTGCAGGAGCAGATGACGCGGCATCCGTATCAATCGCGTATTCGTCGATTGGATTATGTCGACGACGCGGAACTCCCGCAGCTCTATCGATCCGCTCGCGTGGTGGCCTATCCGTCTCGGGGCGAAGGATTTGGATTGCCGGTTCTTGAAGCACTGGCCTGCGGTGCGCCGGTCGTCACAACGCGCGACACTGTCATGGCTGAGGTCGCCGCCGACACCGCGCGGCTCGTTCCGGCCGGCGATAGTGCAGCTCTCGCGGACGAGCTTGCGCGAGCACTTGTGCTCGACGACGCCGCGCGCGAGCATGTGGCCGCGAACGCCGTGGCGCGAGCCGCGCAGTTCACCTGGGAGCGAACCATTGCCCAACACCGCGAGGCGTACGCGCTCGCGCAGTCCTCCGCCTCATTCTCCCGCGACGTAGAGTGAACTCACTATGCGGGCGTTGATCACCGGGGGACAAGGGTTCGTCGGTCGTCACCTCGCCGCGCATCTCCACGACCTGGGAGATGAGGTCACCGTCATCGACATTGAGCACGACGTGACGAATGTCGATGACATGCGTGACGTCGTCACGAGCACCTCGCCGGATGTTGTGTACCACTTGGCCGCCATTAGCCACGTCGGCACATCGTGGTCGGATCCGAACGCCGTCCTCAAAGTCAACGTACTTGGGACGGCATCGGTTCTCGCCGCCGCTCGCTCGGTTCCCGACATCACGACCGTGCTGGTCTCGTCGGCGGAGGTCTACGGCGTCGTAGACGAAAGTGATCTTCCGTTACGCGAGACCACCCCCGCACGACCGGCCACGCCATATGCCGCGAGCAAACTCGCGGCGGAAATTGTGGCCCAACAGAGTGTGCGCGGCTACGGCCAGCGCGTCGTCATTGCACGCGCCTTCAATCACATCGGCCCAGGTCAGGCGCCGACGTTCTTTGTGCCCGCGCTCGCGCAACGGATTCGGGCCGCGCACGCGAAAGGTCTCACCTCCATTGCGGTGGGGAACCTCTCGAGTCGACGGGATTTCACGGACGTGCGCGATGTGGTGCGCGCGTACGCCGCCCTCGCGCGCGACGGACAGTCGGGTGAGGTCTACAACGTCGCCACGGGAGTGGACTACTCCATGCACGATGTGGCGGACATGCTCCGTGACGCCGTCGACCCGAGCATCACGTTCGACGTGGATCCGTCTCTTCTGCGTCCCGTGGACATTCCAGTCCTGCGGGGCAGCGCCGACAAGCTGACGGCGGCCACGGGCTGGCGTCCGACGTTCACGTTGCGCGACACGCTGCGTGATGTGCTGAACGCCACGCCGCTGCCCTCTAACGAGGACTAACGACGTGGCGTTCGCGGGTTACTTATTCGGCGTCGTCTGAGTCCGCGTCGTCGGCGACGACGGTGTCCTCGTCCGCCTTCGGCACGACACTCGCGCGCACCTTCGCGGTGGCTTCACGCGCCTGATTGACGGCGTCGCGCACGACCCCGGGGAACTTCTCTTCGATCGGGGCGATGGCGGCGTCCACCGTCTTCAGCGTCTTGTCGAGCTTCTCGTCCAACCACGCCGCGTGGCGCTTGGTCGCGACCGTCACGTCGTCGACGGTCTTCTTCATCTGCGCGGACACGCCGTCCGTGTCAACGGCGACATTGACGCCCTTGACGGCGGCGGACGCCTTCTGGGCGCCGATCACACCGACGCCAACGGCGGTGTAGACCACGTCCTTCGCCTTCTTCGCGACGGTGTTGGTGTCCGCAAACTCGCGGACCTTGGCCGTGGCCTCGCGACCAACCTTCGTTGCAACTTCTGTGAAATCTGCCATGGGAAACTCCTCACTTGGGTGTGAACTTAAGTATAGCAGAGTGCTAACTAAAGTTAGCAACACCACTTGCGTGCATCCCCCAACTAGCCTTGTTTTCCTGATGGAAGCCCGAGCTCCGGCGGTTGTAGCCGTCGTCGTCACAACGGGTCTGGCTCCTGGTCTGGAAGGCACCCTGTCGACGTTGGCGGGGCAGGATTACGAGGAACTCAGCGTCCTCGTCATCGCCAACGGGGAGGCTGAAGACACCGTGAGCCGCGTCGCGGCGGTGGTTCCGAACGCCTTCGTCAAAGTCCTCGACGACAACCTCGGTTTCGCCGCCGCCTGCAATGAAGCGGCGGTCATGGTGCAGGGCGCCGCCTTTCTCCTGTTTTGTCACGACGACGTCCTCTTCTATGAGGGTGCCGTGCGCCAAATGGTGGAAACCGCCTTCCGCGGGAACGCGGGTGTCGTCACGCCCAAGGTGGTCGCCTACGACGACCCCTTCATCTTGTTGCACGTAGGTCAGGTGGTCGACCGCTTTGGTGCGGTGCACGAACGCGTGGAGCTCGGCGAAATCGACCACGGTCAACAGGACCTTGAGCGGGACGTCTTCGTGGCGCCGGGTGGCGCGACATTGATTCGCACCGACCTGTTCACCACATTGCGGGGGTTCGATCCGTTGATCCCCGTGCTCGGCGAGGACCTCGATCTGTGTTGGCGCGCCCAAGTCGCCGGTGCGCGCATCATGATCGCACCGGCCGCCGTGGTCGCGCACCGCCAAACGGTGGCGTCCGGTGAGCGTCCGGTGAATGCCATTGGCACGCGCAAGGCCTCTCGTCGTGATCTTCTCCGTCGCCACCAGTTGATGACGGTCCTCACGTGCTGGTCGTGGGTCACGCTGCTGTGGGTGCTGCCTCTCTACGCCGCGCTGGACGTGGCGGAAATCATCCTTTCCCTCGTTGGTCGAGACACCGACCGAGCGGGGGCCATTGCGGGGGCGTGGCGATGGAATCTGCGACAGCGCAAGCACGTGCGGCACCGTCGCAAAGAATTGGCCGCCATCCGTGTTCTCTCTGACGGAGACGTCGCCCGTCTTCAGGTCGGTGGTGCCACCAGGCTCAAGACCTTCTTCGTCACGTTGTTCCAGGACGGCCTCGATAGGGCCCGCGGCATCCTGCCGCCCGTTGAGGTTGATGATGACACGCCGGCCGGCGAAACCGTGGGCGGCGTCGGGTTCGCCTCCGCGTTCTCTGAAGATGAGAGTTTTGACGAATTCGGCGCTCTGAGCGCCGTCGACGACACAGGCGTACGGAACCGCTGGGCGCGTCTGTTCACGGGCGTGCGCAGTCAACTCGTTCTAGCGGGCAGCATCATTGTCTTGTGGGTCTTCGGCGCACGCAACCTCGTGGCGGCCGCGTTGCCCAATGTGGGCCGCCTCGCGCCGCTCGACTCGTGGTGGTCGACGTGGCGTCACTTTTTCGCGTCCTGGTCCCCCAATGGTGTGGGTACGGGAACGCCGGGCATGCCGGGCTACGGCGTTCTCGCCTTCGCCGGCACCTTCGTCTTTGGTCGCATGGGTGTGCTCCCGCGTATGGCCCTGATCTTTGCGGTGCCCTTCGGCGCGTGGGGTATGTGGCGACTGCTCCGCGGCGTCGTGTCCAATCGGGCTCGTCTCGCGGCGGTCGTGGCCTACGTCGCCTTTCCGGTCGGGGTCAACCTGATCGCCCGGGGGCGTATCGACGACCTCGTCGTGGTGGCTCTGTTGCCCTTCGCTACGCGGCGAATTCTGTTGATTCTCGATGTTCCCGGTTTTCGACGAGACCCGCTCGCCGCGCCCGTGGCGTTCGGACGTCGGGGATTCGGTGCCACGCGAAACGGGCACGTGCTCGTTCTCATGCTGCAGGTCGCCCTCATGACCGCGATGGCGCCCGCCTCCCTGATCGCGATCAGTCTGATCGTGGTCGCACTGGCGTGGTCGCAGTGGCTCCTCGGGCGACGATCCCCGCGTCTCGAGCGCCCCTGGGGACTGCTCGGCAACATGATCGGCGGCACCGCACTCCTGTTGCTCCCGATGACCTTTGACACCATCGCCGCGGGGCGTCAAGCCCCCCAACTTTTCGGGCTCGCCCAGTCGCCGGCCACTGGTCTTGGCGTGTCCGCGTTGGTGCGAGGACTCAACGGGCCCTTCGGCGCGGGATGGGCGGCGTGGCTCCTGCCCCTCGTGGCCCTCAGCAGCATGGTGCTCGCGCGCGGGGCACGCCGAGATTTCGTCGTACGTTTCTCGGCCATTGGTGCCCTGGTTCTCCTCGTCGCCACGGCGGTGGAGCGACACTGGACCGGACCCTTCGCGCCCGACGCCGATGTGCTGCTCGTCGTAATCGCCGTCGTGGTGGCTGTGTTGGTATCGGGCACGGTGGCGGCGATTGAAAATGATGTGGCCGCGGCGTCCTTTGGATGGCATCAAGTCGTGGTCGCGCTCAGTGTTGTGGCGATGGTGCTCGCCGCTGTGCCGTTGTTGGCGGAGTCGACGTCGGGTCGCTTCGACTTGCCGACGATCGGGACGCCACAGGCCCTGGGGTCGATCGCACCGTCGACTCTCGGTGGATACCGGGTGTTATGGCTCGGAAATCCGTCCATCCTTCCGGTTCCCGGGTGGACGGTCGCTCCCGGTCTCGCGGCCGCGACCACCACGGACTCGATTGGGAGTGGCGCCACGTTGTTCACGCCGCCGGACGCGGGTGCGTCCGATGACTTACTGCACGCCGTCGATGAGGCCTTGCACGGACGAACCGCTCGTCTCGGTCAATTGCTCGCCCCGTCGGGCATCTCGAGCATCGTCGTAATGACCGCCTCGGCTCCGAGCTTCGAGAGCGAGCAGTCCTTGACGACCGTCAACCCTCCGGCCAATCTGATCCCCGCACTTCGGGCGCAAGGGGACCTGACCTTGGTGACCGACACGCCCGGTTTCTTCGTGTTTTCCAACTCGCTCTTCCACGGCATCGTCGCCGAGCGCACGGAGCCACTCTCGCCCTCGGTGACGAGTTCCGATCACGACTCCATTGTCGGGTGGACGCCAGCGCTGGACTTTGGGTACCGCCAGGGTCACGTGACGGGTGGAACCTTGCTCGCCGGACTCGCTCCCAGTTCGGCGTTCGCTCTCAGCGTGGGTGGAAAGAACGTGGAGCGTTCGGGCTCTCTCGGGTGGGCGGCGACCTATCGCACGACCGGCGGTAACGCGGAATTGGTGTTGCACCAGCTGCCGCTCAACGGACTTCTCGCGGGCCTGACACTGCTGTTGTGGTTTCTCTTCGCCGCCGGCTTTGGTGTGCTCGAGCGACTCGACGGCGTCACGGCGCGACTTCGTCGACGTCCGGTGCCCGTCCTGACCGAGAGCCTCGGTGCCGGTGATCCTGTGACGACGGAGGCGTCGTGACGAGTCGCCACGCCCGCACGCGCAGCAACCGGCCGGAGTTCTTTCTGGCGCTGTGCCTCGTCGTGGCCGTGTTCGTGAGCGTCGTGGGCCACCACAGCGACCGCAATGATCTCGTGCGGGGACTGAACATCCCCACCTCCGCCGAGTCGACGGCGCTGTACTGCACGGGCATTTCGGGTTCTGCCGGGACCGCGCCGGGCATTGTGACTTTCCTCAATACCGACGCCGTCGATCACGTGGTCACCGCGACCGTCGTGCCGAGTCGGGGCACCGGGTTTGTCTCGACATTCTCCGTTCCCGCGCACGGCGTGACGCAGATGGTTCCCTCGCAATTTCCGGGTTCGGACTATTACACCGTCAGTGCGCTCATACAGGGCGGTGGTGTGACGGCGTCGGTGTCCTTCGCGCGCAACACCACGTCGGTGGTGCCGTGTGTGGGGGAGGGGAGCAACCAGTGGTACGCGTCGGGTCTCTCCACGCGCGTGGGGTCGGACGCCATTCTCTCGATCTACAACCCGACCGCCGGTGAGGACGTGGTCAACATCACCGCGCTGTCCGCGTCGGGCTTCTCGGCGCCCTCGTCGTGGCAGGGACTCGTCGTCGGCGCACACACGACGACCGTCGTAGATCTTGGCGTGAACGTGGTGAACCAGTCGTCGGTCATGATCAATGTCCGAAGTCAACGGGGCGAAGTGGTCGCTGCGGCGTTGGAAGTGGGGAACGAAGGTCGCACGGCGACGTCGATGCTCTCGGGCGTCGACGAGCCGGCCACGGCAGCGTCGTTTCCGAGCGCCACGACCGAGAACGCGAGTCAGTCCAACCTCGAAATCGCCAATCCCACGAATCTGCCCGCCATCGTCGCCGTGACCGTCACTCAACCCCCCTACGCGACGCAAACGCTCAACATCAATGTGAATTCATTGTCCGTCACCACCCTGCGCGTGTCGCCGTCGAGTGGGGTTCCCGCCGCCGGTCCGGCAGCTCTTTTCGTTCACTCGAGCACGCCCGTCGTCACGACCTTGCAGACGACCAGTGGCTCCCAATCCTGGCTCACGAGTCCGACCGACGCCGGAACATCCCAAGCGATGGTCGATGTCACCGGTCAAGGCTTCGCCTCCGCGGCGGTGGTCAACAGCACGTCATCGGCGGCGCACGTGACGATCTGGTCGACCAACGCGTCCGGCCAACATCAGTCCTCGGTCATCGTCGCCGCGCACGCGACGAGGATTCTCTCCGCGTCCGCTCTCCGCGGGTGGACGCAGGGAGCCGCATGGATCCAGTCCGATCAACCCGTCAACATCTCCGCCGTGATCGGTGGCCCGACCGGTCAGGCCAACACGCAGAACGCGTCAGGTTCCCGGTAGCGCCGGCGGTTCAAATCCGGCGCTGAGCGACGTCTCGCCGTCTGCAGAGGTCATCGGAGGGGTGGCGCGCAGGGCGCTCACCGTCTTCGTCCCGTTCGGGTGCACCGGCTCGCCGTGCGCTTCGTCGATCAATCGAGCGGCCACCTCACCGTCGATGGTTTCGTTCTCGAGCAGGGCGTGCGCCAACGCGGTCAACCCGCGACGGTGGAGGGTGAGGACTTCAATGGCTCGTGCTTCCTGCTCCCGCAAAATGCGCTCAACCTCGTCGTCGATGACCTTCGCCGTGACATCGGAGTAATCCCGCGTGTGCACGAGATCCTCACCGAGGAACACCTGCCCATTCGAACCCCAGGCCATTGGTCCAATCTCCTTGGACATGCCCCACTCGCGCACCATGCGACGCGCGAGCTCGGTGTTGCGCTGGAGGTCGTCGCTGGCACCGGTGGACAAATCGCCGTACACGAGGAGTTCCGCCACGCGACCGCCCATGCGCATGCACAAGGAGTCCTCAATGTGCTGGCGGGAGTAGATGTGTCGGTCTTCCTCGGGCAGCGTCATCGTCACACCGAGAGCCATGCCGCGCGGAATGATCGTGATCTTGTGGAGGGCGTCGGCCTTTTCGAGGACGTAGGCGAGCAGAGCGTGGCCCCCCTCGTGGTACGCAATGCGTTCGCGCTCGTCATCGCGCAGAACGGTGGTGTCTCGCTTCTGACCCATCAACACGCGGTCCCGGGCGGACTCGAAGTCCTCCATCGCAATGGACAACGCTTCTCGGCGAACAGCGTGCAGGGCGGCTTCGTTCACGAGATTGGCGAGATCGGCACCGGACATGCCCGGCGTGCCGCGCGCCACCAGTTCCAGACTGACATCGTCGTCGAGCCGCTTGTTCTTGGCGTGGACGCGAAGAATCGGGAGGCGCTCTTCGTAGTCGGGGAGCGGCACCACGATCTGTCGGTCGAAGCGACCCGGTCGCAGCAGAGCCTGGTCCAGCACGTCGGGTCGGTTGGTGGCGGCGATGATGACGACACCTTCGGTCGCTTCAAAGCCATCCATCTCGCTCAGCATCTGATTGAGAGTCTGTTCACGCTCGTCGTGCCCGCCACCGAGTCCAGCGCCTCGCTTGCGACCGATCGAGTCAATTTCGTCGACGAAAATGATGGCCGGCGCTTGCTTGCGCGCGGTCTGGAACAGGTCGCGCACGCGACTCGCGCCAACGCCCACGAACATTTCCATGAAGTCTGAACCCGACACGGAGAAGAAGGGGACTCCGGCTTCACCGGCCACGGCGCGCGCGAGCAGCGTCTTTCCTGTGCCGGGAGGACCCACGAGCAGAACGCCCTTGGGGATCGTTGCGCCGATGGCTTTGTAGCGACCCGGCGTCTTGAGGAACTCGACAACCTCGGAGATCTCCTGCTTCACGCCGTCGTATCCCGCCACGTCCGCGAACGTGGTCGTCGGACGATCCTCGCTGAAGAGCTTGGCCTTGGACCGACCGATGGACATCATGCCGTTCATCTGGCTGCGTGCGGAGCGCATCATGAACCACATCAATCCACCGAAGAGTCCGATGTAGATCAACCAGGGGAGGATGCTGGAAGTGAAGGTGGACGGATTGGCGAACTTGACGTCGATACCCTCGGCACGTAGCGCGGCCACGTCTTCCGAGATGACGGGGTCGGGTCCCGTGGTGGTGTAGGACTTGCCATCAATCAGGGTTCCGGTGATTTCGCCCGAACTGTTATTGATGGTTGCAGAAGCCACCTGCTGCGTCTTGGCGTCCGCCAGGAACTTCGAATACGTGAGAGAGACCGCATTGTTGCTCTTGCCGACGGAACTCACGAGTAGGAGGACCAAGATGACCGCGACGAGTCCGAGGGCGAGGAAGCGGCGACGAGGATCGGGTGTCGCGGCCCCCCCGGACTTCGGCGTGTTGGGACCCTTGGGCTGGGTCAACTTCTTCCACGGTGAATCGTTATTCGGGGGCATCGTCATTACTTTCCATGCTAGGCCCCGTCTGTCACCTCGTTACCGCGCCGCACCAGACGGGGTGAGAACCGTTGTTAGCCTGAACGGGTGACTACCACCGCACCGCTGGCGACCCCTCGATGGCTGCCGCGCGGGCGTGGGGCCGCCCTGATCATGCTGTGTTTGGGGGGTTTTATCGCCGGCGAGATCACGGCGCTGCTCTTCGCGATTATTGGGCATTCCTTCAGCGGAACCCACGTGTCCCTCCAGACGATTTCTCACCAGAGCGAACCACCCCCGTGGTATTTGATTGCGTCCCTCACGGGACTGTGGGTGGGATTTGGCGGTTGTGTCGTGGTGGCGCAGCGGCAGTTCTCCATTTTCCCCTCACGCGACGTGTTTTCGGCTCGCTGGCGGGACCTGTGGTTCATTCTCCTCGGCGTGGGATGCCAGATCGCGGTGGGCCTCGCCTACCTGCCGTTTCATCTCCATAACCTCAACGGCCCGACGAACAAGATTTTCGGTGGGGCGCACGGACCGGTCTTCGCGCTCCTCTGTCTGCTCACGGCTCTCGGTGCACCCGTGTTCGAAGAATTGTTCTTCCGCGGTGCCCTGTTATGTGGTCTGAGCAATCTCATCGCGAATCCCCCCGTCATCGTGTGGAGCCTGTGCGCGATTGCGCTGGACGGTGTGCTGTTCGGTGTCGCCCACGGCGAGCTCGTGCAGTTGCCGGGTCTCGCGGCCACCGGCATCGTGCTCGCGCTGGTGTACGCACGAACGAAGAGGATGCTCCCGAGCATGATCACCCACGCCTCGTTCAACACTCTCGCCGTGCTAAGTCTCGTGGCCCAGCGCGCTCACGGATGATGCGACAGCGACTCGCGTGGTGGACGCCACAACGGCTGGCCAACCTCGCTGTCATCGGCGTGGTGTGGCTCATCACGCTCGCCGCCCTGCACCCGTCGCTTCTCCTTCAGAACACGCTGGAGACGGGCGGCGACACGGGATCGCACGTCGCGACGGCCGCGTATCTGCGCGGCAATCTCGGCTCACTGACCTTGACGTCGTGGTATCCGGGGTGGTTTGACGGATTCCCGAGCTATTCGTATTACTTCGTGCTGCCGGATCTTCTCGCAGCTCTCGGAAGTTACGTGGCGGGATTCGCCGTCGCCTTCAAGCTCGCCACCATCTTGGGCTCCTTGCTCATGCCGCTGGCCGCATTCACCATGGCCAAGTTGTTCGGTGCCCGCGACCCGATTCCCGCCGCCCTGGCTGCGGCGACGCTGCCGTTTCTTTTTGATCCCGCCTTCACCATCGACGGTGGCAACCTGTATTCGACGTTGGCGGGCGAGTATTCATTTTCCTTGTCCCTCGCACTCTCGCTCATCACCATTGGCTTGTTCGCCCGGGGGGTTCGCACGGGGCGCGGTCGCTGGACGGCGGCGGTGTTCTTAAGTTTGACCTTGGCGGCGCACCTGCTGCCGTGGATGTTCGCCCTCGGCGTGATTGCTCTGCTCGTGGTGTTGGAGCTGCTGGGCCGCCACGGTGCCTTCGACCGTGATCGCCCGCCTCTCGGTCGACACGACGGACGACGCGCGATCTGGTTTGCCGCGTCCGCGGGTGCACTCAGCCTCGCGCTGTCGGCGTGGTGGCTGTGGCCCTTCGCCACCTCGCAGCAGTACACGACCTCAATGGGATACACGAACGATGCGGTCTCGACGTTCCACGAGATCTTCACCAAGCTCGGCTTCTACAACGCACAGGGTGGTGTTGGCTCGGACCGCGTGGTGATTTGTCTGGCCGCCATTGCCTTGGTTCTGTCCTTTATCCTGAAGGACCGCCTGGGCATCGTGGTGTCTCTGTCGGCGGTCTTGGCGCTGATCGCGTTCATGGTGGATCCCCAAAGCGTCCTGTGGAATGAACGTCTCGTGCCGTTCTGGTTCATGTCCGTGTATCTCTCCGCGGGGTGGCTCGTCGGGGTCGTGCTGCGCGCGGGGGCTCGAGGACTCGCCCAGCTGCGCCGCGGCGCCGAGACATCGGCGGGGACCTTCGTACGTCAATGGACAGTGTGGGGAACCTTGTCGCTCGCGGTGCTCGCACCAGCCGTCGTCTTGCCGGGTACGTCCGACGGCTTCCTCGCGACGGCGGTCGGCATTACACCGGGGTCGAATCAGGTGTCGAACTGGGCCGCGTGGAATTTCTCCGGTTACGAAGGCAAAGGCGCCGCGTGGGTGGAGTACCACTCGATCATGACCATGATGGCCGACGTTGGTCACCGTGACGGATGTGGCCAAGCCATGTGGCAGTACGACCCCTCGGAGAGTCGATTCGGTACCACGATGGCTCTCATGTTGATGCCCTACTGGACCAACAACTGCATTGGTTCCATGGAGGGCCTCTACTTCGAATCGTCCGCGACGACGCCCTATCACTTCCTCAATCAATCCGAATTGAGCGTCACGCCGAGCAATCCCGTCGTCGGGCTCGACTACAGCACGGGCGTGAATTTGGACCTCGGCATTTCTCATCTCCAAATGCTCGGCGTGCGCTACTACGTCGCCTTTAGCCCGTCGATCATTCGCCAAGCCAACGCGGACCCGCGTCTCACCCTGGTGGCGTCAACCAGGACCTTTGCGAGCAGTGGAGCCACGTGGCGCGTGTACCTCATCCACTCGTCGCCCGTGGTGGAGGGAGTCTCGTACGAGCCGAACGTCGTGGCCGGACTCGAGAGTCGAGTGTCCTGGCTGGACGCGAATCAGTCGTGGTGGCTCTCGCCGTCACAGTGGCCGACATTGCTCGCCGACAGTGGACCATCCTCGTGGCCGCACGTGAACTCACCCTCTCATCTTCGACGAGTCCGGGTCGCTCACGTGCGCGTCACTGACGTCGTGCAACACGACACGTCGCTCTCCTTCCACGTCGATCGCGTCGGCGTGCCCGTCGAGGTCAAGGTGTCGTATTTTCCACGGTGGCACGTGACCGGAGGGCAGGGTCCGTACCGGGTGAGTCCCAACATGATGGTTGTCATTCCGACGTCGCACGACGTCTCCTTGAACTACGGAAGCTCGCCGCAAGTCACCGGCGGCAATGTCATCACCGACATTGCGGTGATCGCATTGTTGGTGGCGCTGTGGCGCCGACGTCCGTGGCGTCGTCCTAGGGCTGCGGTGCGACAAGCGACAATTGACGAGCAATAGTCATTGCCACGTCGAGCGGTGACGCCGACTCGGTAGAGACCCGGACATCTGGCGCCACCGGCTCCTCATAGGGATCATCAATGCCCGTCATCTGGTGACGTTCACCCGCCCGCGCCTGGCGATAGAGCGCCTTGGGATCGCGCGCTTCACAGACGGACAACGGCGTGGCGAGATAGACCTCGGCGAAGGGGGCGTGAGCGCTCTCGTGTCGCTCGCGGACGGCCGCTCGTGCACTCGCGCGCGGTGAGATCAACGACACGATCACCACGACGCCTTGCGTATTGAGAAGTAAAGATATTTCACCCGCGCGACGAACATTCTCGTCGCGGTCGGCCGCGCTGAAGCCGAGGTCGCGACTGAGACCTCCACGTAAGTCGTCGCCGTCAATCAGGACGACGGTATGCCCGGCGTTCGCGAGAAGTTCACGTAACGCCGTCGCGGACGTGGTCTTGCCGGCGCCGGAGAGTCCGGTGAGCCAAAGAGTGTGACCGCGCGTAGACACGCGAGACACCGTAGTTGACGTGACAATCAACCCGGCGTCGCTATGGGGCGCGAGTAGGCTGAGTGGTCGTGGACACCTCGGCAGTATTCAAGGCGTACGACATCCGGGGTACCTATCCTGATCAAATTGACGAGCGAATGTTGCGTGCCGTCGGCAGCGCCTTCGCCACTTTCGTGGGCACCGATCACATCGTCGTGGCGCGCGATATGCGCCCGTCGGGCGTCACGTTGGCGGCAGCATTCGCCGAGGGGGCGCGTGCCGTCGGCGTGCGAGTGACGGATCTCGGCCTTGCGAGCACCGACTTTCTCTACTTCGCCGCCGGCTACCTCGACGCACCGGGCGCGATGTTCACGGCCTCGCACAATCCCGCGCAGTACAACGGGATCAAGTTGTGCCTCGCCGGCGCCAAGCCCATCGGGACCGATACGGGTCTGCGCGACATTGAAGCGCTGACACACCAGTTCTACGAGCACCCCGCGGAGGGACCGCTCGCTCCCGCTGACGAGCAGGACATCAAGGCGGACTGGGTGCGCCACGTTCACTCCTTCATCAATGTCGACAGTCTGCGCCCCCTCAAGATCGTGGCCGACACCGCGAACGGTATGGGCGGACTCATCGCCCCGCTGGTGTTTGCCGGCCTGCCCTTCGAGCTCGACATTCTCTATCCCGAACTCGACGGAACCTTCCCGAACCACCCCGCGGACCCGATCCAGCCGGAGAACCTTGTTGATCTGCAGCGTCGTGTGCTGGAGACGGGAGCGGACATCGGTCTCGCCTTCGACGGTGACGCCGACCGCGTGTTCCTGATCGACGAGAAGGCCCAGTTGATCTCGGGCTCCACCACCACCGCGATGGTCGCCCAAGTCATGCTCGAGCGCAATCCTGGTGCGACCATCCTCTACAACCTCATCTGCTCCAAGGCCGTCCCCGAAGTGATTGCGGAGAACGGCGGAGTGGGGATTCGCACGAGAGTCGGCCACAGTTACATCAAGTCCGTCATGGCGGACAGTGGCGCGATTTTCGGTGGCGAACACTCGGGTCACTACTACTTCCGCGATAATTACCGCGCGGACTCCGGCATCATCACTGCGATGGTCGTCCTCGAATTGCTGAGTCGTCACACCGAGCCGTTGTCGCAGGTCGTGGCGCCCTTCCAGCGTTACGCCGCGTCGGGAGAAATCAATACCACCGTCGCGAACCCTCCGGCCACGGTGGACAAGGTGGCCGCCCTTCTCGCGGCCCGTGGTGATGCCACCGACCTTCTCGACGGCTTGACCGTGGACTACGGCGACTGGTGGTTCAACCTGCGCCCGTCGAACACTGAGCCCCTTCTCCGACTCAACGTGGAAGCTCGCACGCCCGAGGAGTGCGCAGGTCGCGTCGCTGATGTTCTCGAGATTGTTCGCGAAGCGCAAGGAGACTGACGTGGCCCTCGACGCACTGCTACTGAGCATCCTGGAAGATCCCGAGGATCACGCGGAGTTGCTCTACATCGAGCACGCCGAGATTCTCTACAACCCTCGTCGCCGCGTGGCCTATGCGGTGCGCGACAACATTCCCGTCATGCTGCCGGACGAAGCGACACCCGTGAGTGACGAACAGCACGACGCGTACGCGAACGATCCGACCGCGGTCCGCACGGGCGCCCCGTAGAACGATGCGACAGACGTCATAAAAAAAGCCCCCGGGACATCCCGGGGGCTTTTTTTATGCGCGGCTCGTTAGTCGAGGCGCTCGACGATCATGGCCATGCCCTGACCGCCACCGACGCACATCGTCTCCATGCCGAAACGCTTGCCCTCGTCCTCGAGCGCGTTGAGGAGGGTCGTCATAATGCGGGCACCGGTCATGCCGAACGGGTGTCCCAGCGCGATGCCGCCACCCTTCACGTTCAGCTTGTCCCAGCTGATGCCGAGGTGCTTGGCGCTCGGGATGACCTGCGCCGCGAAGGCCTCGTTGATCTCCACGAGGTCGATGTCGTCGATGGTCATGTTGGCACGACGCAGGGCCTGGCGACAGGCTTCGATCGGACCCAGTCCCATGATCTCGGGGTTGAGACCCGACACGCCACTGGCGACGATGCGGGCGAGAGGCTTGATGCCTAGTTCCTTGGCGCGCGTGTCACTCATCACCACAACAGCGGCCGCGCCGTCGTTGAGGGGGCAGGCGTTACCGGCCGTCACGGTGCCACCCTCGCGGAACACGGGGGCCAACTGGCTGAGCTTCTCGACGGTGGTGCCGGCACGCGGGCCGTCGTCCTTGGTCACCACGGTGCCGTCGGGGAGGGTGACGGGAATGATCTCGCGGTCGAAGAAGCCGTTCTCCTGGCTGGCCACGGCGCGGGCCTGGCTCTGCGCGGCGAACTCGTCCATTTCCTGACGGCTGACCTTCTCGTATTCGGCGACGTTCTCGGCCGTCTGGCCCATCGCGATGTAGATGTCGGGCAGACCAGTCGGCGGCGTCCACGGGTCGCCGGCCTTCTCGGACCGCGCGGCGGTGCGCGCGAGGGCGTCGTTGAACAGCGGGTTCATGGCCTTACCGGAGTCACTCGCACCCGCACCGAAGCGCGAGACGGTCTCCACACCGGCGGCGACGAACACGTCGCCCTCGCCGGAACGAATGGCGTGAGCGGCCATGCGGATGGTCTGCAGTGAGCTCGAGCAGTAACGGTTCACGGTCACGCCGGGCACGTTGTCGAGACCCGCGAGAATGGCGGCGACTCGCGCGACGTTGAAGCCCGCTTCACCGGCGGGTTGACCGCAACCCAAGATGAGGTCTTCGACGCTCTGGGGGTCCAGCTGGGGAACCTTCTCGAGCACGGTCTTGACCACGAGAGCGGTCAGGTCGTCCGGACGCATGTCGACGAGCGAACCCTTGAAGGCTCGACCGATCGGGGTCCGTCCGGTGGCAACGATTACTGCTTCAGGCATGAGTCCTCCTCGAGGGGTTACTGATTAGTAACTCGTAGGAGCATACTCACGACGGGCGCCGCACCCCGGGTTCATACCGCGACGTGGAAACTGGCCTCCAGAACCAGTCCCGCGGCGGTTCCTGCGAGTAACCACACCGTGGGCGAACGCCGCACGGCCACAATGGCCAGCGCCCCAACCGCGGCAATGGGCCACTGCCAGGGGTGGGTGCAACTACGTAGGAGCAAGTACGCCGAACCAACGATGGCCCCCGTCGCTGCCGGGCCGGCGCCGTCCAAGAAGGCGCGAGCGACGGGGTGTTGGCGGATGCGGGTGAGATGCCGCGCCCCCGCCCCCACGAAGAGAATGGATGGTGTGAAGGCGACGAGGGCCGCGAAGACCCCCGCCCCCAGTCCGCCCGCGGCATATCCCACGCCCGCGACCGTCGCGACCACCGGACCGGGCGTGAGCTGGCCGATGGCGACGACGGACGAAAAGGCGGCCGCAGTCATCCAGTGGTGGGTGCTCACGGCGTCGCCGTGCATGAGCGGCACGATCACGAAGCCGCCCCCAAAACTCAACGCCCCGACCTTGAGGGCCATCCACGCGAGCGCACCTTTGGTGGCGGTGCCGCCGCCGACGGCGGCGAGAGCCGCGTGAGAGCGCTGGGTGACCGCGATCTCCGCGACGCCCGAGAGAATCATCGCCACGACGAGGAGAAGCGGGGACAGGATGCAGGTCACGATCCCGACGAGGACGTAGAGACTGAGACGCACTTGGCGGGCTCTCGCCAGTTCGGCGATTTTGTAACCACGACCGAGATCGACCGCCGCGCGCAACGCCACGGCCGGCACCACGGCGGCGGCGCCGAGAGCGGCCGCCTCGAGGACCACCGGGTGGCCGGGTCCCACGACCAGCCAACTGAAGAAGAGCACCAGGGCCACGGCGGGGGTGATGAAGAACCCGGCTGCCGCGAGGAGGCCGGCGTATCCCCGCAGACGCCACCCGAGCCACAGCGCGAGCTGCGTCGATGCGGGTCCGGGTAGGAGTGACACCGAGGCAAAGGCGTCGGTGAATTCGTTCGCCTCGACCACGCCGGTGTCGACCCACTGTCGTCGCATCATCAAGACATGTCCGGGGGGTCCCCCAAAGCCCAACCACCCCAGTCGCAGGTAGCGCGACGCGAACACGCGCCAGGATGTTTCGGTGCTCACGCTGTCAGGCTAGAAGCAAAGAGTGTCCGGAGCGTGACTCAGCGTGACTCGAGCACCCACTCAGCGGCTTCACGCTGGTGCCGCGCGTAATCCATCTTGCCGTTGACGGCGCGGCCAATGGTCTCGACGAAGCGCACGGCGCGCGGGGCTTTGTAGTGCGCTAGGTGGCCCTTCACGTGCCCGATGAGTTCGCTTTCGTCCACGGTCTGGCCCGCGTGTAATTCGACGGCCGCGATAATGCGCTGGCCGTACTCGTCATCCGCAACGCCCACCACACACGCGTCGGCGACGGCGGCGTGGGTCTTGAGAGCTTCTTCGACTTCTTCGGGGTAGACCTTCTCGCCCGCGGTATTGATGCACTGTGATCCCCGACCCAGCAGGTGGATGGTGCCATCGGCGTTGACCTTGGCCATGTCGCCGGGCACGGAGTACCGGGCACCATCGAGTTCTTGAAAGGTGGCGGCTGACTTCACGGGATCCTTGTAGTACCCGAGGGGAATGCGGCCGCCCAACATCAACTTGCCGACTTCGTCCGATCCGGGGATCACGTCCTGTCCGTTCTCGCCGACCACGCGCACGTCGGTGCCGAGCGCGAAGCGTGCGGTCTTCTGCGTGCCTTTGCCCGAGGACACCGAGGAACCCATGCCGAGGGCCTCGGAGGACGAGAACGCGTCCACCAACATCATCGACGGCTGGTGTTCCAACAGCGCGATTTTGATCTCTTCACTCCACATCGCACCCGAGGAGAGAAAGGCGAACACCGAGGACAGGGTGAAGCGTTGCGGTTCGGCCCGTAGCGCCCGCACGAGCGGCCGCGCGAAGGGGTCGCCGACAATCACCACCACATTGACCTCGTGGTCGTCAATGGTGCGGGCCATCTCGACGGCGTCGAAATGGCGTCCTTCGAGCAGCACGACGCGCCCACCACCGGCCAGCGTGTTGATCGCGGTGAAGAGACCCGTGCCGTGCATGAGGGGACAGGCCGGCAGCGTGGCGTAGCCGGGGCCCTCCTGCGCAATAGTGGCAATGAGGGACGTCACGTCTCCGTTGTCATCGAATTTCCGGAAGCTCCCATTGTTGAGTCGCGCGAAAAGGTCGTCGTTGCGCCACATGACACCCTTCGGCATTCCGGTCGTTCCTCCGGTGTACAGAAAGATGAGATCGTCCGGAGACAAGGGAGGCAGTTCGACGCGTGGCGACGCCACCACGGTGTCGAACGGCGTGGCCCAGGGCGGGCACACGCTCGTGCCGTCATCGACGAAGACGTAGTGCGTGAGACCCGGCACGCGCTCTCTCACCGCCGCGACAGTGTCGGTGAACGTGCCGTGAAAGACGAGCACGCGAGCGTCGGCGTTCTCGAAGAGGTAGACGAGTTCGTCGACGCCGTAGCGGTAATTTGTGTTTACGGGCACTGCGGCGTCAAAGAGGGCTCCGGCGAAACCAACGAGGTACTCGGGGCAGTTGTAGAGGTAGAGGGCAACTTTGTGGTGCTCTTCGAGTCCCTGCGACTGCATCCAGGACGCAAAGCCTTCGGCCTGATCCACGAAGTTCCGCCACGTGAGCGACCGCGCGCCGTGTTCGATCGCAATCTGGTCCGGCTGCGTCTCGGCGATTGCTCGCCACACGGTGCCAAAATTCCACGTCGTCAAGAGCCCCCCTCTCGTTGGGGGAACACTACCGAGGACCGAGCCCCCGTGCTGACTCACGAACGATCGCGGGCCTCTTCGATGAGGTACCTGATCTGGATGGCCGCGGCCGCACCTTCGCCGACCGCCGCGGCGATTTGCTTCGTCGATCCGCTGCGCACATCGCCCGCCGCGAAGACGCCGGGCAGCGACGTCTGGAACATGTGGTCGGTCGCGAGAAAACCGCGCTCGTCCGTGGCGAGCGCACCCTTCAGAAAGTCGGTGTTCGGGTCGAGTCCGATGAACACAAATGCCCCGGCCGTCGCGTGTTCCACCAGCGTGTCGCCCTGGCGAAGCGTGAGTGACGTCAGTTTTCCTGAGGCGTCGGCGTTGAATCGTTCGACCGATGTTGAGAGCAGCACGGACATCTTCGGGTGAGCGAGAACCTTGTCCTGGAGGAGTTGGCTACCGGTCAATCGATCGAGCGCTTGGACCACGGTGACGTGGTCGACGAATTGGGTCAGGAAGAGACCCTCTTCGAGGCCCGAATTGCCGCCACCGATCACGGCGAGGTCGCTCGCCCCGCGGTAGAAGGGTCCGTCGCACGTCGCGCAGAAGTGAATGCCGGCACCAATGAGGTCGGCTTCACCTTCGGCGTTGGTGCGACGATAGGTTGAACCGGTCGCGATGAGCGCCGCGGTCGCCTCAATCGTGGCGCCGGTCGAGAGCGTGACGCTGACGCGTCCGTTCTCAGAGGCAATATCCGTCACGGCGACGGCTTGCAGGATCTCCACGCCGTACCGTTCGGCCTGTCGCGTAATACGGTCGGCGAGCTCCGCGCCGCTCACGCCATCGGGGAATCCGGGGTAGTTGTCGAACTTCTCCGTGACACCGGCTTGGCCCCCAGGTGCCGACTTCTCGACAACGAGAACAGACTGGTTCTCGCGGGCGGCGTAGATCGCGGTCGTGAGTCCCGTCGGCCCCCCACCGATGATGACGAGGTCGTACATCGAGTGCTGCGCGTCGCGGGACAAACCCATCTTGTCGGCGAGTTCGTCGTTCGAGGGTTCCGCGAGGAAACTGCCGTCCGCGAAGAGGATGGTGGGAATGATGCGCTTGCCACCGTTGAGTTCTTCCACCTGCGCGGTGCGCTCGGGGTGAGCGTCCAGGTCCACCCAGGTAAAAGGAATCCGGTGGGACGACAGAAATGACTTCGAACGTCGGCAATCGGGGCACCATGACGCGCCAATGACGGTGATCTCAGGTTCAGTGCTCATTGTTCCTCCTCGACGACACCCGCGAACTTACCGTGTGACGCGCCGTCGACCCAGCGGCGTGGGGTATCTTCACTCGAGACGGCGCTTTGGACGGCGACGAGGTCAAGGGGGACCAGATGAGCGAAGGTCGAGGGCTCCTCGCCCCTGCGGGGACATCCACGACGCCAACGGTGACGTCGGAGGACGACCCGCGACGGGTGGAGATACGACGCTGGCTGAGTGACCACCCGCACCCGACGGGCCGCGACCTCGCCGACGCGGGCCTCGTCGCTCCCCATCTGCCGGCGCCGTGGGGTCGCGGGGCCGACACCGAAACACAACTCCTGATCGATGAAGAGCTCCGACGCGCGGGCGTCACGCGACCCATCAACCCCATTGGCATCGGGTGGGCCGGGCCGACGCTCGTCTACGCCGGCACCGAGGAGCAGAAGGCGCGGTGGCTCCCGCGTCTTCTGAGTGGCGAGGACTTTTGGTGTCAACTCTTTAGTGAGCCGAACGCGGGAAGCGATCTCGCGTCATTGACCACGCGCGCTGAACGAGACGGTGACGAGTGGGTTATCACCGGGCAAAAGGTGTGGACCAGCTACGCCCACATTGCCTCGTGGGGCATTCTTCTGGCGCGCACGTCGAACGAGGGTGCACCGCAAAAGGGGATTAGTTACTTCGTGTGCCCGATGGACGCACCGGGCATCACCATTCGCCCTCTGGTCGACATGACGGGCGATCACGCCTTTAACGAAGTATTTCTCGACGAGGTGCGCCTGCCCGCCGATCACCTGATTGGGGAGGTGAACGACGGGTGGCGCCTCGCCAAGGTCACTCTCGGCAATGAGCGTGTGTCTCTCTCGGGCGAAGGGGCTTTGTGGGGTCGGGGCCCCACCGCGAAGGATCTCGTCGGTCTTGTGCGCGACCGCCCCGACGGCGTGAGTGCGCTCGAACGCGACGACCTCGTGCGCTGTTGGTCACACGGGGAGATCCTGCGACTGTTGCGACTTCGGTTGCTGTCCGCGGCTCTCCAGGGAAAAGAACCCGGGCCCGAAGCGTCGGTGCGCAAAGCATTGGCCGACGACCACGGCCAAGAGGTGATGGGACTCGCGCAACGCCTCGCCGGCATGGGAGCCACGCTAGAGAATCACGGACCAATGGGACTGAGTGGCGACGAAGGTGCTGTTTGGTACCACGGCTTCCTCTACGCCCAGGCACTCACGATCGGCGGCGGCACCTCGGTTGTTCAGCGCAACATCATCGCCGAACGCGTTCTCGGACTCCCGAAGGACGTGGCCGAGCGCCGTTAGAGGTCACCACAGGGGACGTGGGCGCGCCACGGGACCGGCGTAATAGCCAACGTCGCGACGTCAGTGCTGGTTGCGCACTCGTGGCGGGCGAGAGAGATCTGCTGTTGCCACGTCGAGATGGGCCGGCGGTTCAGCAATGTTGATTGTGTGGGCAGCCACGAGATCAACACGACGACAAAGATACCCGCCGCCACCCACCGCAGCGCTCGAACACGCTGGGTGGCCCACTGGGTCATGAGGGCGACGGCGAAGAGGAACAGCATGATGGGCACAATCGAATAGCGCGCGCTATCGGCAACCGCCTGCATGGGCGTAAGAAGCAGGTGCGGCACGCCGCGAACCGCGTAACTCAGCGCGAAGATGCCGAAACTCCCGAGGAGGAACACCAACATCCACTCCCGTCGCCCTCCACCGAGTCGCGGAAACAACACTGCTGCCACGATCACCACCGTGACGAGGGCGACGTACGCGAACGCGTAGTGACCGTGGCGGAAGATACGTGTCGTGAGAGAAATGCCGCCGAAGGACGCCACAACCACGCGCAAGGAGTAGGCCTGCGCGATGATCTTCACGGTGGCGTGAACGCTGGTGGTTTGCTGGGCCGCGAAATCGCGCGCCATCACAATGCCCTGGAAGACGCTGCCGACGACCGCGGAAACGAGAAGGGTGAGGTCCGAGCGACCTCGCACGCGCCAGTAGCGATACGCCATCAGGGGCAGCAGCGCGAGGGCCAGAGGCGTTGAGGCGATGGTGGCGCCCACGAAAATCGCACTGAACCACTGGGCTCGTGGGGAGTCGGGTCGCCAAATCACGAGCCACGCGGCCGCGGGGACCATGAACCACTGCAAGTTGCACGTGTTGGCCAGTGACTCCACGCGAAGAATCGGCAGCATCAAGAACGCCAGAAAGAGGAATGCTCGCAGCGATCGGGAGGTGATCAGCGACCTCGAGGCGACGTAGATCGTGGTGGCGCAAACCGCCGAAATGAATGTGCTCTCGAGTGCGACGAGATAACTGCTCCACGAGAGGGGGAACGCGGAGTTGATCCCCGCGAGGATCCGCGGGACGAGATCGCCGTAACCGTTGTAGTTCGTAAACAACGCACGAAGAAAACCGACCTCGTGTTGCTGGGTGAGGAAGATCGCTCCGTCTTCCGCCCAGAGCGTGTGCCACGCCCCGCCGTGTGCCGAGACGCGCACAAGCTCGATGATCGTGCCGACGGCGACGAGCAGGGCAATCACCCAAGGCGCCTCGACGAGTTCGGGGCGATCACTCGGAAACACCGCCGAGGTGTGCGTGGACTCGACGGTTTCCGGGGTACTCGCCGGGGAGGTCATCTTTCCCAGCCTAGGAGATTGCGAAATTGGCTAGGAAGCCGGTGGCGCGAGTGGTCCCGCGTCCCCAAATCCCTGACGAATGCCCTGGCCGGCCCGTTGGCGCAACTGTTCGGGCTCAAAAAGCATCCAGTAAGCGTTGCGCGCGTGCTTGCGTGAACGCTGTTCGAATACGGACGCGAGGACGACGGGATCACTTGCTTCGTCTTCGTGCACGAAGACTTCGAGAATCGGCGTCGAGGTCAACAACTGCGCGAGCATGATGCCCTGGGCGGCTTCGTGAGCGCACTGCTTGTCAATCGGTGCGGAACCCGGCATGCCGAGGGCGACGACAATGTCGCAGCCCTCTTTCTCAATCAGATTCTTGGCCGCCACCGCGAGGTCTTTGAAGCCCGGCACGGTCTGGGCGAGGGTGACGAAAGTCGTGCCGTAGCCCGGACACTCGCGCAACTCGGCCAATGCGGCTTCGCCCATGTTGTAACGCGCGAACATGGTGTCCACGACGCCAATGCGCTTCTTGCGGGGCTTTTTCTTCTTGTCGTTCTCGGCCATGTCACCCTCCAGGGATATCAGTGTAGGAGTGCTCCGTCGGTGTCCCGTCGGAGCACCACAGACGCACTTCGACACGAATGCCGTCGGCGCTGCGTATCTGCAGCAGACCGTCCGTGAGTTCCACCAGGGCGACCGGCCCGGGAGGGAGTTCCGCCACCCGACGAGCGAAAGTGTCCACGGCACCGACAATCTCGGCGATCGTACGGACCAGCGCCCCGGTGTCGTCGGGTTCTAGGTCTCTGCGACCATCCAGAAGATCGACCGGCAGAAACGTGTCCCAGCTCACCCGTACGGGGTCGAGACCCTCCGCCCGCAGCCACAGGGCGGCGTCGTCGAGGTAGGGAAATGTTTTGAGTGAACGCGCTGATGTGCGAGGGGCCGGGCGCGGGGTGATGATGTCGTAACGCCCGTGTGCGTCTGCCCGCAGGGCGCGGCACAGGCTGTCGAGGAGCTGCGGGAATCGCATCGAGGGACCCTAACGCGCGCGAACGTCCCGGGTCTTTTGGCACTGGGTCTCGTCCCGACGACGTTCTAGTGTGGTCGTGATACCTACGAGGGGAGTGGACCGTGGCGTGGGACTTTGAAACTGAGCCCGAGTTCGAAGAGCAATTGGCGTGGATGCGCGAGTTCGTGCGTGACGAGATTTTTCCGATCGAGACGCTCCGCCTTTCCTACGACGGGGTGCTCGAAGTCATCAAGCCGCTGCAGGAAGAAGTGCGACGTCGGGGCCTGTGGGCCGCGCACCTTCCCGCCGAAATGGGCGGCATGGGCTTCGGACAAGTACGCCTCGGCTTGATGCACGAGATTCTCGGCCAGAGTCCTTATGGTCCTCTGGTCTTCGGCAACAATGCCCCGGATTCGGGTAACGCGGAATTGCTCGCGGTCGGCATGGAGATGACGGGTCGTCACGACATCAAGGAACGCTGGATGCAGCCGTTGCTTGACGGCACCATTCGCTCCGGTTTTTCCATGACCGAGCCGCACACCGCGGGAAGCGACCCCCGCCTGCTGCAGACGACGGCCGTGCGCGACGGCGACGAGTGGGTCATCAATGGCCGCAAGTGGTACACGACGAACGGCTCCGTCGCCGACATTCTCGTCGTCATGGCCGTGACGAATCCTGACGTTCACCCGTACCAAGGTTCCTCCATGTTCGTCGTGCCCGTCACGACGCCTGGCGTCAAGATCCTGCGCGACGTGGGCGCGATGGATGATCCCCAGGTCGTCTATGGACGATTCGGCAACCACGCCGAGATCCTCTACGAGGATGTACGGATTCCTGCGGACCACCTGATCGGTCCCGAAGGCTCCGGCTTTCTTCTCGCCCAAGCGCGCCTGGGGCCCGGACGCATCCACCACTGCATGCGGTGGCTCGGTCAGTCGCAGCGGGCCTTTGACATGATGTGCGAGCGTGCGCTCAGTCGCTACACCCACGGCTCACTGTTGAGCGAGAAGCAGACGATTCAGAACTGGATCGCGGACTCCAAGGCGGAAATGCACGCGGCGCGCCTCATGACGCTGCACGCCGCCTGGAAGATGGACAAGGTCGGCGCCTCCGCCGCTCGTGTCGAAATCGCAATGATCAAGTACTACGGCGCCACGGTGCTGCACAACGTGATCGATCGCGCCATCCAGACCTACGGATCTCTGGGTTATTCGGCGGACATGCCCCTGGAGGCGATGTACCGCGCGGCCCGCGCGGCCCGTATTTACGACGGACCTGACGAAGTGCACCGCCAGACCGTCGCGCGACACGCGCTGAAGGAGTACGCCCCGAGCGAGGTGCCGACGCAGCACATTCCCACCCGACGGGAGTCGGCGCTGGAGAAGTTCGCCGGCATCCTCGAGTTTCTCGAGGCCGAAGAGGTCTAGAAGCCGAGCTCGGCGAGTCGCGCGTCGAGGTACGACACGAGAGACGCACCGTCGGCCTTCGGGTCGGCAGTGACGGTCTTTTTGGTCCGGTGAACGGGACGTTGCTCTCGATCGAGCCACAGCCCACCGCCCACGGGCGCCGGATCCGTCGCCGCGAGCCAGACCGCACCGTCGGCACCCTGATCGGGGGTGCGCAGAAGAGGTCGCGTCAGGACGTTGAATGCCGGGAGGCTCGACGCCACCCCCGGGGTGGCCGCCCACCCTGGATGCACCGCGTAGAAGCGACGGCCACCCACCGGTTCGCGATCCTGCAGAGCGGCCACGAGAACGACCTGCGCTCGTTTGGCGCGCGCGTACGCGGTGGTGCCGCGATAGCCCTCGCGAGTGGCTTCGAGCGTGGCGAGGTCGAAACGCTGCGTGTACATGCCGCCCGACGTCATAAAGATCACCCGTCGCTCGCGCGCCGCGTCGCTTCGTCCGAGGACGCGCGTCATCGCGTACGGCGCGAGGACGTGGACTGCGAACGTCGTCTCGAGGCCCTGCGGCGTCGTGGTGTAGGAGCCGAGAAGTGCGCCGGCATTGTGCAGAATCACGTCCAGGCGATTGAGATGCTTGGCCTGATGGGCCAGGCGGTCCACGTCGTCGAGGTCGGAAAGATCAAAGCGCCAGGCGAGCAGTTGCTCGCCGCCTTCGCGTCGCAGTTCTTCGAGGGCGCTCTCATTGCGACCAACGGCGACGACATTGGCCCCGAGCTGGAGAAAGCGCGCAGCCGCCGCTCGTCCGAGACCCGAGGTCGCTCCCGTGACCAACACCGTGCGACCCACCATCGAGGTGACGTCGGACCAGTCATTGCTGTGCTGACGAACGAGTGGTCCCAGTCGCGAGAAACTTCCCACGACCGTGGCTTCGAGCAGGCGATCGACGGTGCCGCGTCCGAGGGGGGTGCCCATCAGCGGGGGGCGAGTCCCCGAATGGCGTCCTCAAGATCGATGCCGAACGGGATGACGGCGAGCGTCGGAATCTCGATTCCGGCGTCAATGAAGCGCTGAATGTGGTCCCGACACGCGTCGTAGGAGCCGTGGATGATGAGTTCGTCGACCAACGCATCAGGGATGACGTCGTTGGCCTTCTTGCGGTCGCCCTCGGACCAGGCGTCCCACATGGGCTGGAGAACTTCGGCGCGTCCGAGCCACTTGTGAAATTCCGCGTAGGTCGAAACCGTGAGGTACGACGAGATCATGCGTCGTGCGATGAAGCGTGCGGTGTCGGCGTCTTCGGTGGGTATCACGAAGAGTCGCGCCGCGATGGTCTTCCCCGGTCCCACTTCGGCACGGCACTGCGCGACGTCGGTGGCGGCCAACCAGTTGAGGATGGCGCCGTCCGCTTCGCGTCCGGCGAGGCGCAACATGCCGGGTCGCAGGGCGCCGAGCAGGATGGGCGGCTTGTCCGCGACCGGTCGGCTCAACTTGAAACCTTTGATCGTGAAGGTGTCGAACGTGTCGTCAATCTTTTCGCCGTCGAGCGCACGATTGATGAAGCGCAATACGTCACGCGTCTTCTTGTACGGCTCCTCGAAGGCGATGCCGTTCCATCGCTCCACGACGGGCAGAGACGACGACCCCAGACCCATCGTGAAACGACCGGGCGCGGCTTCGGCCATCGACGCGATGGACATGGCGAGCAGGCCCGGACCTCGCGTGTACGCGGGCGTGACGGCCACGCCCAGGTTGAGGCGCTCTTCCCAGGCCGCCGCCAACGTCAGTGGGGTGAAGCCGTCGGTTCCGTCGACCTCCGCCGACCAGACGTCGCAGTAGCCGAGGTCGGCGATCATGTGGAACAAGCGGCGGTGCTCTTGGAGTGAGACGCCGTCAAAGGGAATGGTGATGCCGTAGCGCTGTGTCACACCGACAGTGTTTCAGAGATTCCGTCGCTACTTCTACTTGAGGTCGAGGAAGTCCCGACCCTGCGAGGGCGGAACGGCAAAGCCGTCGCGCTCGAGGGCCTTTTCGATCCGATGGGTAAGGGTTTCGAGGACGAAAACACGAGCAAAGTGCTTGGAATCGGCCGGCACGATGTCCCAGTGCGCGTGCTCGTGGTCGGTGGTCTCGATCATGTCATTGACCGCGTCGATGTAGTCGTCACGACGTTCTCGGTTTCGCCAGTCGTCCTCCGTGAGCTTCCACTGCTTCAATGGGTCGCTCTGTCGATCGAGGAATCGACGCAGTTGTTCGTCGGCGGAGACGTGCATCCAGAACTTCACGATGATGAACCCATCAGCAATCAGTGCCTTCTCGAACTGGACGATCTCCTCCGCGGAGCGTCGCACCACCGAGGGCGTTATGAGTCCTTCAACTCGCTCGACCAAGAGACGCCCGTACCACGACCGGTCGTAGACGGTCATGCCCCCGCGCGCGGGCAGCGTCGCCTGAAATCTCCACAGGAAGTGGTGCGCGAGTTCGTTGGGCGTGGGCGTCGTGATCGGGACCACCGTGACGTGGCGGGGGTCGAGACTCGCGGACAGCCGACGGATCGCGCCGCCCTTGCCGGCGGCGTCGAAGCCTTCGAAGACCACGATGATCCCGGGACCGACGGTTCGCTCGGTCAACAGGCCCGCGGTGAACAGACGCAAGTGTGCGAGCCGCTTCTGGGCGGCGACGAGTCGCTCCGCGGCCTCGGCCTTCTCGAGTCGCACGGACAGGTCGAGCGACGACAGGGGAGTACTCACAGAACTATCCAACCACGTGTCGTCAGAAACGACGAAACCCCCGGGGTTGCCCCCGGGGGTTTCGTTCAGATGACTCAGGCGTCGGCGCCGCGGAAGTAGACGTGGAGCAGCGCGGCCACGATGCCACCCACGACGGGGGCGACGATGAACAGCCACAGCTGCTTGACAGCCTGGCCTCCGAGGAGCACAGCCGGGCCGAACGAGCGCGCCGGGTTGACCGACGTACCCGTCACGGGAATACCGAACAAGTGAACCAGCACGAGGGTGAGGCCAATGATCAGGCCCGCCGTGGCGGCGTGCGCCGTCTTGGTGGTGACGCCGAGAATGACGAACACGAAGATGGCGGTCAGCACGGCCTCAACGAGGAACGCTCCGCCGGCCGAGATGTGGATCATGGACGCACTGCCGTAGCCGTCAGCCCCGAGACCATCTTTGGCCTTGTGGTAGAGCGGCGAGGCCTCAAAGGTCAGCAGCAACAGGGCTGCGCCCGCGAGGGCGCCGACAAATTGCGCCACGATGTATCCAATGGCGTCGGTCACGGCGATGCGCTTGGCGACGAGCATGCCCACCGTCACCGCGGGGTTCACGTGACAGCCCGACACTGGACCAATGGCGTACGCCAGGCCCGCCAGAGTGAGACCGAAGGCCAGAGCGGTGATCAAGATGCCCGCATTGTGGCCCCACACGCCACCCGTGGAACCGACGGCCCAGGTGCCCAACGTGACGGTGGCGACGCCACAGGCCACGAATACCAGCACCAAAGTGCCGAAGAACTCGGCTACCAACTTTTTCGCCATTGTTTTTCCTCCTAGCGCGCCCTCGCGCGTCGAATTAACTCGCCATAGCGTAGGGACGGCGCTCAGGTCTCACGTGGATGGTCGTTCACAATGACCCCGCGAGTTCACTTCGTGTCGGGGTTCATCTCCGGACGGTCGCCGAACACCGGTGCGCGCTTGTCGCCGAAGGCGCGCGCGCCTTCGGCGAAGTCGTCCGCGACGAGGGACCACGACTCCCACTGCCGTCCCAGCGCGTCGACGTCGATCGCGTCCACGAGAGCGCCAATGACGGACTTCGACGCCGCTTGCGTGAAGGGCGAACGTTGGAGGAGAGTGTCGAGGAGTTCGTCGAGCGTCGCGTCGAGATCCTCCGCGAGACGCGTCAGAAGACCGATGCGTTCGGCGCGAGGGGCGTCGATGAGGTCGCCGGTCAACAGAAGCTCGCTCGCGTGCGCGGGCCCGACCACGGCCACGAGGCGTCGGACGGCGGCGCTCGGGTAGGCGATGCCGAGCTTGGCGGGAGTGATGGCGACGCGACTGGTGGGCGTGGCGATGCGCAGATCGCAACTCAGGGCGAGCTGCACGCCGCCGCCGATGCAGAACCCCTCGATCGCGGCGATCGTGGGGAGGGGGAGGGAGGCAATGGCCTTTTCGGCCGCGGCGTTGGTCGCGCGATAGGAACCACCCTCGTCGTCGGACGCGAGCGCCCGACCGAGCTGTCCGATGTCGGCGCCGGCGCTGAAATGGCCACCGCGACCCCGGATGACCACGACGCGGATGCGGCGGTCTTCGCGCACACGCGCGGCGTGGTCACACAGCGCCGCCCACATATCGAGCGACACGGCGTTGCGGGCGTCGGGACGATTGAGCCACCATGTCTCCACTCGGCCGTCACGGGAGGTCTCGACGTCAATACTCATTCCCAACTCATTCCCACCCCGCGTGTTCTCGCGCATTGCGAACAGCCGCGAGCCATCCCCGCCCGTAGCGGGCGTCGGGCTCGATGTAGTTACCTTCCGCCCACTCGTTCCAACTTTTGATCACGCAGAGTCGTTCGTTCTCGTGGTGGGTATTTTCCCTCGTCAGCGCCTGCAGTAGATGGCGTTGGAAGGCCTGGGGTGACGACTTCACCGCGAGTTGTCCGCGCCGTTGCGAACGAGGTGTGTTGTCCCAGTTCGGTTGCACCGACGGGTGGACGCGACCGCGAAGGTGGGTGACCGGAGAAGGGAGGTCGGTGGCGTAGCGGTAGCGACCGGGGCCGAAGCGCTCGTCTCGCGCCCGGAGCTTGTCGCGCAGCCGTGTGACTGGTGTGCGCTCGAACGGAAAGTGCACGTACAGCCCGGCGTCGAATCCGTCGGCGTCGTGGGTCGTGTAGTTGACGCCCCAGTCACGACCTTCGATCCATGCGACGAGGTAGAGCCCGTCGAGCCCCGCCTGTCGTGCGAGACCCTGCCAGGTGTCGACGAAGGCGCGGGGGTTTGGTAGTTCAGTGGGTCGGTAGATGATGAACACGGGTCGACCCTGCAGTCGCACGTAGCGAGGATCGCGAAAGGCGGGCAGAAGGCTGTTGAAGTGGGCCTCGTCGTCGCCCGCAGGGTAGGTCTGTTCCATCAAGGTCCGGTGAGGTGCGCCGTGCCAGATGCCCGACCACGACTGATTCGCCCATCCGAGAAGGAAAGGAAAATCCGGGGCGCCCGACGCCAGAACCTGATCGAAGGGCTTCTCCAAGAGCCGGCGTCCCGCGAACCAGTAATGCCAGTAGCAAAACGACGTCACTCCGTGCGCGCGCGCGAGGTCGGCCTGCGCCTCACGAATCTCCGGATCCAGCAGTGAGTAGTACCCGAGCTCGCCCGGCACGACGGGCTGCTGGTGACCACGGAAGAGAGGTCGCGCGCGTCGCACATTGGTCCACTCGGTAAAGCCCTCGCCCCACCACTCATCGTTTTCGGGGATCGGATGAAATTGCGGAAGATACAGAGCCGAGAGTTCCATCAGTGCACGCTCGCTCGGAAATGGTGCACGAACGAATCGAGTTCACTGCGGGCACCGGGCTGATCGTCGTAGAGACCATCGAAACCGTAATCCCGCATGATCTCGACCGCTCGATGAATCAACGCGTCATCGAGGTCTCCCCAACCGTCCGCCGCGCCGACGGTGGTTGAGCGGAAATTCGTCGCCGACGGTCGTGTGGGGTCGAGGGTGTCCGTCGATAATCCTCGCCAGGTGGAGGAGAATCCGAGGGCGTAGTCGCGAATGGCCGCGACCCGCGCCTGAGGATTCTCGCGCAACGCCTCGTAGGTCACGAAGTGCACGTTCGCGAGTCGCGTGTCGCGCAGTGCCGCGGCGTGGATCTCGCACCACTGCTGGACTTCGGTGGCGAAATCATCCGATCGCGAGGCGCCGCTCGTCCACCCCAGGTCCACCTTGGATCGGGCGACCGCAATGGGGTGGCGCGTCAGGATGACCACCGGCGTCTCGGGACACTTCGTGCGAATCGACGGCGCCAGCGCCATCGCGCGGACGTCTTTGACCACGCGTCGACGCGCGAAGTGGGTCCCGGCCATCTGGTCCACCCAGTCGCCGCGCTCCACGCCCCGCAACGCACGGACCACGGCAAAGGTGGCAGGGTCGCCTTCGCGCGGCAGGGGAATGTCCGCGGACGCGTCACCGGACACGAGGCCATCAGGAACATTGGCCGGTTCGTAGACGAGGCGCGTGCCGCGTTGGTGCGCCAACATTTCGGCGAGCCACGTTGATCCGCTGCGCTGCCACGAGCAAATCCAGAGTGCATTTTCGAGGGGATGCGCCGCGGGGGCTTCCACAACGATGTGGTCGAGGCGACGGCGGAGATACTTGCGGGCGTAGCGCACGCGCCAGACGAATTTCTGTCGCTCTGGTTCTGCGGTCACGGGCTGATTCTTGCAGACAGTCTCGTGCGAGAGGTGACGCCGAGAGTGGAGACGAGGGCAGCGGGTGCCGTCGACGAGAGGTGCGTCAATTCACGACGAGAGTCGGGCTGTCGCCGGCGCGCTCGTTGAGACCGGTGGAGACCACACGACTGCGGGTGAGCAGGACCACTTGACCTGACGCCGAGGCCGCGACGGCGACACCGCTGATACCTGCAGCGAGCGACACCGACGAGACGGTCGTGACGGTGCGCCACTCGTAGTCGCCGTCGGCGCCGAAGATCGCAATGGCGTGGGTGGGAGTGACGAGCCCAACGACGACGCCGGTGGGGGTGTTCACGAGCGCCGGTGACGTCGCACGATCAGTGGTGTGACGAGTCGAACTCGCGACGCCGTTGATGATGGTCCACACAGTGCCGTCGGCACCCGTGACCGCGACTTCCGTGAGCGTTGGCGTCACGAGAATCGCGGGTGACGTGCCGGGTGCCGCCGTCACCAGAGTGTCGGTGGTGTGCGATGGTGACGTCGCGATCCAGACGTCACCATTGGCGCCGACGTAGGCGACCGTTAGTCCGTTGGGTCCACTGGCCACCGACGGCGACGTGTTGGGCGCCACGGCACCGCCCCAATTCGTGGTCGACCATCCCGCCGGCGCCACGCCAAGCGGCGTGGCGAGGGAACCCACCCATAGTTCATTGTTTGTGCCAACGTAGGCCACGGAAGTGGTCGACGCAGTGGCAGTGATGCTCGCGTCAGTATTCGTCGCGACGCTCGCGAGAGTGTTGAGCGCCCCGGAGTAGTCGCCCACGACGAGGTCGTCGGACGCGGTCACGTAGGCCAACCGGTAGCCACCACTCGGGAGCGCGATCGCCGTGGGCGATGATCCGGGCAGGACCGCACCGTGCAGCGTTGCGCCGCCGTTCAGGCCGTATGTGGCGAGACCGTTCGTACTCGAGGTGAACACCGCGGTGTAGCTCGTTGTGGGCACAACGTTGGTGAAGTGGTTCTTCGGGGAGTGAAGAAAACCACTCACCGGGCTGTAGCCCCCGGTCACGTGGCCGTTGACGAGTGGGTAGTAGTGGAACGCCGAATTAGACGCGTTTTGCTCGACGGCGACGATGGCGGACGGGGTGGTGTAGTCGACCACCGCCACGTGGCCCCACTGGTCGCCGCCTTCGATGAGTAGATCTCCGGGAACGGGGGTGTAGGTCGAGCTCACGGGGTGCCAGATCAATTGAGGCGAACCTTGGGGAATGTATTTTGCGCCGTAGCGATACTGACCGGCGGACGCGGGTCCGTCGGCGTACACGAGACCCCAACCGAGTGCGTGATAGAGGCGAGCGGCAAGCTCCACACACTGAAAGCCGTAGCCGTACTGCTTGGTCGGCGTTGATGTACTGAGACCACCACAAGAGTTACCGCTGAACTGATCGTTCGCGTTGGACTTCACGTCTACGCCGTGGCCCGACAGCCAGAGGGAACCGGGCAGAAGAACAGTTCCGCAAGGTGCCGTGGGCGGAATCACGGGCACCGCGCGAGGAGAAGTGGCGGACGCGTCGGCGCACGTGCCGGCCGCGCCCAAGAAGGCGAGGGCGAGGGCGACGACGGGACGCGACAGGGCTCTCACGGTTCCACGATAGGTGCGCGTTCGGTGACCCGTCGGGTCAGCGTCTACGCAAAATCGAGACACCCATCGTCAAAGGTCGCCTGCGGGAAGATTTCCTTCTCCCGCCAGTAGTCCTGTGAGTGCTGCCACTCGGGCTTATCGCCCCGTCGCGGCATGAGGTGCATGGAGCGCAAGAGGTAGCCGGGATTGAAGTCGTCCACGTTCACCCACTCGAGAAGCGGCATGTCGGCGTCTTCGTCGCGCAGGTGCGGAGTGACCACGTGCACCCCGTGTTCATCCATGTAGTGAAACATGCGAATGAGAAAGTCACTGACCATGTCCGCGCGCAGCGTCCAGCTCGCGCGGAAGTAGCCGAAGACCCACGCCAGGTTGGGAACTCCCGTAAACATGAGGCCCCGGTAGGTAACGGTGGCGGCCCAATCGACCGGGACACCGTCGATGTCAAAGGCAATGTCGCCGAGCACGCTCAAGTTGAAACCCGTTGCCGTGATGACGACGTCGGCGTCCAGAACGGTCCCGCCCACGGTGACGATGCCGGTGGGTGTGAAGGTCTCAATCTCGTCGGTCACGACCGCCACGAGGCCCTCGCGGATGCCCGTGAAAAGGTCGCCGTCGGGAACGCGAGCGAGACGTTGGCGCCACGGCATGTACTTCGGCGTGAAGTGCGTGGCGATGTCGTAGCCCTCGGGGAGCAGGGGTCGGATCATGTTCAGGAGTTCGTCACGTACGAACTCCGGCTCTTGAAAGCTCAGCTGGGTGACGAGTTCCTGGTCAAAGAGGATCTTGCGTCGGACAATCTCGTGCGTCCACTCTTCAGGGATGTCGAGCTGGCGCAACATGTCGGCCACTTCGTTCGTGTTGGGGCTGGGCCAAAAGTATGTGGGCGAACGTTGGAGCATGGTCAATGTTCCACAGCTACCCGCCAGTGCCGGTACGAGCGTCGCGGCGGTCGCGCCACTGCCGATGACGACCACGTTCCTATCTGCGAGTTTGACGTCCGCCGGCCACGTCTGGGGATGAATGACCTGACCCGCGAACGACTCAAATCCCGGCCACTCGGGGGTGTATCCCTCGGCGTGGTTGTAGTAGCCCTGGCACATCCACAGAAAGTTCGCGCTGAGCGTGATGCTCTCGTCGTTCTCTCCCCGCGTGCCGTGCACTGTCCAGGTACCCGACGCGCTGTCAAAGGACGCCGTCTGGATGCGGTGGCGGTACCGAATGTGGCGATCCAGCCCGCCGTCGTCGATGACCTCGCCGAGATAGCGCAGGATCTCCTCCGCCGTCGCAATGGGCGCCCCGGTCCAGGGCTTGAAGTCGTACCCGAATGTGTACAAATCGCTGTCGGAACGAACCCCGGGGTACGTGTGTACGAGCCAGGTGCCGCCAAAGGACTCCAACGCTTCGAGCACGACAAAGGATTTCTCGGGATAGTCGCGTTGCAGGCGGTGGGCCGCGTCAATACCGGAGATGCCGGCCCCCACGATGATGACGTCGAAGTGCTCGTGCTGTGTGGTGGACATAACGACTCCCTGCTGTCTCCCTACGCATACTGCCTCACCGAGCTGGCTGCATGAAAATCTCGCCCACGCCCTCCTGGCGTCCGGTGGCATCTTGTCATTGACTCACCCGACAATCTCCCCTAGCCTCCGCACGAGGGGAACACACTGGGGGGCGCGTGAAAGTACGCAGGCAAATCGGATTCGGGGCGGGAGCTTTTCTGCTCGCCGCCACGATGGTGACCTCGGTGACCGGGGCGACCACGCACGGAGGACGTATCTCTCGTATTGCGCACACCGCGGGCGCCACCACCGTCACGATGGAGTTACCTCACGCGTTCACCCCCGTCGCCCCGAAGGGTGGACACGACCTGTACCACTGTTCGTTGCTGGACCCGCACGTGACCACCGACCAGATGATCACGGAATCCACCTTCACGCCGGGCAACACGGCGGAAGATCACCACGCCATTTTGTATCTCGTTCCTCCTTCGCAGGCCGCCGCGGCGAAGAAGATGGACAACAACGGAACCGGCTGGACGTGCTTTGGTGGGCCGGGCATCGGTGGCGCCGGTTCGATTGCGGATATTGGATCTGCCCCGTGGCTCGCCGCGTGGGCCCCCGGACGGGGTGCATCTCCCGAGCCCACCGGCACGGGCGTGCCCCTGCCCGCCGGAAGTCTCATCGTGATGCAGATTCACTACAACTTGCTCGTGGGCTCAAAGCCCGATCGCTCGAAGGTGTCGCTGCAATTGGTGCCCGCGTCGTCGTCGAACTTGCTGCCTCTCGGCATCCAGTTGTACGCCGCACCTATTGATCTTCCGTGTCCGTCGGGCACGTCGGGGAAGTTGTGCTCGCGCGCGGCGTCGCTGAAAGACATCGGCGCCCGCTTTGGTTCCTCCGCTATTGGCTTTGACAATCTGCTCGAAGACATTTGCAGCGGAGGAACACCGAAGGCGGGGGACACTTCGACCTGTACGTGGGGTGTGGGCGCCACGAAGTACATCTGGCAGATCACGCCGCACATGCACCTCTTGGGTGCATCTTTCAAGGTCACACTCAACCCCGGCACTCCGCAGCAGCAGGTACTCGTGAACGTGCCCGCGTACAACTTTCACTACCAGCAGAGCTACACGATGTCCTCCCCGGTCAAGATCCAACCCGGCGATCACTTGCAGGTGAGCTGTACGTACAACCCGGCGCTACGAGGAATCGACCCGTACCTTAAGACCCTCCCGCCTCGCTACGTTCTCTGGGGTGACGGGTCTTCGGACGAGATGTGTCTGGCAATTGTGGGCGCGACGTCGTCGCTCTCCGTGACGCCCGCCGTGGCGCACGAGCGCACGCACCTCTCCACGCCGACCTGGCCTCCGGCACTCCAGCGCCTCGCCGCGACGACGCCGATGATGTCGTTCCAGTCGATGACGGACTCACTGACGAATCGGTACACCGAAATGCAGGACCTCGAAGCGATGGTTCGCTACCACTTGTGTGACTAGTCGACGCGACGCGTCGACTCGTTGAGCCGCAGATCACGCCTTGCGGCGACCGGTGACGTGTGTCGCGGTGATGCGAAACGCCACGTGGGGACGACCTTCGCCGCGGGGCTCCGGTGATGCTGACGCCGGTCGCGGGGGAAAGCGGCTCGAGAGCAGTGAGAGAGTGCGGGTGACATCATCCCCGGAGAGTTCTTCGTAACGCCCGGTGATGATGACGCTGGTCCATGTTCCGTTGTCCCGACGCTCATCAACTTCAAAGCACACGGCCGGGTTGGCGCGCATGAAGTCCACCTTTTTACCCTCGGTCGTAAAGACCCAGACGGCGTCGTCGGACCACGCGAAGATGACGGGGACGATGTACGTCTCACCGTCCAAATGGCACGCCACGCGGCCCACCACCTGAGTGTCGAGAAACGCGTCGATGTCCGCGCGAGAGAGTTCATCCACCATGCCTACGAACGTAGGGCCGGAGAAGAGCGGCTTTCTCGGGTCGTTGGTCACTTTCTGGCCCGTTGGGCAGTTGTTCCTATAATCGAACAAGTGTTCGCTTTTCTCGACGACCTCAACGAGCGCCAGCTGCAGGCGGCCACGTGTACGGACCGTCTGACGCGCATTCTCGCCGGTCCCGGTACGGGGAAAACGACAACGTTGTGCGCACGAGTCGCACACTTGATGTCGACGGGCACTTCGCCAGAACAGATCCTTCTTCTGACGTTCTCACGGCGCGCCGCCCGCACCATGATTGCCCGCACCCGTCGGCGCACGATGGGAGAACGCGGGCCGCAGGGTCGTATCGCCGGCGGGACCTTTCACGCCGTGGCGCACCACGCGCTGCGGTCCTACGCCACCTCGCTCGGACTCTCGGAGAATTTCTCCCTGCTCGACACGGGCGACGCCGCCGATGTGCTCGACCTGGTGCGAGCGGAGTCCCTGCGTCGCCGGTCGCCGCGGCGTTCGGCGAGCAAGGGGACCTTGGCCACCATCTACTCACGTTCGGTCAACGCATCGCGACCGGTGGCGGAGACCATGGCCGAGGTAGCACCCTGGTGTGTGGAAGACGCCGACGAGTACGCGGCCATCTTTCGCACCTACGTGGCCCGCAAGCGCGCTTTAGCCCTCGTCGACTTCGATGATCTCTTGGTGTATTTCCGCGCACTCTTGCAGGATGACGTTTTGGGTGAACGTTTCGTCAGTGGCGTCGATCACCTGTTGATTGACGAGTACCAAGACGTCAATCAGATCCAGGTGGACATTGCGGCCGCCATGGTCAGGCGCGGGAGCGCGCTCACGATCGTCGGAGATGACGCGCAAGCCATCTATTCGTTTCGGGGTTCCTCACCGCGCTACCTCCTCGAGGCGGACACGGTCTTTCCTTCACTCACCACCATCACCCTCGACATCAATTACCGCTCGACACCACACATCATCAGCGCCATCAATGCGGTGGCCCTTGACGCCCCGAGCGGCTTTTCGTCGATCCTTCGCCCCGCGGATGATGCGGTGAGTGGTCCCCGCGCGAAAGTGGTGCACTGCGGCGACGAAGCGACGCAAACCGAGTATCTCTGCGAGCGAATACTGGACAATCTCGATCACGGGATTCCACTTCGCGAACAGGCCGTCCTCTTTCGCACCGCGCACCACAGCGCCTCACTGGAACTCGAGCTCACCCGTCGACGAATTCCCTACGTGAAGTACGGAGGACTCCGCTACCTTGAAGCGGCGCACGTGAAGGATCTCCTCGCCCTGTACCGCGTCGCGGACAACGCACTGGACGCGCCGGCGTGGTTCCGCCTGCTGCGACTTCTTCCCGGTGTGGGACCCGTCACGGCCCGGCGGGTCGTTGACACCCTGACACTCGATGCGTCCGTGGACACCACCGCGTCACACACGCAGGGCGATCTCATTCGTTCTCAATTGGGCGAAGAGGCGCGCACTCTCTTTGATCCCGTCCTCGCCGCTCTCGCGGACGCGCGCTCGCCGTCCGTTGCCGTGCGCGCCGACCAATTGCGCGACGCGATAGAACCCCTTTTGTGCGCGGTCTATGACGACGCGGATGTTCGGCTCGTTGACCTCGACGCGCTGGTCACTGCCGCGAGCGACTGTGCACGACTGAGTGATGTTTCTTCACTCTTCGTTCTCGAGCCGACGTCGTCCACGGGCGATCTGGCGGATGACCCCTCCATTGACGAGGACTGGTTGGTGTTGTCAACAATCCACTCCGCCAAAGGTCTCGAATTCCATTCGGTCTTTCTGATGCACGCCGCGGACGGGAATATTCCCTCTGACATGGCCGTCGCGGATACCGACGGCGTGGAGGAAGAACGTCGTCTCTTCTACGTGGCTCTGTCACGAGCTCGGCGTGATCTCACCGTCACGGTGCCACTTCGTTACCACCACAAGCCGCCCAAGCACCCGGACGCGCATTCGTGGGCTCTTCCGTCACGATTCCTCTCTACGCGCGTGGTGTCCTGCATGGAAGAACGCCACGAAGGTCTTGACGAGTTGGCACCACTAGCGGGGTCCCAACAAGACGGCACCTCAACGGTGCAATCTCGCGTCGACGATCTCCTGGGCGATTTGTTTGGCGCAGGATCTCGCGAGACTCTTCTTGATTCCTGAGCTCGTCCGTGCAGCGACCCGTCGACGCCCTCGTTGTGAGTAATGGGCCTTCTGGCATCATGAAGTGATGTTGGCGAACTCTTGGCCATTGTTCGAGCTCTCCGTGCGCACCCCACGCCTCGAACTGCGCCTGGCCCGAGATGACGAACTGCCGGAGCTGCTCGACGTGATTGACCGGGGAATTCATGACCCCGCCACCATGCCCTTCAAAAATCCGTGGACGGACCTACCTCGCGCGGAGCGCGAGCGTTCGTCCCTGCAGTGGTGGTGGCGGCAGCGCGCGTCGTGGACACCGCAGGACTGGACCTGGTGTGGCACGGTGTTCGTGGAGGGACACCCCATTGGTTCCCAGGACCTCATGGCCAGCAATTTCTCGACGTCGCGCCAAGTGCGAACGGGTTCGTGGCTCGGCCGGGAGTACCAGGGCCGCGGTTTCGGTTCCGAAATGCGGGCCGCCGTCCTTCACCTCGCCTTTGAAGGGCTCGGCGCACGCACGGCACGGTCGGGAGCATTCCTCGACAACCTGGCGTCGATCGGCACGTCCCGGTCGTTGGGCTACCGAGATGTCGGTCGAACGACGGCGCTCCGTCGAGGAGAACAGGCCGCGTTGGTGATCTTTGAATTGGATCGAGCGGAGTGGAGGGAACGTCGGCGCGACGATATTGAGATCGTGGGTCTGGAGCGGTGTCGAGAGTTCTTCGGCCTCGCCGAGCCTGACGCGTGACACGGATCTCCTAGGGTCTGTGTATCGCTCAAAATTCGTTCTCCAGTTCCAGTGATCTCGACCGCGTGATGGACGCCGCCCGCACGCCCGGGTGGGAGATCGTTCGCCGTTCGGAGTCGTCTCTCTTGGCGACCCGAGAGTCCGAGATTCCGGGATTGCCGTGGTCTGTCGTCGCGGAAAAAGTGGGTCGAGGACTACGCGTATCGGTGTACGAGCCGGGCGATGACACCAGCGCCGAAGGCGCGGAAATCGGACTTCTGACCGGCAACCCACGAGACACCGGTCGGCAATTGCGAGACGTTCTGTCGGACCTGTAGGTACGTGACCGTAGCGGCCCCACTCCATCGCTGAGGGAGGCCTACAGCGATGGAGTGGGGAGAAGCTAGACGGCCGCGCTCTCGAATCGAGAGGACAGCACTTCGGCGATGTTCTCGGACGCGCGGCGGCGCTTGTCGCTCGCACGCTTGATACGGATGTCTCCGCTCATGGATTTGGCGTTGAGAACGACTGTCGGTGAGCCGTCATCAGTAGCGCCGTCAGAGTCCAGTGAGATGTCACTGCGCACCTCGCCGCTGGTCGATCGTGCGTCAACCGTGAGGGCGAAGCCGGGCTCGAGGTAGGCGCGCACGTCGCCCGAAACCGAGCGGACGCGCACGTCGCACGTGTTCGTGATGGTCACGCGCACGTCGCCGGACACAGTCTCAAAGACGGCGGCGCCTTGGGCGTCGGCTACGTCGACGTCGCCGGATGCACTGCGCACTGTCACGCGTTCACGAATTTCTCGCACTTGCAGGTCTCCCGAGGCGACGTGCATGGCGAGGTCGTTCACCGTGTCGATGACCGCATCGCTCGATGCACCCTTGAGTCCGATGCGGGTGTACGTGCCGTCGGCCACGAGGTCTCCCGATACGGTCGAAATATCAAGGTTTGATCCCGTCGGCACCGTGAGGATGTAATCGAGTTCTCCGGTGAAAGCGTCGATGTTGAGCAAGCGCCCGAGAAATTTTGACTTCGTTTGGCCCGAGGACGTCCGTTGGGGCTCGCGTACTTCCAACACGTGCCGATGGGTGTCGTAGTTCACAAGAATCTTCGACACTCGTTCGGCGTCCTTGGGCGAGCGGGCCACGATGTCGAGCCGCGCGATGGGCTCGTCGTGGGTGCGCACGTAGATGTCCGTCGATGTGCACTGCACATCAAGAGTGATCGGCTGATCGACCGCGTACTCGAAGTGACGGCGATCCGACGCGCCCTGGTCGGGAAGTGTGTTGTCGATGGTCATGATGGTCCTTTCTGGTGACTTAGCTGCGGCCGGTGCCGCGGAGATAGTTGCCGGTGCGTGGTGTGCTGACGGGTCGTTCGGTCGCGTGGTGCAGCGTGCGCACAATCCACGCGTTGGTGGAGACATTGGACTTCGACGCGAGGGATTCGATGCGTGCCTTCAGGTCTTCGGGAAGTCGCAGCGCGATGCGTGCACTCAACTCGCCGGACGCCTCTCCCGCGGGCTCCCGGTCGTCCGAGGGCACGAGGCTGACATCGTCGCCGGCGAGACGAAGCTCGAGTGTGGTCGCGGTGTCGCGAGCATTGAATTCCGCCACGACCTCGTTGAGGGCGCCGAGGAGTTGTGTGGCGAGCACGGAACTTGACGCCGCCGACAGTCGGCGCACGGCAGCGACGAGTTCTTCTCCGCCGAGTTCCGCGAGTGACTCGAACTCTTCGGCAACGCCTTCGACAAAGTGTGATATCAACATGAGACGAAATGATATCAGAGCAATATCATTTTTGCCAGCAATTGGTCATAATTTCTCATATCCCTTGTAAATATGGGATTTTCAGCGCAGTACTCTGGGTGCGATGAGCACTCTTCCCGCCCTTCCGGTGAAATCTCGCCAGCTGCGGCATTGGTTGACCGGCATTCTGGCCAGTGTCGTGGCGGTGGCCGCGCTCGTCATTGGTTCAGAGTTCGGTGGATTTCACGTGGGTTCACTGCACCCCAAAATTGTCGCGTGGATCTGTGCGGGGGTGATCGGCCTCAGCGGCGTCATCGCCACCCAAAATCTGGCGGCCGCTCTGAGCGAGGTCGCATCGACACGTACCTTGCCCGCCGCGGGCTCGGCCGTCCGACTCATTGGAACCGCACTCGGGTACGTCATTGTGGTCTTTGCGATGTTTGCCGTTCTCGGTGTGTCGATCGGTCGGCTCTTGCTCGGTGTGGGATTTGCCAGTGTGGTGCTCGGTATCGCGGCGCAACAGAGTCTCGGGAACATTTTCGCGGCTCTCGTGTTGTTATTCGCCCACCCATTTACCGTCGGTGACTTCATCCGTATCCGCTCGAGCATGGTGGGTGTGATCGATGTTGAGGTGTGCGAAATCGGCCTCACCTACGTGACCGTGCAGACGGATGACGGCCTGTTGCGCATCCCCAATTCAGCCGTCCTCGCAGCCGGAATTGGTCAGATCGAACGTCCGCCAGAGAACTAGCGCCGCTCGTTAGTCGAGTGAGGACCAGAAGCTCGTCAACATGTCTGCTGCGGCATTCGGATCTTGCGACGCCCACCAATGCCCAAGTCCCGGGAGTAGGCCCACGCGTGCGTGAAGACTCTCGGCGAGTGAACGAGCGTGGGCTTCGTCGCCGAAGGGATCATCGGTGGGAATAATCACGAGTCCGGGGGAGCGGGTCGGACCTAAGGACGGCCGCCAGGCAGCAGCCGGATTCGGGTCCGACGAACGATAGAGGCGAAGAATGCACGACGCCATCGTGGGGTCCAATGCGGCGGCCATGCGAGAAGCCGCGTGCGTCGATGCGCCGAGCATCGTGAACACCGCCGCGCGGTCCTCGACAGGGGTCACTATCTGGTTCTCCCAAAAAGCCTCTCCGTCGTTCGGCGTTCGCCAGATCTGAGCGAGGTCGTGCCACACGTAGTCCTCGCGCAAGATCCCCACGGCGTCCGAGGCCCACGACCGGAGCTGTGTACCCGCCGAGGTCGCGATGCGACAGGCGATGATGCCACCCCAGTCGTGACCAACGAGGTCGATGGGTTCGTCCCACGACGACAGCTGTGCGAGAACCCATTCGACGTAGGCGTCCTGGGTCGCTGTAAATCCTTCCGGGACGCCCTTGCCAAAACCGGGGAGCGCGAGGGCGACCGATGGTGCGTCGAGGTGTGCGCGAAGTTCGTCCCACAATTCGTAGGTTTCGGGCACGCCATGGAGAAAGACGATCACCGCACTCCTCCCCGTCGTGGTTCTCTGCGGACGGTACCACGAGCGTGGCGTCGGGACTTAAACGCTCGTCGACGTCACCGTGGGAGGTCGCAGGATGGAGATGGCGACGGGTGTTCGCAGAACGTACCCGAGCTGTTCGTAGAGAGATATGGCTCGGACGTTCGTCTCCGCGGTGTGGAGCATCGGGTGCAGACCCTGTTGCGTGAGCCGCGTGTGGTGCGCGCGGATGAGGGTGGTGGCGAGTCCTTGACCTCGCACTTCCTCATCCGTGCAGACCGCACTTATTTCCACGTACGTTGAGGTGCGGAATCGCTGTCCGGCCATCGCCACCAGACGGTCGGCGTGAAAGATGCCGAGGAATTCTCCTAGTTCGTGAGTGCGTGCTCGGAAGGGTCCAGGTTGCGTTCGTTCGACGAGGGCCATCATCTGCGGCTGGTCGCTCGGCTCGAGAACACGAATGCGCGGATCGACCTCCCACTCTTCGTTACGGGGTCCCACCATCTGCACGCCGGTCAAGGACATCACGGTGTCCCACGTTGACGGGGGATTGACTTCATCGCGAAAGATCGTGGCCGTCTCGCCCTCGCCCAAGACCGAGGCCAACGCGCCCCAGGCCTCGTCGGTCACCTCATCAGCGAGGGCGCAGAAGGGACTGACCTCCGCGTCGTACGCCGCGCCGAGTTCGTTTCCACGTCGAAATCGTAGGTGCGGTCCGTTGAGGGAATACCACGCCAAATTGTCGAGCTCGTTCACGGCTACCCCATTTCGGAGTCACAACCTACTCTCGCCCGTGTCGTGCGACGACTCGGCGTGCGTATGGTCAACTAGGAGTGATGGAGAGAGGATGACGACCAAGACGTTGTGGCCACGTATCGGCGTCCTCGCCGTCGCACTGTCGATCGTTGTCTGGGTGGGAGCGTCCCACCACGCGGTGCCGCGCGACCACCACGTCATTCCCTTAATGGGGGCGACGGGGCCGAGTGGCAGTGCGCACATCCAACTGGAGACGCTGGTCTCGCATCCCACGACGACCGACGCACCTCCGACCACCACTTACCCCGGGGAAACGACGACGACGTACGCGCCCCCGACGACAGTGGTGGTGCCGGCGACGTCCGCGCCGGGAACGAACGCGGATCTCATCGCGATCCTCCTCGTGGGACTTCTCGCGGTGGCGGCACTCGTGTTCACCACGTTTCGCACGGCGAAGTCCACCGAGCATCGAGCGCCACCCGACGCGAGCTAAGTCCTGGGCGCGACTAGTCGCCCCAGGGAGTAATCAAGAATTTCTCGCCGGTCGCTTGGCGCGCGTAGGTCTGGAGTGCGTCACGACGCAGCGCCCCCTCCAAGGTGACCTCTTCGGTGTACGTGCTCGCAAAGGTGGTGTGGAGTCCGTCGGCCACGCGTTGGCGAAGTTGCGCCAGACCATCCGCTCCGAGCGACATGAGAAAGGGTGTCAGCAACCATCCACCGAGACCCCAGGCGAATCCGAAATTCCGTGTGAGGACGGTAGGGGATCGGTCCAGACCGCCGTAAATGTAGACCTGCTTGTGCGTGGTCGAACCGTAGCGACTGTACGACGATGCCGTCGCGGACGCCGCAACTTCCATCGCCGTCAGGATCGAACTGGCGAGAGAACCGCCGCCCGTCGCGTCAAACGCGAGCGTGGCGCCGGTGGCCGTAATGGCGGCAATCAAGTCAGACATGAAGCTGTCGGCGCTGGAGTTGCATATGTACTCCGCCCCGAGGTCTCGCAAGATGTCGACCTGTTCGGCACTGCGGACAATGCAGACCAGGGGCACGTTTTCCTCCTGGCAGACGCGCACCAGCATGCGACCCAAATTGGATGCCGCCGCCGTGTGCACCAGGGCGGTGTGGCCTTCTCGGCGCATCGTTCCGATCATGCCGAGAGTCGTCAGTGGATTGACGAAAGAAGACGCCCCATCGCGGGCGGTCGTACCCTCGGGAAGAACGAGGCACCCGCTGGCGTCGATCACGCGGTACTGCGCGTACATGCTGCCACCGGCCACGGCCACCGTGCGACCCAGTAGTGCCGTCGCGGCGGGCGAGTCGCCAGTGGCGATCACCGTGCCCGCGCCTTCATTACCAACGGTCAGGGACTGGTCGAAGCGTGCGGCGAGAGAGCGTAGAACGGCCTGGTCGATCGGGGCCGTGACGTGCGGCCGCTCGTCGGTCCCGCCCGTCTCGATCTTGGTGAGGTCCGCGCCAGCGAGAAGTAATCCGAGGTCCGAGGGATTGATGGGCGAGGCCTCGACGCGAATGAGTACGTCATTGGGTCCGAGCGGCGCCAGAGGCGCTTCTTCGAGGGACAATTCGAGGACGCCCGACGAGGTGACGAGAGTGCGTAGTTCCAAATGTGAGGTCGGCAGTTCCTGGGACACGAGATTCCTTCCGGTGCGGAGCACAGTGCTCATCGGTAGCGTACGCGCGTCCCGCGATCGTGCTCGCCCGGTCGCGGCGAGACGTCGGTGACCATAGGGGACGGCGTGACCTAGGGTTTTGGCGTGCGGAGTCGCCACGTTGTCTGAGGCGTCCTGTCGCCGAAGGATGGCGCAGCGGTCTGTGAACTCGCGGCATCGGTCGCGCGCCACATGCCCGACGTGCACATGTGTTTTCTTGTCGTACAGGACGCGCTCGATCTCACCAACATCCGATCATGCGTCGAGAATGCCTGCGCCGCTGTTGGTCGACGAGATGTGTGCGAGGTCATAGGACTCGACGATGTCGCATGGGGAGATTTTGATCCCGTCGTGGCCAATGTGATCTATGCGGAGCAAGAATTTCTCGCCTCGCTCAAGCCCGCATTTCTTCGGTATTTGCTCGCCGAGGGATGGGACCGCGTGACCTATCTCGATGTCGATTCTGAAGTCTTCGGGGATGTCGCGGACCTGCTGGACGACGACGCGGACCTCACTCTGACGCCTCATTACGTGACGTCGAACCTCGACGCACCGGTATCCACTGCGGACATCGACGTCGCACGTTTCGGACTGTTTAATACCGGATTCGTCTCGGTGCGACCTTCGGCGGTCGACTGTCTGGACTGGTGGGCCAAGGAGACGCAGCTCGACGCGGTGATTGACCCGGGCACCGGCCGATTTTTCGATCAGCGGGTTATGGACCTCGTCCCGACGATGGCGAATGTCCAAGTTCTGCGCCACCCTGGCGTCAACGTCGCGTACTGGAATCTCCATGAACGGCAACTCGATGTTCACGATGAGACCATTGACGTGCGGTGCGCGAACCAACGAGTACCTCTGTTGATCTTTCACTACGCCGGGTTCGATAGCTCGTCGGACTGGGTACTCGATGAGCGCGCGGTCATGAAGCGCATCACCTCTTCTGTGCCGCACGAATTTGCTGAACGCCGCCACGCGCGATATGCGTCACACGTCGACACACGCTCCTACACAGTCACGGGCGTCCCGACGTCCGAGGCCTATCCACTCGCGTGGCGCGACGCTGTTCGCGAGGATGTTCGTGTCTTTCGTCTCGCCGGTTGCTGGAGCACCGAGATGCGGCGCTCGCTCTACGAGACCGAGGGCACCGCGACCTCGCACGTCGACACGGGCGAGGTGACACCAACACATCACGCACTCACCCGAGAGCGCTTCGTACGGGGATGGGTGCGTCACCCGTCTCTCGAAGGCGTACCCAACGGGGTAGCGGCTTTCTTTCGCGCGGACGGGCACGAGTCGTTGGCACCGCCGTGGACGCAACTGGCGTGGATGGACGACGAGCTCGCCCCACGGCTCGGGGCTCACGGGCGATTTCTTGTGGACGTCATCGCCGCTGCGACCGCAGCGCGCGAGGGCGCGGTCGACCTGCGCATCGTCGGCTACCTCTCCTATCCGGCCGGCGTGGGTCAACCGCCCCGCACCACGCTGCAACTATGGGATCAGGCGGGCATCCCGTGTGCGATCGAGCGCATTCGCTTGCCCCAAGACGCGCCGGAACATCTGGCGGATCTCCTACGACGAAAGAACCCCTTGGCGCGCGCCGACGCCGGTCAATTGGTGTTCGTGGGATTCGATCGGTGGGCCATCGATATTGAGTCACCGTCACGACTTGATCCCCTCCGTCAAGTGATCGTTCCGGTGTGGGCCTGGGAACTGGAAAAAATTCCGGTGGAAGCCTCCCGCATTGTGCACGACGCATCGGTGGCTCGCGCTTTCGCGCTTTCGAACTGGAGTGCTCAGGCGATCTCGCAGGCGACGGGGATTCCCGTGGCACGGCTGACCGCGTTCGACGTTCACGTCACGGTGCCCGATGCGACGCCCCCGAGCGAGCAACGTGAAGTACCACATCCGTACGTCATGGCCACTTTCGACGCGAAGAGCTTTGTGAGCCGCAAGAATCCCGACGGCGTGCTCGACGTGTGGGAAAAAGTGGCGACGGACTATCCCGACGTGTGGCTGGTGCTCAAGTCACAAGACTTCTTTCACTTGGCCCCCATTGAATTGATGAAGCGCGTCCAGCAATCGGTTCGCACGATCATGATCGATCGCACGATGACCGAGGCGGACTATTTCGCACTGTTGACGAGTTGCGACGTCTACATCTCGCTCCACCGTTCCGAGGGCCTCGGGTTGACCCCGATTGAAGCGGCGCTGTGCGGCCGACCGGTCGTCTACACCAACTACGGCGGACTCGTGGAGTTTCTCGACGGGGACTTCTATCCGGTTGCCTACACCATGACAACGGTGGGCGCCTCGAGTTACCCTCTCGGGCCGTACGACCCATCGGCAACGTGGGCGGAGCCCGATGGTGACGACGCCGAGCGTCAACTGCGTCGCGCACTCGACGCGTCCCTCGCGCCGATTACCACCGACTTTGTGGAGGAGCAACGCCGGCTCACGCGACGTCTCGAGGACGCCCGTCGCGACGTTGTGGCCGCGGCGCACATCCTGCGGGCCGACGTGGATGCGCGACGAGTGAGTGGCAGGAGCAAAGAGCGATCGACGTCTCGTGTGCGTCGGACTGTCGGCGCGACGTCACAACGGCCATCGGGCACATCTCGAACAGCATTGTGGTGCGTCCTTGGGGTGAAGTGGATCTACCGACACCTGCCCCGCGCCACCCGGACACGATTCGATGAAGCGCGTCGCACCTTGCGGGGTCGTTGAGAGCGCGGTGACCTACAGCGTTCCGGCGATCCAGGCGTAGGGCACGACCGGGAGCACCGACTGGGGCGCAAAGGTGGCCGGGAACGACGGCGCCGACGTCGCCACTTGGACCGCGGTCGAGGCGAGGAGGGGTCCCGGACTCGCCATGTCTGGCGTTGTGATCGGGAGATAGCGAGCGCCCGAGACGGTGGGCGGTTCGTCGGCAACGACGCACAGCACGACGTACATGAATCCGTTCGCCCGCGGTGTGTACGTCGTGCCTCCGTCGGTCGACGCGAGAATATGCGCACCGTACGCGGTGTGAGGCTCAATTGTCGGGCCCAAATCTGCGGTGACGGCGCGCAGCGCACAGGTCTGATCGACGAGGGCCAACCAATGATTCTCAACGCTGCTGGCGCCCGTAGCTCCGGAGAACCATCCGAGGTACGAGATCGGAACACCAGCTTGTACGGCAACCGCGATCATGAGGGGCTGACCCGACGGCACGGTCAACGTCGCGTCATCATTCACCTGAACTCGAGGAACGCTTTCGCCGAGAGTGACGCTTGAGGTGCCGGGAATCCCCGGTCCGAGGTACACCGTCGAGAGATCGCGAGAGGTGGCAATGTGACCCTGATACGTTCCCTCGACCCGCAGGGCTCCGTAGTTCTGTACGGCCGCGTGCGCGTACGTCGTGAGGTCGACATACCCAAAGACGTCGAAGGTGGCGTTGGGCGACACGTAGAGAGCGACGGTCCGCAGGGGCGTGTTGGTGCCCCCGCTTTCCATTTGCCAGTCGAGCGTTGAACGCCAGAGAGATGATGCGTCGACAGCTGATCCACTCGACCACCCCGCCACCGACGGGCCGGGCCATCCAATCACCGCACCAACGGCGGCCAACACGACGGGTCCCCCCGCGTACGACGTCGCGGGCGTGAATGAATAGGTGGAGATCGTGGTTGAACCCACGGGATTCGTCCCACGGATCATCACGGCGAGCGGATGCGCTCCCTGGCCGTCGGTCAGAATCACAATCTCACCGTCGTAGAGAGCGACGGTGGTCGCCGCGGACAACTTGAGCTCTGTCGTCGCCACTCCCGCGGTCTGGGAGGTGGCGATAACGCCAACCGTGGTGGTCGTTGGCGGCGAGTTGTTACCTTGCCAGTGCAGTTGAGATCCGTAGAAGGTGGCACCAGCCCCTTTGCTCCCTCGCACAACGATGCCCCGCTGGGCCGCACGGTTCACTTCAACCGTAAATCGCGACATGTGCGTGTAGCCGAAGGAGTCGGCACCGTCGTACGCGTCAAACTCAATTCCGACGTAGCAATTGTGGACTCCGGCCGAGGGTCCGAAAAGTGTCTGCTCGGTCCATCGCGGCACACCCGCCGTATCTTTCGTGTTGCGGAGTTGCCACCCGCGTGCTCCGGGTAGACCGCCCGTCGGCCATGTGGCCGTCGGGGGCGCAGCAGCGTTGTGAACGAGTCCGTCGTAGTACGCACTGACGGCACACCCGTGACGAACGCCAATGCCACCGGCGGTAAGCCCGGTGCAATCCATTTGACCAAACACCACGGGCGCAAGCGGTGGCGTGATGGGCTGCGCCCAGTACTGCGGGTCTGTCATCTGCGTGTCGATGGCGACACCGGAGCCGAAAGGAAGCAGTGTGGCTCCCGACGCTTGAATCGACATCTTGACGTCGGCCAGAACGCGTCGCGAAATGATCCCGGTGGCAAATCGGTAGGAACCGCCGGGCGGAAAGAAGAGCTCGCCGCCGTGCGCCGCTTTGAGCGCCGCTTGCGCGGCCGTCACTGCGGCGGATGAATCGTGAACGCCGGTCGGATCGGCGCCGTAGGTGACGACGTTGAAACGATTCTCGGAATGCACCAACGACGTAAGCGCATTTTGCACGTAGGTCGTCGTCGCGTAGGACGAGCGGGGAAGCTGGTGCCCGACGTCCGTCGCACCCGCTTCGGGCACGGCCGCTCGCGTCACGAACAGCGCGGAGAGTCCCGCCGCCGCAGCTCCTGACGCCTTGAGGACGCTCCGGCGAGTGGGCGCGTCATCGACTCCGTCAGGACTGGTCATCTCGTCAATGTACACAGCGCACCTCGAGAGCGTTGGTCGTTCGGACAAAGTGCACTCGCGGCCGTGACGAGTACGTGATGGGCTGACGTCGTGTCGGGTTCATCAGCGGGAGCGTGTGGCGAAAATGTTCTCGACACGCCGTGTACTTTCAGTGACGCACTACGGGTTCCTACAGCTGTGACATTCTGACGGACGAAATGAAAGGCACTCCATGACACATGTCCACTTAGTGACTCTTCTGGTTGATGACTACGACGAGGCCATTGCGTTTTTCACCAACGTCCTACAGTTCGATCTCGTCGAAGACACGGTCATGGCGGCCAACGACGGGTCGATCAAGAGGTGGGTCGTGGTGCGCGCGCCGGGTGCCGAAACGGGTCTGCTCCTCGCCCGGGCGACCACCCCGTCGCAAAATGCCGCACTGGGACACCAGACCGGTGATCGAGTGGGTTTCTTCCTCCACGTCGATTCATTTGACACGACGTATGCCCGACTCGCGTCGGCGGGAGTGGCGTTTCTCTCAGAGCCACGACACGAGCCTTACGGCACGGTGGTCGTCTTCATCGACCCCTACGGCAATCGTTGGGATCTCATCGAGCCGACACGTTCACCGTCCGCGTAATCCACGGACCGTGCGACGAGGTGCTACTTCTTCACGACGATGAGTTGGGATTTCCCCGTCACGGGGGCGTACTGAAAATTCGTGCTCCCCGCCACAGCAGCAACCAGCTTGCACGATCCCACTGACTGGTAGGTCACGACGAGCCCACTCACGGTGCAGACACCGAGGGTGGTGGATGACACCGACTTCGTTCCCGTACCGTTGGTCGTGACCACCGCGGAAAGGTGCTTGCCCACGATGCCCGTGGCCGGGGCGTTGGAAATGGTCGGCGCGTTTGAGGCGTACTTGTACACCGGGAAGCTCTGCGGTGTGCCATTACCCGCGGCGTAGTTGGTGCCCGCGGCGACCGCGGCCACCAACGTGCAGGTACCTGAGGCGACGTACGTGACCACTCTCTGCGAGGTCGTGCAGATCGACTGCGTGGTCGAGATCACAGACGTCACACCGTCGCCGTCCGTGTGGACCAGCGCAGTGAAGGTGGCACCACGCAGTCCGTAGGCGGGGAGATTGGAAATACTCACCGTTTGGGGGACGGCGCCCGTGATCGTGAAGCTTTGGGGACTACCGTCTGCGGCCGTCATGTCCGTTGATGCGGCGACGTGTGCGGTGAGCGTGCAGGTTCCCGTCGAGGCGAAGGTGACGGTCAGTCCCGAGACCGTGCACGTGGCGGTTGATGACGTCACCGAGCGGGTGCCCTGGCCGGTCGTGGACACCGTTGCCGTGAACGTGGCGAAGCGCGTG
>CAIQPR010000014.1 GCA_903873775.1 uncultured Actinomycetes bacterium
CCCGAGGCTCCATTGTGGTGCTCGAGGCCGAACACTTCTGCATGTCGATGCGCGGCATCAAGAAGGCGGGTGCGACGACAGTGACCTCCGCGGTGCGCGGGCTCTTCCGCACGGACGCCGTGTCGCGAGCGGAAGCACTCGACTACATCCACCAACGACGCCGGTAATGACCACGTCCGTTCAGGTCATGGGGATCGTCAATGTGACCCCCGATTCCTTCTATGCGGACGCCCGCACTCAGAGCGTGGACGACGCGATCGCCCGCGGCCAGCAGCTGTTCGAACGTGGCGTGGACGTGGTGGACGTGGGCGGGGAATCGACACGTCCGGGGGCGGAGGATGTCGATGACGAGGAGGAGCGCCGTCGCGTTCTCGACGTCATCGCCGCGCTCGCGCCTCTCGGTCGTATCTCGATCGATACCCAAAAGGAGTCGGTGGCGCGGGCCGCCGTGGTGGCCGGCGCGTCCATTATCAACGACGTCTCATCATCCCTCTTCGCGGTGGCCGGAGAACTCGGCGTCGGGTATGTCGCCATGCATCGCCAGGGTGACAGTCGCACCATGCAACTCGCCCCGCACTACGACGACGTCGTGCGTGAAGTTCTCGACGCGCTCAATAAAGTCGCCCTCGATGCTCGCGCCGCCGGCGTGCGCGAGCTCTGGCTGGATCCGGGCATTGGCTTTGGCAAGACCACGCAACACAATCTTGCGCTCCTCGCCCACACGGACCGTTTCGGCGAATTGTGCGCGCGCCACGACGCGGGTCTGCTCCTCGGCACCAGTCGAAAGCGCTTCCTCGGGGATCTGGCGCCCACGCCGCTGCCGGTCGAAGAAAGATTGGAAGGATCTTTGGCAACTGCGGCCTGGGCGCTCTCGTGGGGTGCAAGTATGGTCCGAGTACACGATGTGGATGTCGCGGTGCAATTGCGCGCGTTGTTGCAACGTCCAGTCGAGGAGGTCACAGCGTGAGGGGGAAGTGGGCCGCTGGTATCGAGCCACGTAGTTTCACGTGGGTCTTCCGCGGTCGACTCGCCGTCTCCGAACGGCCCGGAGGCGCGACTCTCGTGCACCGTCGCGTGCGCCGGGACGAGGAACTCCTGTGGCTGAAGCACCAGGGCTTCACGCGCATCATTTCGATCCTGCCGGCAATGCAGAACCTCGCGTCCTACACCGATCACGGGATTGCCGCCGGGCACTACGCCCTGCGCCAAGGTCCCGATCAGCGCGCCGTGCTGCTCGCGTGTTACGAAGATCTGCACCAGGCGCTGGCCGGGGAGGATGTCGTCCTCCTGCACGGTGACGAAGTTTCCGACCGACTCCTCGGTCTCGTGGCGGGCTATCTCGTGTGGGCGGGTCGCATTGCGTCGCCCACCATGGCTCTCGCGATGACCGAACGACTCTTCCGTCGGTCGATCGGACCAGAAGGTCGATCCTTGCTTCTCGAGTTGCCCGCGTCGCAGTCATGAACGACGTCATCGAGCTTCGCGACTTGCGGTGCAGTGCCATCGTGGGCGTGCTGGCCGAAGAGCGCGATCGCGCCCAGCCATTGAGTTTTGATCTCGATATCTTCCGGGACTTCGAAGCCGCGGCGCTGAATGATGATCTAACGACCACAACGAATTACGCGGAAATCTTGACGCTCACGTGCCGCGTGGCCCAGATCGGTCACTTTCTGCTTCTCGAGACCCTCGCCTACCGGGTGGCCACCGAGATTCTGGCGTTCGACGACGAGATCACACGCGTCACCGTCGCAGTGCGCAAACTGCGACCTCCCGTTCCCGAAGACGTCGCCACCGTCGGCGTGCGGTGCACTCTCGACCGGTGAGTGAGCGGCGCGCCTACTTCTCCCTCGGGACCAACCTCGGGGACCGCGCGGAACACTTGCGCCGCGGTGTCGAATGCGCCGCGGCGGAGGACGCCTTCCGCGCGTCGCTGGTCTACGAGACCGAGCCGGTGGGCGGCGTCGCCCAGGACGACTTTTGGAATCTGGTGCTCGAAGTCACGACGTCGGCGTCGCCGCGTGAACTCCTCGAACGGGCCCGCGCGGCCGAAGGGCTCGCGCACCGCACCCGTGAGGTGCGATGGGGGCCACGAACGCTTGACGTGGACGTGCTGCTTGTAGGCACAGAGACCTCCGACGATCCCGAGATTCTCGTGCCCCACCCCCGGATGTACGAGCGTGCATTTGTGCTGGTTCCGTTGCGGGAATTGGCTCCTGAACTGGTGAGTGAAGAAATGTTGGTGGGGGCTATCGGAATGGTGCGCCCCTTAGGTACACTCGCCTCGTTGGGCTAACGACGACCGGCACCCTCGAGGGCCGGAACGAAACGAGGCTGGTATGAAGATCACGATTATCGGTGCGGGACGTGCCGGTGGCTCCTTCGCGCGGGCCCTGAGCGACGTCGGTCACGACGTCAGCGTCCATCATCACGACGACCTCCTCGTGGGCGACACCGAGGACCTCGTTCTCCTCTGCGTGCCGGATGACGCCATTTCCGCGGTCGCGCGGTCCCTCGTCGTCAGTGCCCGCACCGTCGTGGCGCACTGCGCGGGTTCGCGGACCCTCGACGTTCTCGCACCGCACACACGCGTGGCATCACTGCACCCCTTGGTTCCCTTGTCGAACGTCGAGGTCGGCGCGGAGCGACTGCGCGGAGCGACTTACTGCGTGGCGGGCGACGACGTCGCGCGCGAGGTGGTGACGTCATTGGGTGGTCGCAGCTTCACGATCTCCGATGACCAGCGCGCTACCTATCACGCCGCCGCGTGCGTGGCTGCGAATCACGTGGTCGCCCTCCTCGGACACGTCGAACGCCTCGCGCAGTCGGCGGGGCTCGAATTGTCCGATTTCTTGTCACTCACCGCTGCGGCTCTCGACGACGTGGCCGCTCATGGTCCGGCTGCCGCTCTCACGGGTCCCGCGTCGCGCGGCGACGTCGTGACCATTGACGCGCACCTGGCGGCGATGCCGGCGTCCGAGCGAGCGACCTACGTAGCCCTGGCGGACGCGGCCTTTTCGTTGGCCGAACGCCGCGCCGCCACCGCATCGTTGTAGATCGTGGAACAACTCACCACGGTTGACGCGTGGCGTCGCTACTGTGCGGACGCGCGAGCGCGCGGCGCGGTCGTCGGACTCGTCCCCACGATGGGCGCCCTGCACGCCGGTCACGCCTCACTCGTGGACACCGCCAAGCGCGAGTGTGACGTGGTCGTCGTCACGATCTTTGTGAACCCTCGTCAGTTCAACGACCCCGACGACCTTCGCAAGTACCCGCGTCCGTTAGAGGACGATCTCGCGCGTTGTCGTGAACTCGGCGTCGACGCCGTCGTGACGCCGAGCATGGAGGAGATGTGGCCGGCCTATCCCGCGGCGACGGCGACCACGGTGACGGTGGCGGGCGTGAGCGAGGGGCTCGAGGGCGCGGGACGACCGGGTCACTTCGATGGCGTGGCCTCCGTCGTGGCCAAGTTGCTGATTGTCACGGGTCCCAGTCGGGCCTACTTCGGCGAAAAGGACTTCCAACAACTCGCTGTCGTGCGCCAGATGGTGGCGGATCTCGCCCTAGATGTCACGGTGGTGGGCTGTCCCATTGTCCGCGAAGCGAGCGGTCTCGCTTTGTCGAGTCGCAACGTGCGTCTCGACGCCGCGGCGCACGAGCGGGCCCTCGGCTTTTCGCGGGCACTCGCGGCGGTGCACGACGGTGTCGCGCGCACCGCAGACGACATGCGTGCGGTCCTGCGCGACGTCTTGGAGGACGCGGGCATCGACGTTGCGTACGCCGAGGTCGTCGATCCGACGACACTGCGTCCACTCGGCGCGGGTGACGAGGGCGTCGCGAGAGTTCTCCTCGCGGGGTTCGTCGACGGGGTCCGACTGTTGGATAATGGAGAACTACGCGTCATCGCGACGAAGGGAGCCACCAGTGTTGCTGGCCATTGATGTGGGAAATACCGAGACCGTCATTGGTCTCTTCGGCGAAGTCACCGACGATGGTGGCCAGGGCTTCGGCCGCGCCCACGGCGAGCACGGCCTCGCGTATCACTGGCGTTTGTCGACGGTGCCCGAGCGCACGCCGGACGAACACGCCATGAACATCACGCAGCTGCTGGCCCTCGAGGGCGTGGACCTGCGCACGGCGGTGACCGGGATTGCCGTGTCCTCCTCCGTGCCGACGGTGACCACACAGTTGCGCCGCATGGCCGGGCGGTGGTTCTCGTCGCTCCCCATGACCGTTCTCGGTCCCGGCGTGAAGTCGGGTATGGCGATCCTCTACGACAATCCCCGTGAAGTCGGTGCGGACCGCATCGCGAATTCCGTCGGTGCCTACGACCTTTACGGTGGCCCGGCCATCGTGGTTGATCTCGGCACCGCGACGACCTTCGATGTGATCAGTGCGAACGGCGAGTACATGGGTGGCGCCATCGCGCCCGGCGTCGCCATCTCACTCGAAGCCCTCTACAGCCAGGCCGCCGCCCTGCGCTCGGTCGAGCTCGTCGAGCCGCGCTCGGTTATTGGTCGCTCGACGGTGGAGTCGATTCAGTCCGGGGTTCTCTACGGCTTCGCCGCGCAGGTCGATGGTCTGACCGAGCGGATCATCGCCGAGATCGGACCGGCGACCGTGATTGCCACCGGTGGTCTCGCGTCCCTCGTGGCGCCGCACACCAAGCACGTCCAACATGTCGCTCCATGGTTGACCCTGCACGGATTGCGTATCGTTCATGAGCGAAACCATTCAGGAGACGCGTCGTGACCACCCCCTATAACTTTCCCCAGGACACCTACGCGTCCGAGATCCACGAGCGTTTTGCTGACCTCGACGCCGGTGGCGAGACGGGCGTGGTCGTGGCCGTCGCCGGCCGCGTCATGCTCCTACGCGCGCAGGGAAAGTTGGCCTTCGGCACCCTCGTGGATTCGAGTGGTGATATTCAGCTCTTTGCGCTGTCTGCGGTGACCGCAGATTTTGAGGAGTTCACCAAGTTGCACCTCGGTGACTGGGTGGGCGTCACGGGTGAGGTCGTGCGCACGAAGAAGGGCGAACTGTCGGTGAAGGTTGCCTCGTGGCAGGTGCTCGCCGAGGCGCGTCACAACTTCGGTGACAAGTGGGCCGGTATTAGCGACTTTGATCTTCGCTACCGCCACCGTGAAGCGGACTTGTGGGCGAACCCCGAGAGCCGTCAATCGCTCGCGCGTCGCAGTGCGGTCATTCGTTCGCTGCGCGAACAATTGTGGGAGCGCCGTTTCATTGAGGTGGAGACGCCGATCCTCAACGCGATTCCCTCCGGCGCCGCGGCCCGCCCCTTCGTAACCCACCACAACGCCTTCGACGTCGACTTCTCGCTGCGCATCGCGCCGGAGTTGTGGTTGAAGCGCCTGGTGGTCGGGGGATTCGAGCGCATTTTCGAGATCGGACGCGTCTTTCGCAATGAGGGCGTGAGCCCACGTCACAATCCTGAATTCACGATGATTGAGCTCTACGTCGCCTACTGGGACGTCTACGACATGATGCGACTCACCGAAGAGGTGTGCGCGGGAGTGGCCACGTCCGTGCTCGGCACGACCACCTTTGAGTATCAGGGTCGCCCACTGAATTTCAGCGCCCCCTGGGCGCGACGTTCCATGTCGGATCTCGTCTCGGAGGCGGTGGGCGAGGAAATCACCGTCCACAGTGACCGCGCGCGCATGGCGACATTGCTCACCGATCGTGGCGTCGAGGTCCAAGCGTCGTGGGGTACCGGACGCTTGCTCATGGAACTCTTCGAGGTCACCTGCGAAGCCGATTTGTGGGACCCGATTTTTGTCACGGACTTCCCGCTCGAAGTGTCGCCGCTCGCGCGTCGCCACCGCGAAGATGATCTATTGACCGAGCGCTTCGAGGTGTACTGCGCCGGTCGGGAACTCGCCAACGGCTTCACGGAACTCAATGACCCCGACGACCAGCGTGCTCGCTTCGAGGATCAGGCGCGCCTCAAGGCGGCCGGCGAGGACGAGACGATGGAGATCGACGAGGACTACATCAAGGCGCTGGAGTGGGGACTTCCCCCGACGGCGGGACTGGGTATTGGGGTCGATCGCTTAGCGATGCTCATCGCCGACGCACCGAACATCCGCGAGATCATCGCGTTTCCCACCCTCAAGCCGCTGCGCGAGGGCTAGAACCTCAGGCGACGGGAAGGTCCTCGACGAGCGAGGACACGAGCGCGCTCAGGCCCTCGCGAAGTCCCGGTTCGGGAATCTCGGCCAGCGCCGTGTGCGCCGCGTCCAAGTGTTCGCGTGTGGCACGCAACGTGGTCGCGACGCCGTCCGAGGCCACCACCATCTTGCGGGCGCGTTCGCGGTCGTCCGCGTCGAGTGGGGAACCGAGAACGTCGTGGAGATCGTTGCCGACATCAGGGTCCGTGAGGGCGACGAGCACGGGCAGGGTGTAGATGCCTTCGGCCAAGTCCTGACCGGCCGGCTTGCCGAGTTGTCCGTCGGTCGCGACAATGTCGAGCACATCGTCTCGCAGTTGATAAATCATCCCGAAGCGGCGACCGAATTCGGTAAGAGCTTCCACTTCACTGGCCGGGCGCTGCGCGGTGAGGGCGCCCACGCGGCAGCTCGAGGCCATGAGCGAGGCCGTCTTGCCCTCGATCGCTTCGTAGTAGTCGGCCTCGGTGCGCGCGACGGAAAAGGACGTGCGAACTTCGGACACCTGACCGCGGGTCAGCCACGCCAGGGTGCGCGCGAGCAGTCCCGCGATCTCCGTGCCGAGATCGGCGGCGATCGCGGCAGACCGCGCCATGAGGTAGTCGCCCGCCACAATCGCGACCAAGTTGCCGTAGCGCGCGTTCACGGAATCGACATTGCGTCGAATCTCCGCTTCATCCATGACGTCGTCGTGATAGAGCGACGCGAGGTGCATGAGTTCGAGGGCCACGCCACCGAGGAGGTCATCGTCGGTGGCCGCGCGTGCGCCACCCGTAGCGGACGACACCGCGAGAAGGGGTCGCAGTCTCTTCCCACCCGCGTAGATGAGATGCGTCGTCACTTGATCGAGATACTCGTCACCAATGATGACGGAGTCGGCGAGAAGTGTTTCGAGTCGCGCGAGGTCGCTTTCAACGAGGGGCAGGCGGAGGTGATCGTGGGGATTCACGTCACCACCCTAGAACGCCGTAATACGAGGTCAGACGGCCGAGGAGGAAGACGCGGTCGTCGCCGTTACACTCGATATTGAAACCAACGGGAGGTTGGCCTTGTTCGAACGCTTTACAGACCGAGCCCGCCGGGTCCTCGTCCTCGCACAGGAAGAGGCACGGGAACTCAATCACGCCTTCATTGGAACCGAACACATTCTTCTCGGACTTATTCGCGAAGGCGAGGGTGTCGCCGCCAAGGCGCTCGACGCTCTGGGTGTGACGTTCGAATCCGTGCGCGAGAAGGTGGAGGAGGCCATTGGCACCAACACCAACCCGTCGCCGGGATCTCCGCCGTTCACGCCGCGTGCGAAGAAGGTGCTGGAACTTTCACTGCGCGAAGCGCTCCAGCTCGGGCACTCGTACATCGGAACCGAGCACATGCTGCTCGGCCTCGTGCGCGAAGGCGACGGCGTCGCCGCACAGGTTCTCGTCCAGAGCGGTGCCGACCTCGCCCGGGTGCGCCAGCAGGTCATCCAGATGATGTCCGGCCAGCCGGGCAAGGACGCCAACGCCGCCGCCGGCACTCCCGGCAAGAGCGAAGGGGAGTCCTCGAACGGATCCGCGGTGCTCGATCAGTTCGGTCGCAACCTCACCCAGCTGGCCCGTGACGGCAAGTTGGACCCGCTCGTCGGCCGTGACACCGAAATTGAGCGCGTGATGCAGGTGCTCTCGCGCCGCACCAAGAACAACCCGGTCCTCATTGGAGAGCCGGGCGTTGGCAAGACGGCCATCGTCGAAGGACTCGCGCAGCGGGTCGTGGACAACCAAGTGCCCGTCACGCTCGCCGACAAGCAGATCTACACGCTGGACCTTGGTGCGCTGGTCGCGGGGAGCCGCTACCGCGGTGACTTCGAAGAGCGTCTCAAGAAGGTGCTCAAGGAAATCCGCACACGCGGCGACATCATTCTGTTCATTGATGAAATCCACACTCTCGTCGGTGCGGGAGCGGCCGAAGGCGCCATCGACGCCGCGTCGATTCTCAAGCCGATGCTCGCGCGTGGCGAACTGCAGACGGTGGGCGCGACCACGATTGACGAGTACCGCAAGCACATCGAGAAGGACGCGGCCCTCGAGCGTCGTTTCCAGCCGGTGAAGGTGGACCAGCCCTCGGTGGCGATGACGATCGAGATCCTGAAGGGTCTGCGCGACGTCTACGAGGAATTCCACGCCGTCACCATCACGGACCAGGCGTTGATCGCCGCGGCGAACTTGGCGGACCGCTACATCGCGGATCGTTTCTTGCCGGACAAGGCCATCGACCTCATCGACGAGGCGGGTAGCCGCCTGCGCATTCGTCGCATGGACGCTCCGCCCGCTCAGCGCAAGTTGGACGAAGAGATCCTGCGTCTGCGTGCGGACAAGGAATCGGCCCTGGAGAAGGGTGCTCTCGAGCAGGCCAAGCGTCTCGAGGAGCAAGAGCGCGAGGCGATCGCGAAGAAGGACGAGCTCGACGCCACCGCGAAGGCCGCCGGGACCAAGACCTACGACGTCGTCGACGAAGAAACCATCGCCGAAGTCTTGGCGAACTGGACGGGCATTCCGGTCTACCGCCTCACCGAAGAGGAGACCTCCAAGCTCCTGCGCATGGAAGACGAATTGCACAAGCGCATCGTGGGACAGGAAGAGGCCATTACGGCCCTCAGCCGCGCGATCCGTCGCACCCGTGCGGGCCTGAAGGACCCCAAGCGTCCCGCGGGTTCGTTCATCTTCCTCGGACCGACCGGTGTCGGAAAGACCGAGCTCGCCAAGACCTTGGCCGAGTTCCTCTTCGACGACGAAGAAGCACTCATCCAGCTCGACATGTCCGAGTACATGGAGAAGCACACGGTGAGCCGCCTGGTCGGTTCGCCCCCGGGATATGTGGGCTACGACGAAGGTGGACAGCTGACCGAAGCCGTGCGTCGCAAGCCGTTCTCGGTGGTGTTGTTTGACGAAGTGGAAAAGGCACACCCCGACGTGTTCAACACGTTGCTGCAGATTCTGGAAGACGGTCGCTTGACCGACGCCCAGGGTCGCGCCGTCGACTTCAAGAACACCATTCTCATCATGACCTCGAACCTCGGAACGGCCGACCTGCGTCGCGCGTCTATTGGCTTCGCCAAGGGCACCGAAGCGGCCACGCACGAGCGCATGAAGGAGAAGGTGCACGCTGCTCTCAAGGCGCACTTCCGTCCCGAGTTCCTCAACCGTATCGACGACACGATCGTGTTCCACGAGCTCACCAAGCCCGAGGTCATCGCGATCGCCGACCTCTTCATCCAGCGTCTGCGTGAGCAGCTCTCGGTGCAGGGTCTCGGTCTCGAGTTGTCGGCCGGAGCGCAGGACTTCCTCGCCGACAAGGGCTACGATCCTGAGCTCGGTGCGCGTCCGCTGCGTCGCGCCATCCAGACCTACGTCGAGGACGTCCTCAGCGAGAAGATCCTCTTCAAGGAATTCCGCGCGGGACAGACCATCGTCGTCGACGTGGTGGAAGGCGCCGACGGTCCGTCGCTGTCCTTCGACGCCGTCGAGGGCCTGCCGCCGTCCGTCGATTTTGACGCCGCGCCGAGCGCGTAGGTCACAGACGACACGTAGCGTGTCGGCGTGAGCCGGACGACTGCAACGTTTCTGTGCGCCGAGTGTGGTGCCGCCTCCCCACGGTGGGCGGGGCGCTGCCCATCCTGTGGCGCGTGGAATTCCATAAGTGAGACGGCGACCATCGCGCCGACGAAGAAGGCCGCCGCACCCCTCGTCGCAACGCCCTTGCACGGGGTTGATGAGACGGGGACCGTGGCGAGGCCGTCCGGTGTCGGTGAACTCGACCGCGTTCTCGGAGGCGGCTTCGTACCGGGCTCGACGACCTTGTTGTTCGGCGAGCCCGGTATTGGCAAGTCGACGCTGGCCCTGATGACCCTGCGCGCCCACGCGGCGCGCGGCGAGAGGGTGCTTCTCGTCGCGGCCGAGGAGTCGGCCTCGCAAGTGGCGCAACGCGCCCGACGTCTGGGCGACGTGCCGGACGGCCTGGACGTTATTGCTACGTCCGATGTCGCCGCCGCGGCCGCCACCTTGTTGGCGCATCCGCCGACGCTGTGCGTCGTCGACTCGGTGTCGGCCATGGTGGACGACAGTGTCGGTTCTGTTGCGGGCTCGGTCACGCAGGTGCGCCACGCGGCCGACATCCTGTGCGGGATCGCCAAGCAAACCGGCACGGCGCTCGTCCTGGTGGGACACGTGACCAAGGACGGAGAATTGAGTGGACCTCGGGCACTCGAGCATCTCGTGGACACGGTGGTCCGCGTCGATGGAGATCGCCACGGCGCACTGCGTTTAGTGCGCGCGCTCAAGCACCGGTTCGGACCGACGGGTGAAGTGGGACTGCTCGAGATGTCCGGGGACGGGCTGCGCGAGGTGCCCGATCCCTCCCTGACGCTGCGGGGTGAGGGTCTTGACGTTCCCGGCGTGGCGACGACGGTCATCACCGACGGCTCGAGATCTCTCGTGGTGGAGATCCAAGCACTCGTGGCGACGGGATCGGGATCCCCGCGACGGGTGGCGCACCAGGTCTCCTCCCAGCGGCTCTCACTCTTGCTCGCGGTTCTCGAGGCTCGGTGTCACGTGGACGTGAGTGGCAGCGACGTTTTTGCCACGACCGCCGGGGGATTGCCCGCGGTCGAACCCGCGGCGGATCTCGCCCTCGCGCTGGCCGTGGCGTCGGTGGCCAAGGGTGTGTGCATCCCCCGGTCGTGGGCGGCCCTCGGTGAGGTGGGTCTCGCGGGGGAACTGCGTTCTGTGGGTTCGCTCACGCGGCGACTGAAGGAATTGTCCCGACTGGGGATCACGACGGTCCTCGTGCCGCTCGCGGGGGACGTAGAGGAGATTCCCGGGCTCACCGTGGTCCGTTGTCGCAGCCTGCTCGACGCGATTCATGCGGTCACCACAGGCTCCTGAGCCTCCGGACGTTCAGAACAAAAGTGCGGTAGAATAGGAAACCCCCACAACGCCAGAGTCGGCGTCTCCCCCTCTCTAGGAGTACTTGGTTCATGACCGCTCGGAAGTTCAAGAAGGGTGACCGTTTGGTCTACCCGCACCACGGAGCCTGCGTCGTCGAGAAGGTTGAAAAGAAAGAAGCCTTCGGACAGAAGCAGGATTACCTGAAGCTGAAGGTCGCCTACACCGATCTGACCCTGATGGTGCCGGTGGCTAACGCCGAGTCCGTGGGTCTGCGCGACGTGATCAACGACGAGGAAGTCGAAGAAGTGTTCGCGGTGCTGCGTAAGAAGGAAGCCCGCATGCCGACGAACTGGTCGCGACGCTTCAAGAACCACTCCGAGAAGCTCCGCAGCGGCGACATCTACCAAGTGGCCGAAGTGGTGCGAAACCTCTCCATTCGTGACAAAGACAAGGGACTCTCGGCGGGCGAGAAGCGCATGTTGACGCGCGCGCGCCAGATCCTCGTGTCCGAGCTGACCTTTGCGCTGAACGTCGATGAACAGGCGGCCGAAGAAAAGCTCGCCTCGGTTCTGCCGTAGTCATGCGGATCGCGGCCGTCGTCGTGGCCGGCGGCCGCGGAGTTCGCTTTGGCGGACCGAAGCAATTCGCGGCTTTCGACGGTGCGACCATTGCGGCCCGCAGTGTGGCCGCGGCGCGCAGCGTGGCGGAGCAGGTCATCTTGGTTGTGCCGGCCTCCTACGACGGCGCGGGCGAAGGCGCTGACGTGGTGGTGCCCGGCGGCGCGACACGATCCGCCTCCGTGCGGGCCGGACTGGCGGCGTGCCCCGACGCGGACATTGTCGTCGTGCACGACGCGGCCCGACCCCTCGCCTCTCCGGCTCTGTTTCACGCGGTAGTGGACGCGGTGGCTAATGGTGCCGACGCGGCCATTCCGGGACTCGCGATCACCGACACCGTGAAGCGTGTGCGCCGTGATCGTCCGTGGCGGGTGGAAGAGACGGTGCCCCGAGACGACCTCGTCACCGTCCAGACCCCACAGGCGTTCCGGAAGTCCGTGTTGGTCGCCGCGCACGCCGACGGCGACGACGCGACCGACGACGCCGCACTGCTCGAGAGTCGTGGCGCCTCCGTCGTCATCGTGCCCGGTGACGTCGACAACATCAAAGTGACCGAACCACACGATCTGGACCGCGTGGCACAACTCGCCGGTGGTGCGCGATGAGGATTGGTCAGGGTATCGACGTGCACGCCTTCAGCGACGATCCCGACCGGGCCCTGTGGCTCGGTCTCGTTCATCTGCCGGGCGAGCGCGGACTCGCGGGTCACTCCGACGCCGACGTGGCCACCCACGCGCTCTGCGACGCGCTTCTCGGGGCGGCGGGACTGGGCGACCTCGGTCGTCACTTCTCCGATCAGGACGAAGCCCACCGCGGCGTCTCTTCGCTGCGACTCCTGGAAGAAACTCTCGTGTTGGTGCGCGACGCCGGATTTCGACCCGTCTCGGCCGATGTCACCATCATCGCGGAACGACCCAAACTCGCCCCCTTCATGTCGTCGATGGCCGGCGCCCTCACCACGGTCGTTGGCACGCTGGTGTCCGTGAAGGCGACCACGACCGAAGGTCTCGGCGCCCTCGGGCGCGGCGAAGGAATTGGCGCCAGTGCCGTTGTCTTGTTAGAGGAAGTGTCATGAGCCCACGCCCCGCCCCGAAAAAGAAGCCGGCGCCGCCGCGCCGTCCCCCCGCCCGCCGCGGTGCGCGCAGCGACGAACCTCGTCGCAGCACCCCCGAAGGACTCGGTGGCGAACAAGTCGAAGGTCGCCAAGCGGTGCTCGAATTGCTGCGCGCCAAACGGCGGTCGGTGCGCAAGATTCTCATTGCCGAGATGCTCGATCCGGCGACGATTCTCGACGAGATCGAAGACCTCGCGCGCCGCGCGCGCATTCCGGTGAGCTTTGTGTCGCACGCGCGACTCGACCGTGAGGCCCGCACGGAAGGGCACCAGGGTGTGATGGCCATCGCCGACAAGCTGCGGTCGGTGGCGCTCGAAGACGTGCTCGAGGGACACCCCTTCTTGTTCGTCGCCGATGGGGTGACCGACCCCCGTAATTTGGGAGCGATTCTTCGCAGCGCCGACGGGGCCGGCGTGACGGCGGTGGTGCTGCCGCGTCACCGGTCCGCGCGCATTACGCCGGCCGTGACGAAGACCGCAGCCGGTGCCGTTGAGTACTTGACCTTCGCCGAGGTGGGCGGGGTGCCCACCGCCATAGAGCGGCTCAATAAGGCGGGCGTGCTCACCGTGGGACTCGCCGGAGAGGCCACCCACTCCCTCTACGACCTCGACCTCGGCAGCGTCCCGGTCGCACTCGTCGTCGGAGGAGAACAGAGTGGTCTCACGCCGTTGACGCGCAAGCGCTGTCAGGCGATCGTGTCGATTCCTCAGATCGGCAAGATCTCGTCGCTGAACGCGGGTGTGGCCGCGTCGGTGGCCGCGTTTGAAGTCGCCCGCCAGCGACGTCTGTATCGCGCCTAGCGATCAGACAGCATCGACGCGCGTCGCGTTGCTCCACCCATCACCGAGTACTTCGGTGCAGGCGGGGCATCGACGCGCCTCGAGATTGATCGAGGTGCGACACGCCGGACACGGTGCCTCGGTCGGTGTGGTCTCCTGATCGAGGCCGAAGCGACGTCGCAGAGCGTTCATTGGCTTCACGACGAAGAAGAACAGCGCGAACGCCACGACCACAAACGAAATCAGCGCGTTGATCACCTCGCCGTAGATGAAACTGCTGCCGTTGATCGTGAATTTGAGCGCCGAGAAGTCGACCTTGAAGATCGCGCCGATGATGGGCGTGAACATGTCCTTGACGATCGCGTTCACGACGGCGGTAAAGGCGGCACCGAGGGCGACGGCGATAGCGAGGTCGATCGCGTTCGCGCGCAGAGCGAACTCGCGGAACTCCTTCATGGTGTTGGCCGGGCGTCGCGTCATTTTCATGCCGTCTATTCTGCCCGAGCCGCGGGTCGCCCCTTGGAGCCGGTGGTGGGATTCGAACCCACGACCTGACGATTACAAATCGCCTGCGCTGCCAGACTGCGCCACACCGGCCGGACCTTCAACATTACGAGGTTCGTGCACGGACCCTTTTCACGCCGGCGCGTTCGGGCGCGGCACGTCGAGACGACACGGCTGTGGCACCGGCGTAGGCTGAGAGCCGTGAGCAGTGACGACCGTGACGACGGATCTTCGACGTTTCTCGACGACACGACATCTCCGGGCGAACGTCGAGGGCATTTTCAGCCCCGTCCTCCGGTCGCGCTCGGACTCCTCGTCGCCTTTGTGGTGTCTCTGGTGATTTTCGCCCACGATGTGGCGCCGGTCAGCGTGGGTGGCCAGACGGTCACGACCGCGTCCGTGGTGACGACAACGACTGTTCCCGTGCAGCACGTACCCAAGTCACAAGTTCGGGTCCAGGTCGCGAACGGCACCAGTACGAGCGGTCTCGCGAAGACGTACTCCGAGGCTCTTCAGACCTTGACGTGGAATGTATTGGCGCCCATTAACGGCAACATCGTTCCCGCCACGGAGGTCTGGTACCGCCCGGGCTTTGCGTGGGCGGCGGAGGAGATCGCGCCGGTCGTGAACACGACCGCAGCGGCGACGCGAGAAGTCGGGCCCACACCGCCGCTCCCGGGGACCGCGAGTGACGACGTGATCGTCATCCTCGGACCCGACGCGATCAAGAACTAACTAGTTCTCCGGCAACGTAATGCCGTAGCGGGTCAGAGCCGCTCGTAGGACTTCGACCGACATCGGGCGGAGTTCTTCGATGGGTCGATTCCGGTGTCGACGAATGCCGAGGTCGACTTGGGCAATCGTGTTGACGCCGAAGCTGCGCGCGGCGTCAATGAGAAGGGCGATCTCGACGCCGTAGGCGGACGCAAAACCCAGTGATTCAAACAGATGCCGTCTCCCGGCCGTTTCGCCGGCGAGGGGTTGGCGAATTTCACCGAGCCCCGGGAACAACAGCGACAGAATGGGCCGCGCTGCGAGCTCCGTGACGCGACCGCCGCCGGTAGGCATGTTGAGCAGCGGACGTTCGTAGAACGCCTTGACCAATTGAATGGTGGGGCTCTCGAGAAGCGGTTGAACGAGACGGGGGACGAAGTCGGCGGTGGTGTTGATCACGTCGGCGTCGAGGAAGACCACCAGGGACCCTCGTGTATGGGCCAGTCCGCAGGCCATGGCCTCGCCTTTGCCGCTCGGTCCTTCGAGATCGATGACGGTCGCACCATGGCGCGCGGCCACGGTCGCGGTGTCGTCCTGAGAGTGGTCATTGACGACCACGATTTCGTCCACAAAGGGACGATCGTCAATGCGGTAGTGACTCACCGCGTCGAGAACGGCGCCGATTGTCAGCGACTCGTTCTGCGCGGGGATGATGACGGAAATCGATTCGTCACCTTTCGCTGCGAGAACCTTAGAGACGTCGTAGTCGGCAGTAGTGAGGGTCCACGGAACTTCTGAAAGTGACACGGCGCAAGGCTAGAGGCGGAGGTGACCGTCGTGATCTTGACAGCACCCTTCACTTCGGACCAGAATGGATGCAACATCAAGAGCGACTGAGGGACGGGCCCTACGACGTCGCGGCAACCAGAGTGATCCATGAGTTCAGAACTCGTCACTCCAGGTGCCAATGCCCGTGCGATGGAAAGGGTAGTAATGAGTTTTGCCATTGGCCTTAAGTGCCGAGAATGTGGAGACACGTACCCCGCGGAAGCCCGCTTCGTCTGTGAACAGTGCTTCGGTCCCCTCGAGGTTGACTACGACCTCGTCGCGGCCAAGGGCGAAGTGACCCGGGAGTCCATTGCCGCGGGACCCGCGTCGATCTGGCGATACGCGGCCCTGCTGCCGGATCCCGGTACGACGCCGGTCGACCTCGGCGCGGGGTGGACTCCGCTGCGTCGGGCGGACCGCCTCGGTGCACTCCTCGGTCTCAAGGAGCTCTATCTGAAGGACGACACGCGGAACCCGACGGGATCCTTCAAGGACCGCGTGGTGTCAGTGGCGCTGTCGAGCGCCCGTCGCCTCGGATTTACGACAGCCGCCTGCGCGTCCACCGGCAACCTGGCCACCTCAGTCGCCGCGCACGCCGCGGCCATTGGGTGGCCGAGCGTCACGGTGATTCCCTCCGACCTCGAGAGTTCCAAAGTGGCCATGACCGCCATCTTCGGGGGCACCGTGCTCGCCGTCAACGGCAGTTACGACGACGTCAATCGTTTGTGCGCCGAGCTCGTCTCCGAGCACCCCGACTGGGCGTTTGCCAATGTCAATCTCCGCGCGTACTACGCCGAGGGGTCGAAGACCTTGGCCTTCGAGATCGCCGAACAACTCGGCTGGCGCACTCCGGATCAGGTCGTCGTCCCTGTCGCCTCAGGGAGCCAGTTGACCAAGATCGCCAAGGGATTCCGCGAATTTGAAGAACTGGGTCTCACGGACGGACCAACCCCGCGACTCTTCGGTGCCCAGGCGGCGGGTTGTGCTCCCATCGCCACCGCGCTGCGCGAGGGTGCGAATGTCGTGCGACCCGTGCGGCCGAACACCATTGCTCGCAGCTTGGCCATTGGGAATCCCGCCGACGGACCGTATGTGCTCGACGAAGTGCGCAGAGGCGGCGGCGACATTGGCTCGGTCAGCGACGACGAAGTGCTCGAGTGCATTTCGCTTCTGGCGCGCACCGAGGGGATCTTTGCCGAGACCGCGGGAGGCGTCACGATCGCGAGTCTGCGCCAACTGATTGCGCGCGGATCCATTGACGTGAATCGACCCGTCGTTGCGATCATTTCAGGGCACGGTCTCAAGACCCTCGACGCCGTGGTCGACACCGCGCGCGTCACCGCAACTATTTCCCCGTCCTTGGCGGAAGCCGAGGCGGCCCTTACCGCCCACCACTCGGAGGTGTTGTCATGAGCGTGATCGTTCGACTCCCCAGCCAACTACGTACTCTCGTCGGCGGCGAGGCCGAAGTGGAGGTCGACGCCACGGACGTCCGCACCGCCATTTGGGCCGTCGAGGCCAAGTTTCCCGGCCTCGCGACGCGCGTGCTCGACGACGCCGGTCAGATTCGTCGTTTCGTGAACGTGTTCGTCGCCGACGAGGACGTTCGATTCCTCGAGGGCCTCGACACCGTTCTCCAGGCGGGCCAGACGGTGTCTTTGGTGCCCGCGGTGGCCGGCGGCTGCTGCTAGCACTCCGGTTCACCGTCTGCTAGCACTCGCCAGAGGTGAGTGCTAGAATTAGCACTGCATCAATTCGAACGTGCAACGCACGAGGAGGAATGACAGTGGCAAAACTGATCAGTTTTGACGAAGAGGCGCGCCGCGCTCTCGAGCGCGGCATGAACAAGTTGGCTGACGCCGTCCGCGTCACCTTGGGGCCGAAGGGTCGCAACGTCGTCTTGGACAAGAAGTGGGGCGCACCGACGATTACCAATGACGGTGTCTCCATTGCCAAGGAGATTGACCTCGAGGACCCCTACGAGCGCATCGGCGCGGAACTCGTCAAGGAAGTCGCCAAGAAGACCGACGACGTCGCGGGTGACGGAACGACGACGGCGACCGTGCTCGCGTGGGCCATGGTTCGTGAAGGACTCAAGAACGTCGCCGCCGGCGCCAACCCGATGTCCTTGAAGAAGGGTATTGAGGCGGCCGTGGAAGCGGCGGTCTCGTCGCTGCACGAGTTGTCCAAGGAAGCCAACACCAAGGAGCAGATTGCCCAGGTGGCGTCCATCTCCGCGGCGGACACCGAGATCGGCCAGATGATCTCTGAGGCCATCGACAAGGTCGGCAAGGACGGTGTCATCACCGTCGAAGAGAGCCAGACCTTCGGCATGGACATGGACCTGGTTGAGGGCATGCGCTTCGACAAGGGCTACATCTCGCCGTACTTCTCGACCGACACCGAGCGCATGGAGGCGGTCCTCGAAGACCCGTACATCCTGCTCGTCGGCTCGAAGATCGGCGCCGTGCGCGACGTGCTGCCGGTGCTCGAGAAGGTCATGCAGTCGGGTCGCCCGCTCGTGATCATCGCCGAGGACATCGAGGGTGAGGCTCTCGCGACGCTGGTCGTGAACAAGATTCGCGGCACCTTCCGCTCCGTGGCCGTGAAGGCGCCGGGATTTGGTGAGCGCCGCAAGGCCATGCTTCAGGACATCGCCATCCTCACGGGTGCGACGGTCATCTCGGAAGAAGTGGGCCTCAAGCTCGACAACACGACGCTCGAACTCCTCGGCACCGCCCGCAAGGTTGTGGTGACCAAGGACGAGACGACGATCGTTGAGGGTGCTGGTTCCGATGACGACATCAAGGGCCGCATCGCGCAGATCAAGGCCGAGATCGAGAACACCGACTCCGACTACGACCGCGAGAAGCTGCAGGAGCGTCTCGCCAAGTTGTCCGGTGGTGTCGCGGTCATCAAGGTGGGTGCGGCGACGGAAGTCGAGCTGAAGGAAAAGAAGCACCGCATCGAGGACGCCGTGTCGACGACGAAGGCGGCCATTGAAGAGGGTGTCGTGCCCGGTGGTGGCGTGGCCCTGCTGCGTAGCCAGCAGCGCATTCTCGAAGCCGCTGACAAGCTCGAGGGTGACGAGGCCACGGGTGCCCGCATGGTTGCGCGCGCCGTCGAAGAACCGCTCAAGCAGATCGCGACGAACGCCGGTCTCGAGGGTGGCGTGATCGTGGACAAGGTCCGCAATCTGCCGAACCCGACTGAGGGTCTCAACGCGGCCACGGGCGAGTACGAGGACCTCATCAAGGCCGGTGTCATTGACGCCGCCAAGGTGACCCGTTCGGCGCTGCAGAACGCGGCCTCGATCGCGGCCCTGTTCCTCACGACCGAGTGCGTGATTGTGGACAAGCCCGAAGAGAAGGCGCCGGCCATGCCCGGCGGCGGTATGGACGACTTCTAGTCCACGCCGACACAGAATCATCACTGAGGGCGGGGCTTCGGCCCCGCCCTCAGTGATTTCTCCGGCGTCCTACTCCTACCATCAGTAGTAGTATTGAGGTGATGTCGCGCACGTCTCGGTGGTCCCTCGCAGCAACAGCCGCCCTGTGCTGCGTTGTCGTGGGCGCACTGCTCATCTCGAGATCCTCGTCGCCCGCTGCCGCGACATCTCGGGGTATCGACGTGCAGGCCGCCACCGTGACCTCAGCCCCACGCGGGGGAAGCTCGGCGGTGTCACTCACCCTTCGCAATACAACGTCTCACGAGATCGTGTTGCAGTCGGTGACGTCGCGCACCACACTTCACTCCATGCTGGAGTTCGACGTGAACATGTGTGCTGGTGACACATCCATGGCCCCGCTGCCGAACATCGTGGTGACTCCCCATTCATCTCAGACACTGTCCACATCCGGTGTGGGCGTCATGCTCATGGACGCGCGATCGCCGCTCGTGGTCGGAACGACGGTGCCTCTCAACGTGAGTATTTCCGAAGCGGGGTCCCCGTCTTTGCACTTCACGCTCAGGGCTCGTGTTGTTCGACCCCCTCGGGGCCTCCCTCAGAGGATGTCGATGGAGGACACCGGCGCCTGACTGCGCCGGTGGCTATCTACTACGACTTGTAGTAGAGTGGTCGCATGAAGCGAACATCACATCTCATGAGAGTTTCGACCGTGGCGGCCGCGATGGCGGTGGGCCTGGTGGCGGCGTCGATTCCTGCGGGCGCATCGTCGCCCCCGCCGAAGCCGAGTTCGAAGTTGGGCGTCATCGTGAATGTGCCGCTCACCAAAGATCTCCTCGACGCGGCGTTCACCAATGAAGCGGGTAAGACTGTGCACCTCGGCGACTACACCGGGGACACGATCTTTCTCGTGCCGTTCTTGTCGCTCTGCGAAGACACGTGTCCCTTCACGACGGGCAATCTTCTCCAGATGCAGGCTATTCTCAAGAAGCACAAGGACACCAAGGTGCTGGTCGTGACCATCTCCACCGATCCCTATCGCGACACTCCCGCGCGCATCGCGGCCTACGCCAAGTTGATTGGATCCAATTTTGAAATCTGGACACCGCAGGGCACAACCACGACTCCCGTACCGCCGAAGAACTACAGCGGCAAGGACAGCGTGGGAACCGGTGACGAGAACGCGACGCTGACGGCGTTTGAGAAGTTCTTCGGATGGCAGGTCCAGGTCGTCAAAGAAGGCAAGCCCGCGGGCGTCGACTGGATGGCGCCGCACGAGAAGTTGACGTACGACATCAACCACTCCGATGGCTTCTGGGTGATCAACTCGGCCAATGTGGTCCGCTTCGAGTCCGGTGACCTGCCGAATTTCCACGGCAAGCTCGCGGCCGCTCTTGTGGCCTTCTTGTCGTCGGACGGTAAGTCCGCCTACAAGCACCCCTACAAGGGGTGGACACCCACGAACGGCATCCAGGTGATGTCGTGGGTGGCCGGTAAGAAGCTTTAGATCAGACGCGCGTGTGCGCAGGCCACTCGGTCTGCGCACACGCCCGTCCTGCCGACGGCGCGTCCTACTACTCGGAGTAGTTTCCTGTCATGGCTTCACGTCGACTCGGACCTTGGGTTCCCCTTCTCCTCGCGTTGGTTCTCGTGGGACTAGGGGTGGGTGTCTACGTGACGCGCACGGCCCCCGCGCCGACCTCTCTCCCGCTGACGAGAACTCTGTCACCCGGTGTGACGGCCTTTGTCGTCGCGGACGGGACGGTGACCGCTGCGCGCAAGGGCACACCGACGGATATCCGCCTGACAGTCGAGAACGGGACGGACCAGTCGGTGACATTGTTGTCACTTTCGAGTCCGTCGGTCGGCACCGCGTTCTTTCACGTAGACCCCGATATGACCAACGCGTCGTCGACGATGTCGGGTCTTCCGCTCGTTCCGCTGCCGCCACACCATGAGGCGGTGGTCTCGGAGCATGGACTGGGGGCGATGGTGTTGTCGTCACACACCGCGCTGGAAAAGGGCGCGACCGCATCCTTTATGTTGAATTGGCAGGATCACAACGGCGTGGTTCATCAAACGCCCGTGTCCTTCGAGGTTGTGGCTCGTCCGCACAATTTGCACTTCTCCGGCATGAGTGGCATGTCCGGGATGAAGATGTAACGAGCATCTCTCGCTACCGAAGAAGAACACCCACCACCGCGAGCCACACGGCACTCATCGCCACGACCACGGACAGGACGTCGGAGAACGCCACCGTCGCGGGTGAGTTAAGGCGCTCGATCCGTGCGACCAACGTGGACCCTCCCACGCCGAGGGCGCACGCGGGCGTGGGGTGATCGACGCCGATCATGTGTTGGAGTGCGCCCAAGAGCGCCCCTCGGCCCTCGGTTCGCACCGCATGGTCGTCGGCACTGAACTCCACGAGCTCCGTGACGTGCTCGGACGCCAGACGGGCGAAGGGGAGCCAGCGAAAGTGGGTCGCGAAGGAATGGAACGGCAGCAATAACGCGCCGTGGTGTCCGCGGCGGTGACCGCCTTCGTGGGCGACGACGGAGGAGATTTCGGCACCGGTGAAACGGCGAGTCATGCCCGTGCTCAGCACAATGCGTCCACCCAGTCCGGGGACGAAGTAGGCGAGTGGCTGGGGGTACTCCACGAGGACGGTCCCCCGATCCACTCGCGTGCCGACGACGCCGAGAATGCGGCGGTGGTGAGATCGCTGGCGGTGGAGGCGAAGGGCGGTCATCGCAATAATCACGACCACCGCGGCGGCGGCGTCGACCGCAATCGACAGCCCGACGGCGGCACTGAATGTCACGTGCGAAAAGGGGTGGCGTCCCGACCACTGCGCGACGAGTTCTCGAAGCGCGAGGGTGACCGAACCGACGTGACGAGGCGATGCAATGACCAGTCCGCCAAGGATCACGGAACCGACCATCACGACACCTAACGCGTACCAGGCGAGAAGTCCCACGCGCGGGAAGCGGGACGGCCACGCACTGTTCGCGAGAAGAGTACTCACGGGCCACGCGGCGGCGACGGCCACGAGGAGGAGAATCAGCGCACTCGTCATTTGGATCGACGACGAAGGGCGGCGCGAAGAATCTCGATCTCGTCGTCGTCAATGACGTTGACGAATCGCACGAGCGCGGCCGCACGGTCGCTGGAACCGTCAAGAGCCGCGTCCATGAGGTGGGCAACGTACTCCTCTTGCGTCGCTTGTGGGCGGTACACGTGTGAACGCCCGTCCAGTTGTCGCGTGACGAAGTTCTTCTTGGTCAGACGGTCGCACACCGTGAGAATGGTCGTGTACGCGTGATCGGGAAACGCTTCGGCAATTTGTCGGACCGTCAATGCCTCGTCCGTGGACCACAGGCGATTCATCACGAGTCGCTCGAGATCGCCCATTTGTCCCATGCGCCCACGTCTCATGGCGCCAGCATAATCAACTACGATTTGTCGTTGCCGAGACGTCGACAGAGCGGAGGTGACGATGTTTTCCTCATCCGTCTGGCACGACGCGGCTGTGTGGCGTATCTCGTGGTTGTCACTGGCACTGTTCACGCTGACGGTGGGTGGGTACATGACGTGGCGCATGCTCGTTCCCGCCGAGCCGCAGTTGGCGCGTCGCGCCACGACGGCTTTTCTTGCCGCGCTCGTGGTCTCTTTCGTGTATGCGGGCTCGTTGCTGCAGCGCGACGCGATGATGTACGAATCCGTCCACATGGCCTCGCACCTCGTGGTGATGTTGGTGCTCGCGCCGCTCGCCGTGATGGCCACGTCCACGAGTGCCACCACAACGCCCGCACAACACGTCCTTGCGCGTGCCACACGAAATCCCGTCCTCTGCTTCCTCGCCATGGCGCTCGTTGTTCCCTTGTTTCACCTCACCGTGGTCGGCTCGAAAGCGATGGTCAACAACAACTTGCACGCGGTGGAGCTTCTGTTCTTCGCGGGCATTGGTGTGGCGTATTGGCGCCTCGTGGTGTCGGCGGTGCCCTCGGTGCGCCTCCCCACATCGGCCCAACGGGTGGCCTACGTTGCGCTCGCTCTCCCGGTCATTTTCTTCTCCGGCGTGGCGATGACCGCGATGCCGAAACCGTTGGCCCTGATGTCTGCGATGCCGGCTCCGCTCGCCCTCCGCGACGTCCACCAGGCGGGCGTCGTCATGATCGTGATCGGTGATGGCGTCCTCGCGCTCTACGCCTTCGTGATCCTCCTTGCGGGTCGCAGGGGTTCTCGAACGCCACGAACCGGGTCCTTCGGCCCGGTACCGTCCGCGGTGGGTCCCATCTAGTCTGGATTCAATGACTACTCCTGAACCCCTCACCCCCGCCCGGGGTGTCAATGTCGTCCACCTTTTCTGTCGCCCCTTCGCCGACGTCGATCGCGAGGCTGTCAGCACGGCGGTGTCATCCGCGCTCGCCGACGGACTGCAGGTGGTCTCGGCCGCCATCATCGGCGCGAAGGCGGACCTCTGCTTCATGGTTCTTGGTGACAATCTCTGGGACTTGCGGAAGTTCCAAACGCGTATTCAAGCGGCGGGCCTCGACGTGGTCGAGAGTTACGTCTCCGTCACGGAAGTGTCCGAATACGCCATGGGTATGCCGGAGAAGATGTTGCACGACCGACTCTTTCCGGTGCTGCCGCCCGAAGGGCTGCGCGCCTTCTGTTTCTACCCGATGTCCAAGAGGCGCGGCGAGCAGAACAATTGGTACGCGCTGCCCTACGAAGACCGCGAAAAGTTGATGCGACAGCACGGTGCGTCGGGTCGCGAATTCAAGGGTCGCATTCTTCAGGTTGTCACCGGATCAACGGGCCTCGATGACTGGGAGTGGGGCGTGACCTTGTTCGGGGCCCACGTGGACGACATCAAGGAATGCGTCTACACGATGCGTTTTGACGAGGCCTCCACCCTCTACGGCGAATTCGGTGCGTTCTACACCGGGCTCGTGGGGTCGGTTGACGAGGTTCTCGACAGCACCGTCGCCTGAGCCGCTTGGTAGCGTCACTGAGGTGAGCGAACCCGTGAACGAAAAGGCCCTCCTTCGATGGGCGGAGTCCCTCGCGGGTATCGCGCGCACGGGACTTGGTTTCACGCAGAGTCAGTACGAACGCGAGCGATTCGAAGAGGTCTTGCACATCGCCGGTGACATCAAGGCCGCGGCCGACGCTGGCCTCGACGGTGTTCTCGACGCCGACGGCCACGTCGAAGAGTGGATGAAGCAGGTGGGCGTGGGTGTTCCCGGATACGCGACACCCAAGGTGGCGGTTGGCGCTGCTGTCACCAACGACAATGGTGAATTGCTGCTGATTCAGCGGGCGGATTCCGGCGTGTGGTTGTACCCGACGGGTTGGTGCGACATTGGCTACTCCGCGCCCGAAGTGGTGGTCAAGGAAGTCGAGGAGGAGACGGGCATCATCGTGGAGCCGGTGCGCTTGATCGGCGTGCTGGACGGTTTGCGCTTGGGTGTCTCTCGTATTCCCTTGTACTCCTTGTTGTTCTTCTGCCGCCAAGTCGGTGGCGAACTGAATCTGCATCCGTTGGAGTGCACCGACGCAGGGTGGTTCACGCGCGACACGCTGCCCTCGCCCATTCTCGGGGCCGAACGGTGGGCGGATCCGATCTTCGCCGCCATTAACGGCGAGAGCCGCGACGTCTTCTACGACGCGCTGCGCCGTCCCGTGTGGAGGGAATCAGAATGAGCATTGTCATCGACACTCTCACTGAGTATTCCGACGACGCTCTCGCGGCCTTTCATCGATTGGTCCCACAGCTCTCGAGTACCACGCCACCGCGGTCGGCCGACGAGTTGCAAGCCATCCTGGCCGCCGACGCGACCACGGTGTTCGTGGCGCTCGACGGGGACGTCATTGTGGGGACCCTGACGCTCGTGGTCTTTCCAATACCCACCGGTGTGCGCGCGTGGATTGAGGACGTCATTGTCGATGAATCCGTGCGCGGTCGCGGCGTGGGTGAGCTTCTGACGTCGGCGGCACTCGCCCGGGCGACGGAAGTGGGGGCGAAGAGTGTCGATCTCACCTCTCGCCCGACCCGCGAAGCCGCCAACCGTCTCTACGTTCGGATGGGCTTCGCTCTTCGTGAGACGAACGTCTACCGGTATTCGCTAGAGAGCTGACCTACCGCGACCGTTGGGAGGTCGTGAAGGTGCGAGAAGTTTTAGCGATGCTTAAAGATGAGGGGTGGGTCCAAGTCCGCCAGACTGGCAGTCATCGACAGTTTCAGCATCCGAGCCGTTCGGGCGCCGTGACGGTTGCTGGTCACCCGAGTCGAGACTTGCCAGTGTGGATTGTCAATAGCATTATGAAACAAGCGGGAATTGAGCGGAGGAAGAAGTGACTGAGTACACAATCATCATTGAAAAGTCCGGCTCTAACTTTGCCGCGTACGCACCAGATGTACCAGGGTGTGTTGCCGCGGCTGAAACCTTCGATGAAACCCGGATAATGATGGAAGAGGCGTTGACTCTTCATTTGGAAATGTTGCGCCATATGGGGGAACCCGTTCCTTCGCCCAGTGCACAATCTGCCTTGGTGCGCGTTGAATCCCGATAGCTCAAAGACGATAGAAACGTCCCTAGCTACTGCTTTTCCAATTCGTGCGGTGATGATATTCGCCGGTGAGCCACAGGTCGTTGCTTCGTGGTGGGCGTGCGGGGACCCCTCTTAGTGAGCCATTGCCAATAGGAGTCGTTGTTGGTGTTGGTGATTCCATGCCTCGTTGAATTCGACCGGCGTGAGGTAGCCAAGCGAGCTGTGGAGACGTAGGTGATTGTATTCATAGCGCCAATCG
>CAIQPR010000015.1 GCA_903873775.1 uncultured Actinomycetes bacterium
AGCGGGTGGTGGTCACGCATCCGCCGACGCGCGCGGCGCTGTCGATGACTTCGACGCGGGGTGTTGCCGCCGAGGGACCCTGAGCGCCCCCGGTGAGGTCCCACGCCGCGGCCAGGCCACTCACGCCGGCGCCCACGACGACGACGGACGGTCGAGGCGTCAAGGGGCGACTCGCAGGACCAGGTGGGCCAACATGTCGACGAATGCGGGATCGTCGTTGAGCGACGCCGTCCGCACGAGGTGGAGGCCGATCTCGTCGGCGACCCCCTGCGCTTCAATGTCGAGGTCGAAGAGCACTTCGAGGTGATCGGACACGAAGCCAATGGGACAGGAGACCACATCGGTGACTCCCTCGCTGCGCTTGGTGCGCAGAACTTCGAGGATGTCCGGGCCGATCCAAGGATCCGCCGTGCGTCCCGCGGACTGCCAGGCGATGTCCCACCTCGCAATGTCCGCGCGTGCGGCGGCACGGGCGGCGCTCTCGCGAAGCTGTTCGGGGTACGTGTCGCCGTTGTCGAGAATGCGCATGGGCAACGAGTGGGCGGAGAAGATCACCTCGGTTGTGTCCCGACGTTCTTCGGGCACGCTCGCCAGCGCGTCGCGGACCCGACGCGCGATCAGATCGAGGAAGGTCTCGTCATCCCACCACGCACCGATCTCGATGAAGTTCACGTCGCCGAGCGCCGCACCAGCGCGGTCCATGTACTGGCGCGTGGACATCGAACTCTCGTGCGGCGCGAGCACGAGTCCCACGACCGTGGTGATGCCGTCGCGGACAAATGTCGCGGCCGTGTCTTCGATCATGGGGGGCTGATACTTGGACCCGAAGCGCACGTCGAAGCGCCCCGGTGCGAGAGTTTCGAGCGCGGCGGCAATACCGGCCACCTGAGCATCCGTGCGTTGGGCGAGGGGAGAGGTGCCGCCGATGGCGTCATAGCGGCGTACGAGGTCCGCGAGCAGTTCCGGCGTCGGGGGACGACCGTGGCGAATTCTCGTGTAATACGCCTCGACGTCGCCGGGTGTCGGCGGCGTGCCGTAGGCCATGACCAAAACGCCGAGTCGTGTCATCGCACGCCCGCCTTTCCTTCGTCGTGAACAACCCGCACGACGGCCGCGAGGACGTCGGGATCCGTCTCGGGCAGCACACCGTGACCCAGATTGAAAATGTGCCCCGGTGCGCGCCCGGCGCGCGTGAGGACGTCCCGCGCCGCGGCGACGCCGAGGTCGGGCGTCGCGAGGCATCGCACGGGGTCGAGATTTCCTTGAACCGGTCGGTCGCCCACGCGACGCCGTCCCTCGTCGAGGTCGACGTGCCAGTCAATGCCCATCACCGATGAACCGGCCCGCGCCATGAGATCCAGGATCTCGCCGGTGCCGACGCCGAAGAGAATCGTCGGGACGTTGAGGTCCGCCACGCCCTCGAGTACGCGACGAGTCGGCTCGAGGGCGAACCGTTCGTATTCGTCGCGCGTGAGCGATCCGGCCCAGGAGTCGAAGAGCTGTAGGGCGCGCGCGCCGTGCTCGATCTGGGCCCGGAGGAACGACACCGTGATGCCGACCAGCCGATCGAGCAACGCGTGTAGGAGATCCGGCTCGGCGTACATCATGGTCTTGATGGTGGCGAAGGTTCGGGTGGGTGCACCTTCGACGAGATAGCTCGCGACCGTGAAGGGAGCACCAGCAAATCCAATGAGCGGCGTGTTGCTCTCGGCGAGCGCCGCGACGACACGGTCCACCGTGTCGGTGACGTGACGGATGTCGCTCGGCTGGAGGTCGCGCAAGCGATCGAGGTCGGCACGTCCCCGCACGGGTTCGGCGATCACGGGTCCCCGACCCGGAACGATGTCGACGCCGAAGTCGATGGCGTGAAAAGGAACCACGATGTCGGAGAACAAGATGGCGGCGTCGACGCCGTACCGACGAACGGGCTGCAGGGTGACCTCACAGGCAATCTCCGGATCGGCGATGGCGTCGAGGATCGAGCCCGTCCCGCGGAGGGCTCGGTACTCCGGAAGCGACCGACCGGCTTGGCGCATGAACCAGACGGGGACGTGGTCGACATCCTCGCCTCGACACGCCCTCAAAAACACCGGATCGCTCACGCGTCCTCCTTCATTCTCTCGGCAGTCATCGTAGGGGCGGGTGGCGCCTCGTCCATCTGGTGACCCGCGGCGGTGGTTCTAGAATGTTCGATCCCCGCCCCGCGGGACAGAAAGGTTCCCATGGCCCACGAGCGTGAGATCGGTGAAGAGCAGGAGTTCCTGAATCGGGCCCTTCACGCACTCGAGCAGATGCGTGCGGAAGCTCGATCCATGCGCGACGACGCGTTGGTGGCCAATATGCGCGGTGTCGGTGACTTGGTCGAACGCGACGTTGTGATGGGAACCGCGCTGCACCGCATTGACCAATTGGCCATTGGCGACCAACCGCTGTTCTTCGGTCGGATTGATTACAACCCCGACGACACGGGCGAGGCGCCGACCTATCACGTGGGTCGTTTGGCGGTCTCGGACGATCAGCTGAATCCTCTCGTGGTCGACTGGCGCGCGCCAGTGGCCGAACCCTTCTACCGCGCCACAGGCGTTGAACCCCTCGGCCTCGCGCGACGTCGCCACGTGGCGATTCGCGAAAAGACCGTGCTCGGTGTCGAGGATGAATACTTCGCCGACGCCAATGGCGACTTGGCGTTGCCGGATGACGAAGTCCGGGCGGCGACCGCCGAAGGTCTCGTAGACGGCGGGCTCGCGCTCGGCGGTCCCGGCGCTCTTCTCGCCGCACTCGGGCGCGCCCGCACGGGCCGCATGGGCGACATTGTCGCCACCATCCAGGGCGAACAGGACCGCATCATCCGCGCCCCATTGCCGGGAATCTTGCTGGTACAGGGTGGACCCGGTACCGGGAAGACCGCCGTGGCTCTGCACCGCGCCGCGTACTTATTGTTCACGCACCGCGTCACGCTCGAGCGACAGGGTGTCTTGGTCGTGGGCCCCAACCCATTGTTTCTCAACTACATCGAGAACGTTCTTCCGTCCCTCGGTGAGTCGGGCGTCACGCTGTCCACGATTTCGGGTCTCGTGACGAACGTGGACGTGCGCGGGCACGAAGACGAGGCCCTCGCGCGACTCAAGGGTGACGAGAGAATGGTGAGCGTCATCGCCCGTGCGGTGCGGACGCGTCAACGTCCCTTGCGCGACGACGTGCGCATTCCTTTCGGTCGCGCCACCATGATTCTGCGCGCGTCCTACACGGTGGACGCCGTTGAGCGTGCCCGGCGACGACCCGGTAATCACAATCAACGTCGTTCGGCCCTCGGTCGCGAACTCGCCAATCGTTTGGCCCAGGAATACCACGCACGTTTCATCCGTGAAGGGGTTGAAGTGAGTTCCGTGCTCACCGAACTCGCGGACCAGATTCGTGCAACCACGGAGTTCAAAGACGCCCTGCGCCGCATGTGGCCCCGACTCACGGGTCAGGAGTTGCTGCACGACCTCTACGGCGCACCGGCCCTCATTCGCGCCGCCGCGAAGGGTGTCTTGAGTGACGACGAGATGACGATGATCGAGCGGCCGCGGTCGGCCACGCTCGGCGAAATTCCGTGGACCGACGCGGACCTGGCGTTGATTGACGAAGCGCGCGTGCTCCTCGGGCCGCGTCGTCGTCCACGCTCCACCACGCGCGCAGTGGACACCTCCGAGGTTCTCAACGGCGTGGACCTTGACGCCTACGCGGGTGACGTTCGGCAGGCGGCGCTGCGCGAAGCCGCGCGACTCTCCGCGAGCGCGAACGACGAGCTTGATGAGGCCGAATTCGTGACCTTCGGTCACATCGTGGTCGACGAAGCTCAAGACCTGTCGCCGATGCAATTGCGCGTTCTCCATCGTCGCGACCTCACCGGCTCGATGACCATCGTCGGCGACATGGGTCAGGCCACGACCGCCGCGTCGTCAGCCTCGTGGGGCACCGTCCTGCGACTACTTGAACCGCGCCGCGAGCCGACGCTCGTGGAGCTGACGGTCAGTTATCGCACGCCGGAAGAAGTGTTGAATTTTGCGCGCGCCACATTGAAAGCCGCCACGCCAGATCTCGAACCGCCTCGCCCGGTGCGTCGTGCGGGGTCGGAGCCGACCGTTGAGGCGTGCACGCCGGACAACTTTGCCGAGGTCGTCGCGGCCGCGACGCGCCGGGAATTGGCCCTCGTGGCCCCGGGTCGTATCGCGGTGATTGCGACGGCCGCACGCGTGGCCGACATCGTCGCACTCTTGCGCGAGCGGGGCATCGACGCCATTGATCCGCGTGTTGCCGAATCGAAGGGACTCGGTGCCGACCTCGTGGTTCTTTCGGCCGAAGGCTCGAATGGACTGGAGTTCGACGGCGTCGTTGTCGTCGAGCCGGGGGAGATTGCGTCGCGAGGTTCGCGCGATGGTTCCCTGACGCCGCGCGGGCTACGCACGCTGTACGTGACCCTCACCCGACCGACGCGGCGCCTGGCAATTGTGCACGTCGGAGACCTTCCTCCTACGTTGATGTGAGTTTCTCTGACGCCAAATGTGGCAGGGATGATGAAATTTCTATTAGAAATGAAGGCGTGAGTCAGGCAATCCCCCTAAACAGCCTGGCGAAGTCAGACAAGATCGTTCACGATCGTCCGCCGATGTTGGCCATCGGCGTGATGATTTGGCTCGGTTCCGAGTTGATGTTCTTCTCGGGTCTCTTCGCCGCGCTCTTCACTATTCGTGGCCACTTAACCCACTGGCCCTTCTTGGCACCGCACTCCAAGTTGGACGTCCTGCAGGCGGGGATCTTCACCATCATCCTGGTGTCGTCATCTTTCACCATGCAGTACGCGGTGTGGCTGATCGAGCACCGCAAGCGCGCGGCCGCCAAGATCTGGGTGGTCTGGACCATCGTGCTCGGTGCGCTGTTCTTGTTGAACCAGGCGTACGAGTGGACCCACATCGAAACGCGTTGGTACACCAACGCCTACGGATCCATCTTCTTCATCTCGACCGGTTTGCACGGACTTCACGTGTTCATTGGTCTCGTCGCGATGGGTTTCCTCTTGTACCGCATGAAGGGTCAGGCCGGTGGCGACCCCGGCGAGCTCGCGGCTTTCCAGGGAGTGAGCTATTACTGGCACTTCGTCGACGTTGTTTGGGTGGGCCTGTACTCGGCCCTCTTCCTCCTGAAGTAGGCGATCGTGACGCATTCATTGACTCTCAAGAAGCCCGTCGCTGTCGCCCTGTCGGCGATGGTTCTCTTCGGTGCGCTGTCGCTGTTCGCGGGTGCCGCCGGCGCTTCGCCGAAGCAGGCGCCCTACCAAACGGGCCGCTACAACGCGGGAACGCCCAACTCCTCGGTCGTCGTCGAAAAGGACGGCACGGTCGTGAAGTACGGCAACGGCTCCATTGTCTACATCCTGCCGTCGGCGGCGCTCGTGGACCTCGGCCACGCGCTCTACAGCGCGAACTGCGCGGCGTGTCACGGTGTGGACGCCAATGGCGTGCCGCCCCACAGCGCCCAAACGAGCTACGCAAACGTTCACGCGGGTGCGTACCCGAATCTTCAGGGTGTCGGTCCGGCCGCGGTGGATTTCTGGATCGAGTCGGGTCGCATGCCCGCGGCCGCCGGTACGGACGTGCAGGCCGTTCGTCGTCCGCAGCGACTCACCCACAAGCAGGCTCTCGCCATTGCCGCGTTCATTGACACGTTGACCACGAATCCGGGTCTGCCCTACGTGCCGTCGGTGAACTTGAAGAGTGCGAGTCTGGCGACGGGTGCGGATCTGTTCGCCCTGAACTGCGCCGCGTGCCACACCATCACCGGTGGCGGTGACGCCCTGGCCTTTGGTACGTATGCCCCGTCGCTCCGTCACGTTCCCGCGAACCAGGTCGTTGAGGCCATTCGTACGGGTCCGGGCAACATGCCCCGATTCTCGGGCAATCTGTCGGACGCACAAGTGCGCGACATCGTCGCGTACGTCACGGAATACATTCAGCACCCGACGAACCCCGGTGGCCTCGGCCTCGGTGGACTCGGACCGGTCGCTGAAGGATTTATCGGACTGGCGCTGGGAGTTGGACTCCTGTGCCTGGCCGCCTTCTGGGTAGGAGAACGCCAGTGAGCGAACACGAACACCGCGAGCCCGTCTCTTTTTCACGGGCCAAAGCCACTGACCCGCACATGCAGCCCGCGGCGAAGGACCCCGTGGGTATGGAGCGTCGCATCGCGATTCTCTTTATCCTCGCGTTCGGTCTCTTCGCCGCCTTTGGTGCCTGCTACTGGGTGAATGCCTCCGCGTGGACGCTCGGCGCCACCATGGGTGGCGGACTACTCCTCCTCGGTGTCGGACTCGTCGCGTGGGGTAAGTACCTCATGCCGAAGGGGCCCTTCGTCGAAGAGCGTCACGACATGGCGAGCTCTTCGGAAGATCGCGACGCCTTCGCCGCCACCATCGTGGAGCGTGGCGGTGGCATCGTCAAGCGTCGCCCGGTCCTCGGCGGCCTCTTGGGCGCCGGCGTGGGCGTGTTCAGCTTGGTGGCGATTTTCCCGCTGCTGCGTAGTCTCGGACCGAATCCCGGCAACACTCTTCTCGTCACCGACTGGAAGAAGAAGGCGCACCTCGTGGACTCCACGGGACGACGTATTCACGTTGACGATCTCTCGATCGGCAGTGCGGTGACCGTGTTCCCCAAGGGCTACGAGAACGACGATCAGGCGCAGAGCATGGATCAGACCATCCTGATTCGCATCGCCGATCACGACATCACCACGCAAAAGGGACGTGAGACGTGGGGACCGCAGGGGTACGTCGCGTACTCCAAGCTGTGCACCCACCTCGGATGTCCCGTGGGTCTTTACGAGCGCGAACTGAAGTTGCTCGTGTGCCCCTGTCACCAGTCGATGTTTGACGTGACCAATGGCGCGATCCCGAACTTCGGTCCCGCGCCGCGGCCCCTGCCGCAGTTGCCGTTGTACGTAGATTCCGAGGGCTACCTGCGTGCGCAGAACGGATTCGACGAGCCCGTGGGACCTGGATTCTGGGAGCGTAAGTAATGACTGATATTGCCGTCAACACCAAGCGCGCGAAGAAGGCCCAAGCCGGACCGTACGGCAAGGTGGGTCAGGCTCTCAACGGGCTGGACGACCGCCTCGGTGTCGCCAAGGGTGGCCGCACCTTCATGGACAAGATCTTCCCGGACCACTGGTCCTTCATGTTGGGAGAGATCGCTCTGTACTCCTTTGTAGTGCTGCTCGTCACGGGTATTTTCCTGACGCTGTATTACGTGCCGTCCTCGTCGATTGTGACCTACCACGGTCCGTACCTGCCGCTGGACGGACAGAAGTTTAGTGAGGCCTACGCCTCCTCGATCAACCTGAGTTTCAGCGTGCGCGCGGGTCTTCTGATGCGTCAGATGCACCACTGGGCCTGTGACATTTTCGTGGGATCCATCGTGGTGCACATGTGTCGCGTCTTCTTCACCGGTGCGTTCCGCAAGCCGCGTGAGTTGAACTGGTCGATTGGCTTGACTCTGTTGACGCTCGCCATCGTGAACGGCTTCATTGGATACTCCCTGCCGGACGACCTCGTGTCGGGAACCGGTATCCGTATCGCGTACTCCATCATCCTGTCGATCCCGGTTGTCGGAACGCACCTCGCGTTCTGGCTCTTCGGCGGCAACTTCCCCGGCACGGTCATCCTCGGTCGCTTCTACGCGATCCACATTTTGATCCTGCCGTTGGTGATTCTGGGACTCGTGGGCGCGCACCTCGGACTGTTGGTGCGCCAGAAGCACACCCAGTTCCCGGGCGAGGGTCGCACGGAGAAGAACGTCGTCGGTTCGCCGATGTTCCCGATCTTCATGGCGAAGACCACGGGCTTCTTGTTCCTGGTCGGTGGCGCGATTGCCCTGCTGGGCGCGTTCGCTCAGATCAACCCCATCTGGCAGTTCGGACCATACGACAACATCGCCAAGATCTCCTACGCCGTCCAGCCGGACTGGTACATGGGCTTCTTGGACGGTGCGCTGCGTATCTTCCCCGCGTGGTCGTTCCACAGCTTCGGCTACACGATCCCCATCGAGGTGCTCTTCCCGGCGGTCATCCTCCCGGGCATTGTGTTCACCTTGGGCTATCTCTGGCCGAATCTCGAGGCGCGCATCACCAAGGATGACGAGATTCACAACCTGCTGGACCGTCCCCGCGACCGTCCGCACCGCACCGCCGCGGGAGCAGGCATTCTCTCGCTGCTCTTCATGCTGTTCATTGCGAGTTCCACGGACGTCATTGCGAACTACATGCACATTTCGTTGAACGAAGTGCTGATCGCGATGCGCGTGCTCGTTCTCGTGTCGCCCTTCATTGGCTACGCGGTTGCGTACTACATCTGCAAGGAACTGCAGGGCGTGGAGAAGGCCGGCAAGCGCAAGACGCACAACATCGTGACGCGCACCGCCACGGGTGAGTACGTCACCGTGGCCGCGCCGATGAACGTGAATGACATGCACGCGGAGCTGCACGCGGTTCCGGTGCCGAACTACATCGAAGATGATGCGGTCGCGGCGTCGGCGAGCAGCACGGCGGGCGTCAGGACTGTCGATCGATAGAGTTTTCCGAGATGTCCCCCGGGGAGCGGCCTACAGGCGGCTCCCCGGGGGATTTTTCTTTGGAACGGTGGGCGATGCGTAGCATGGTCTCGCTCCTCTCGGAGCCTGTCTCGGGTGGCGCGGGCAACGGAGCTCCGTCGTATGCACCGAGATGACAAAGGAGAACGCGATGTCCGTCGTGATTGGATCTACGAACGTGTCGCTCGACGACGTGGTGGCGGTCGCGCGCCACGACGAGAAGGTGGAGATCGCCCCCGCGGTCCTCGAGCAACTACGCGTTCAGAGAGGTGCGATTGACGCCATGGTCGCCTCGGGCGATCCGGTCTACGGCGTGTCGACGGGATTCGGCTCGCTGGCGACTACGTTCATCTCTCCCGAACAGCGCCGGGATCTCCAGGTGTCGCTCATTCGCTCCCACGCGGCCGGCATGGGGGAGCCGGTCGAACGCGAAGTCGTCCGGGCGATGATGTTCTCTCGCCTAACCACTCTGTGCTCGGGCGTCACGGGCGTTCGCCCCGAGACCGCCCGCGCGTACGCGGACGCGCTGAACGCGGGTGTCACGCCGGTGGTCCACGAATTTGGCTCCCTCGGCTGCTCCGGTGACCTCGCCCCCTTGGCCCACGTGGCTCTCGCGCTCATGGGTGAAGGCGACGCTGTGGGTCCCGACGGTGTTCGCCGCTCGGCAGGTGACGTCTTGCGTGACGCGGGACTTCGTCCCCTCGAACTCGCGGAGAAGGAGGGCCTCGCGCTCATCAATGGCACCGACGGCATGCTCGGCATGTTGGCCCTCGCCCTCGCCGACGGTCTTCATCTCTTACGGGTGGCCGACGTGACCGCATCCTTGTCGATTCAGGCGTTGCGGGGCACCGACCGCGTCTTCGCCGAGGATCTGCAGCGTCTGCGTCCTCACCTCGGGCAGGGTGACAGCGCGACGAACCTACGCCGTTTGATGAGCGAGTCGCCGATCGTGGCCTCCCACGTCGACGACGACACCCAAGTGCAGGACGCGTACTCCTTGCGGTGCGTCCCGCAAGTCCACGGGGCCGCGCGCGACACTTTCCGATACGCGCGTTCCGTCGCGGAGATCGAGCTCGCGTCCGCCATTGACAATCCGTCGGTTCTCCCGGACGGCCGACTGGAATCGAACGGCAATTTCCACGGCGCCCCGGTGGCCTACGTGTTGGACTTTCTCGCCATTGCCGTGGCCGACGTGGCCTCCATGGCCGAACGCCGCACCGACCGGTTGCTCGACACCACTCGCAACTACGGACTGCCCGCCTTCCTCGCGGCTTCCCCCGGGGTTGATTCGGGTCTCATGATCGCCCAGTACACGCAGGCCGGCATCGTGAGCGAACTCAAGCGACTGGCCTCTCCCGCGTCGGTCGATTCCATTCCATCGTCAGCCATGCAAGAAGACCACGTGTCGATGGGCTGGCACGCCGGGCGCAAGCTCCGTCGGTCCCTCGCCGGTCTGCGGCAGGTTCTCGCGATCGAGGTCATGGCGGCCACGCGCGCTCTCGTCTTGTGCAGCCCGCTCAGCCCGTCTCCGGCCGCCGCATCCCTCGTGGCACTCCTGGCCTCACACGGTCTCGGACCGGGCCCAGATCGATTCCTAGCCCCGGATATGGCTCTCGTGGACGATCTGGTGGCGTCAGGACAACTCCTCCGCCTCGTGGAAGACGCCGTCGGGCCTCTCCTCTAGGAAGACGGCTTAGTCTTCGCCGCGGCGCTGCCAGCGAAACGACCGCACGGCCCACACGGCGCCGATGACGATCCACACCGCCAAAATCACCGCCGTCAAGGGGTGTTGCCACGAGCCGCTGGGCTCGTGCGCCGCCAGTGACGCGGGGAGGAACACCGACCGCATTCCTTGGGTGAGCCACTTCAGCGGGAAGATCGCCGCGAAGTGCTGCATCCAGCTGGGCAGGCCGGAGAAGTTGAAATATACGCCGGACGTGAATTGCAAGATGAGAACCAGGGGCGTGACGACGGCGGGTGCCCCTTTGGCGGTGCGGGGAATACTCGAAAACGCCAGCCCGAGGAGCGTGCACGCACTCAGTCCGAGGGCGGACACCCAGGCGAAGGTGACCCAGGCGGAGAGCGCCGTCGGAATCTTTACGTGAAAGAGCAGACTCGAGAGCAGCAGCAAGAGCGCGACCTGTGCGACGTAGATCACGACCACCGTGCCCAACTTCCCGGCGAAGTAGGCCGACTTGGGCATGGGCGTGCCACGGAGTCGCTTCAAGGTCCCGTCTTCTCGTTCGAGGGGGATCACGATCGCCAAATTCTGGAAGGCCGCGTAGACAATGCCCGACGCGATCATGCCCGCCATGAAGTACAGGCGAAACGAGACGCCGGGCACGATGTCGCCGGTGAAGACGGAACCGAAAATCACCATCAACATCATCGGGAAGGCGAACGTGAACGTCACCTGCTGACGGTCTCGAAATAGTTGGCGCAGTTCCATCGAAAAGCGCACTCGGGCCAAGGTCAGCCACCTCGAGGTGGATCGCTCCGTCGTCGCGGTGGTCATGGCGTCACGTCCTCGTCGATCAACGACATATAGGTGTCCTCCAAGCTGGGCGGCTGAATACGCAGGCCCGGGATCTCACCATCGGGAAACTGGGCGAGGAGGTCGCGGACAAAGCTGGTGGGCGTGGCCGTGGAAACGCTGTGATCCGTGCCCTCCGCGTCGCGCCACTGGACGATCGTGGCCGCGTGATCGCGACCCCCCAGGGTGGCAATGGGGCCGAGCGCGCTGACACGTCCTCGTTGAATGACGGCGACGCGATCGGCGAGATGCTCGGCTTCATCGAGGTAGTGCGTCGTCAGCACAATGGTGGTGCCCGAGGCCTTGAGAGAGTCGATCAACGTCCAGAACTGTCGGCGCGCTTCGGGGTCGAAACCCGTGGTGGGCTCATCGAGGAACAAGATCTCGGGGTGTCCGAGAATGCCGAGGGCCACGTCTAAGCGACGGCGCTGTCCGCCCGAGAGGTGCCGCGTGCGCGTCGTGGCTTTCTCTTCGAGACCCACGGCCGCAATCAGCTCGTCGACGTCCCAGGGGCGGGGATAGGAGTGGGAAAAGTACCCCAGCGTCTCGCGGACCGTCAGTTCGGCCGCGTCCGTGGCTTGTTGGAGAACAATGCCGATGCGCGACAGCCACGCCGGGGAGTGGTCGGCGGGGTCAACGCCCAAGACGCTGACGCGTCCACCGTCGCGGTGACGAAAGCCCTCCAGGATCTCCACGGTGGTCGTCTTGCCGGCACCGTTGGGCCCGAGAATGGCGAAACACTCTCCCGTCTCCACGGAAAAGCTCACGCCGTCCACGGCGCGAGAGGAGCCGTAGGAACGCATGAGGTTGTCGACGACAATCGCGGGAGATGACGTACTCATGGGTCCAGTCTGGCAATATTCGCCCTCGCGAGACGTGACTCTGACTGCGGATCACGCGCCGGTAGGAACGGACGACCCGCGGAGCCCGGCTGTGGTAGAAAATGGCAAACGTCGTGCCAATTGTTGGCCCGTTCGGAGGGAGCGTCATGTCGACCACTAGTGAGCCCCGGCTCGTCACCGGAACCCGTGAAGGACGTTACGGCGAAGTTCTCCTCGTCAAGTTGGACGAGGGAGTCTCTGTGGAGGTCTACAACTCCTACATGCTGAACGACTGCCCTCAGGACGCCTGGGACGCCCTCGACGCCGAGGCGCTCGCGGCGGAGCACGGTGCCACCTTCGCGATTCTCAATGGTCCCCGCTACTGGATGATGGACGGCATCGGGAAGGTGGACAACGTGGACCGCACGCTGGCCACGTTCGGCGGCATTGAGATGTTCAAGGTCGCCACCATCATCATCGAGGGATCGCTCGAGCGCGAGACCTACAGCGAGCGCACCATCAACCGAGGATCGATCTGGTTTTTTGACGCCGGCAAGGATGTCTACGAGTTGGTGAGCCCCGAGGGCAAGGTCTACATCCTGCAGGCGTACTGCACTGGGGTCGACCCGACGATGAGTGTGGCGTCACTGGCCTCTCTGGGGGAGCGTCTGTCGCTGCCGGAAGGGTGGTCGTACCGCACGCGCGTGCTCGACGAAGAGCTCGTTATCGACACCACTGGTCACTACGCCACCGTCATTCAGGACGACTTCGAGAACACCTACACGCTCGTCGCCTGATGTCCGGCGCCCTCACCATTACGTTGCTCGGCACCGGGTCCCCGTTGCCGGATCCGATGCGCGCGGGCCCCGCCACCCTGGTGGCGGGGCCGACATCGAGGCTGCTCGTAGACGCCGGGCGCGGCGTCGTGATGCGCTTGGCGGCCGCGGGCGTGGTGCCGATGATGTTGGACGGCATTCTGCTCACGCACCTGCACAGCGACCACATCAACGCGCTTAATGACGTGATCACGACCGCATGGGTGATGTCGAGCGAGCCTCGCGAAATCGCGATCTGGGGACCCGTCGGCACCAACGAGGTCGTGAATGGCATTCATCAGATGTTGAGTGAGGACTATCGCTACCGCATGGGTCACCACGCCGACCTCAACGAGATCCCTCGACTTCGGGTCACGGAGGTTCGTGGGGGAGATGAGTTTCGGGCCGGCGATCTGCACATCCGCGTAGGTGACACCGATCACCGTCCCGTGGAACCCTCGGTGGCGTATCGCGTGACCGACGATGACGTCAGCGTCGTGGTGGCGGGAGATGGCGTGCCCTGTACGTCGCTCGATGAGTTGCTGGTGGGGGCCCACGCCTACGTGCAAACGGTGGTGCGCGAGGACCTCGTCCGACTGGTGCCCGTCCCGCGTTTTCAGGACATTCTCGACTATCACTCGACCGTGGTCCAAGCCGCCGAGACGGCCGCCCGCGCCGGCGTACAGACTCTGGTTCTCACGCACTACGTCCCCGCCCCGGCGCCCGGTTCCTACGAGGAGTGGCGCGCACTGGCGTCCTCCTTCGAGGGTGACATTGTGCTCGGAGACGACTTGACCGCCGTCACAGTGACGGCGGTCAAGTAAGACTCTCTGCGAAAGAGAAGCGGTAACTCCTAGTACTGGCCACCTCGACGGCTCTCGGCGGTCGCACCCGTGAGTGCCCACATGATGAGCCCGAGACCGGGGATCAACAGCCAGATACCGAAGACCATCGCGAGCACGGAACTGAAGGCTCCCATGCCGAGCAGGAACGGAAAGATGGACGAGCCCGGGAAGCTGCCGATGACGCCGGCACCTTCTTCGAGTGAACCGTCGTCGCGGTCCTCCGGACGCACGGGCATGCGGCGGCTCCACCACCAGTAGTACCCACCGGGCAGGAAGCCGAGGAGCATGCCGGCGAAGATCATGATGCTTCCTGCGGTCTCCTTGCTCCAGAACCAGTACACCGCGGCCATGACGCCGAAGAAGAGGCCCAGCAGAAGCAGAATTCGTGCCTCGAGCTTCATCAGTGACTTCCTTCCTGGCTGGCGTGACCGTGGGCCAAGGCCTTCTGGTCGGGGTGGTTGTAGTCCCACGTCGGACGCTCCGAACGGATCGGAGGCAGACGGTAGAAGTTGTGGTGCGGCGGCGGGGACGTCGTGAACCACTCGAGCGTGCCGGCGTCCCACGGGTTGTCACCGGCCGGGTATCGCTTCCAGGAGTACACAATGTTGACGACGAAGATCAGCGTGCTGATGCCGATAAGGAAGCCACCGATCGACGCCAGGTCGTTCATGGTCTTCCATTGAATGTCGTGCGGGTACACCGCCATGCGACGAGGCATGCCTTCGAGGCCGAGGACGTACATCGGGAAGGTGAACAGGTTCACACCGATGAACATGATCCAGAACTGGGTCTTGCCGAGACGCTCGTCCAGCATGTAGCCGGTCATCTTGGGGCCCCAGTAGTACAAGCCACCGAGACCACCGAAGACGAGGGCCATGACCACCGAGTGGAAGTGGGCCACCACAAAGTAGGTGTCGTGGGCGAAGAAGTCGAGCGGCGGGCTCGCCAGGTAAATACCCGTGAGGCCACCAATGAGGAAGGTGATGACGAAGCCGATGGCCATCAACATCGCCGTGGAGAACCAGATTTCCCCTCGCCACATCGTGCCGATCCAGTTGAACATCTTGATACCCGTCGGTACCGCGATGAGCAGACTCATGATCGAGAAGAAGGGCAGCAGCACGGTTCCCGTGGTGAAGAGGTGGTGCGCCCACACGCCCAAGCTGAGGGCGGCGATCGTCAGGGTGGCGAACACCATGCCCTTGTATCCGAACACCGGCTTGCGTGAGAAGACCGAAATGATCTCCGTCACCATGCCGAAGAACGGCAGGGCGAGGATGTACACCTCCGGGTGACCCCAGAACCAGAAGATGTTCTGCCACAGCACGGGTACACCACCACCGGTGACTTCATAAATGTGCGTACCGAAGTGTCGGTCGGCGAACAGCATGATGAGTCCCGCGGTGAGGACCGGGAAGGCCAGCAGGATCAAGATGCCGGTCACGAGGAGGTTCCACGTAAAGATCGGCATGCGGAACAGGGTCATGCCCGGTGCGCGCAGGTAGAAGATCGTGGCCACCAAGTTGACGCCCGTGAAGATGGCGGAGAATCCGGTCAGCAACAGGGCGCCAATCCACAGGTCCGCGCCGTACCCCGGGGAGTTGGCCGCATTGGACAGCGGGGCGTAACCGACCCAACCAAAGTTGGCGGCGCCACCGGCGGTGAAGAAGCCCAGCAGCATCGTGATGGAACCCGAGAGGTACAGCCAGTACGACAGGGCGTTGAGGCGCGGGAACGCCATGTCCGGCGCACCGATCTGAATCGGCACGACGTAGTTGGCGAGCGCACCGAAGGCGAATGGACCCGCGAACAGGTAAATCATCACCGAGCCGTGCATCGTGAACAATTCGTTGTACTGCGCGTATCCCACCAATGTGCCGTTGGGCGACATGAGCTGAATGCGGATGAGCTCGGCGAAAGCACCACCCACGACCAGCATGATCACGGCCGTGATGGTGTAGGACATACCGATCACCTTGTGGTCGGTCGTCGTCAGCCAATTCAGCAGACCCGAGGGACCGTGGTGCTCCTCGTGTCCGTGGTGATCACCGTGATCCTCGTGGACGACGGCAACGTGTTCGTGAACGTCAGTCATTAGTTGACTCCGTGGTTCGTGGTCGGGTGGGTCGGAATGATGGAGTCCAGCTGCTGCTTGGTTGCCAGGGCGGCGGCTTCAGCGGCGCGGGCACCCTCGGGGGTGTTGAACGAGGCAATCCACGCCTTGTACTGCGCCATGGTGACCACCTTGACGCGGAAGTACATGATCGAGTGGTACAGGCCGCACAGTTCCGTGCACTGTCCGAAGTACTCACCGGTGTTGATGGCGTGGAAAGTCCACTGGTTCGTAATGCCGGGAATGGCGAGGCGCGAGAAGTTGAAGTTCCGCAAGTAGAAGCCGTGCACCACGTCCGTCGCCGTCAGTTCAAAGTGAACATTCGCGCCGGCCGGCATTTCGAACATCGGAGCCTGCGTGGTCTGTCCGGTGATCAGGGCGTGCGTGCCGGGGTACTGGAAGGTCCACCCCCACTGCACGGCGTTCACGTCGATGGTGACGTCCGCTTTCGGTTCTGCAGTCACCTTGTTCTCCACCACCACGGTGGCGGCAAAGAGGCCGAAGACAATCAGAATGGGGACAATCGTGTAGAACCACTCGAGCGGCAGGTGGTACTGCGTCTGCTTCGGGATGGCGTCGGCACTCTTGCGGCGGTAACGAAAGACCGCCCAGAGAATGAGGCCCAGAGTGAGTCCACCAACGATGATGGCCGCAATGGTGAAGCCTTGCCAGAGGTGATAGGTCGAGCGACCGGTCGTCGTGTCCGACTCGTAGGCGCCGAAAGACGGCACCGTACAACCGGACAAAATGAGGGCGGCCACGGGGAGCGCGATAAGGCCGCGCACGCGTCGAAACGACGATGTGCGAACCTTCGCGCCCTTGGGGGGTTGGGGCGTCGAATCCACGCACGAAACCTTAGTCATTTTTTAGGAACAACTGAACGACGACGGTGCACGCGACCGTGGAGTTTCTCCTAGCGAGATAGGGGAAGTGGCGTCCACGCGACCTCGTGGGTCGCGGAAAACCCACCACACGCGTCGACCTCTACACGCAACGATGCCCACCTAGAGGTCGCGACCGGCGTGGTGCGCGAGACCCAGGTGGGCATCGTTGCGAATATGTGGAGCCTCAAAGAGGCGTCGTGTCTACGCGTTGGCGTCAGGCTTGGCTTCGGCTTCTGCGGCCGCCTTGGCCTCCGCGTCGGCCTTGCCCGTCTTCAGACCCTTTTCGAATTCCGTCTTCGCTGAACCGAGGTTGCGGGCGAACTTGGGGATCGCCGCGCCCCCAAACAGGAGGACCGCAACTACCGCCACCACGATGATGCCATCGACACTAAAAATCTCTGCGAACATCGCCTTCTCCCCTTTCTAGAAGTGCTGTAACTAACAGTAGTGCTCGTGGATGCGCCGTGGAGGCTCAGCCGGCGAGGACGACACCGAGCACCATGGCGGCGAGGGATGCGAGCAGGGCGATGCCCGCACTCGCTCCTTTCACCTTGGGACTCTTCGCGACCGTGTGGACGATGACGAGCGCTCCGGAGAGCAACACGACCATGTATTTCGCACCCATGACCGCCGCCCACGAGTGGCTCCCGTCGCCATTCTTGAGAGCGGCGACGTTCCAGATGCCGGTGGCGATCAGAACGACGAAAGCGGGCCAGCTGAGGCGTGCGAATGCGCGGGCAATCTTTCGGGGCGCGTCATCGCCGAATCCCCGCACGGTGGGCAGGAGTCCGGCGACCACAATCTGGCCACCAATCCACACGCACGCCGCCAAGATGTGCAGCGACAGGCGGAGGGTATCGACCCCGGACGCAAGAGCGTCGGTGGCGATCACTACTTACCCTGCCAGTTCGGCGTGCGCTTTTCGGCGAAGGCGATGGCACCCTCCATGGCGTCCGCCGAGCGGCCAATCATGCCGAAGGCGTCATTGTTGATCGGCCACGACTCCGCCTCGGACAATTCGGCGGCCTGCTTCATAATGGACTTCGACGTGCGCACGGCCAACGGCGCGTTTTTCGCAATACGTTCGGCGAGGGCAATAGCGGCCGTCAGAACGTCCGCGCCGGGAACAACCTGGTTGACCAGACCCAGTTCGTAGGCGCGCGTCGCGTCAATCGGGTCGGCGGTGAGTGCGAGCTCGTACGCAATGGCGATGGGCACGCGCTTCGGGAGTCGAATGAGGCCACCCGCACCCGCGACGAGTCCACGGGCCGCTTCGGGAATGCCGAACTTGGCGTGGTCGGCGGCCACCACCATGTCGCAGGCGAGCATCAATTCAAATCCGCCCGCCAGAGCGGAGCCGTTGACGGCGGCGATGAGCGGCTTCGGGAAATCACGTTGGGTCAACCCGCCGAAGCCCTTTTCCGTAATGGGGAATTCGCCGGTGGCGAAGGCCTTGAGGTCCATACCGGCCGAGAACGCCTTGTCGCCCGCTCCGGTCAGCACCACGACCCAGACGTCGTCGTCGCTTTCGGCGGCGTCGAGCGCGTCGCTCAGCGCGAGGGCGGCCGCGCGGTTCATCGCGTTGCGCGCCTCGGGGCGGTTGATCGTCAACAGTTCGATGTGTCCACGTCGCTCAATGATCAGTTCGTCAGCCATGACATCTCCTCGTGTGCCCCCTCGAGCACTCGACGAGAACATAGTTGAAGATCTCGCTACGGGGCGCGTGCGAAACTGGCAACGTGACCCCTCGCCCACGTCGACTCGTGACCCTCGACGGGTACAGCGTCGAGGGCGGGTTCGACGGACCCGGACTTCCGACAACTGTCTTCGCCGCGGCGGTTCATCTCGGTCAGGTCGCTGCGCCAACGCCCGCGGTGCCGTTGTTTCAACATTTTGCAGAGGTCCTGCCGTTCGTGCAGGAATTGGGTCTGGACGGTATTTCCCTGACCCTCGAGTGGGCGAGGCTCGAACCCCGCGCGGACGACATCGACGAGGCGGCCTACGCCGTCTACGCCGACGCGCTCCGTGCCGCTGCGGCCCAGGGCCTCTTTCGTAGTGCGCTGCTTGTGCGCGACGCCTGGCCCGCGTGGCTCGGTCCCGAAGCGTGGCTGATGCCGTGGACCCGAGAGCGGGTCGTGCGACACGCCGAGCGAGTGGCCGAGCGACTGGGTGACCTCGTCGACAATCTTGTGGTCGTGGCCGACCCTGAGGGGCTGGCACACGGGGGATATGTTGCGGGTACTCGACCCCCGTGGCGCCGACGCGCCAACGAGGACGCCCGCGCCGCTGCGACGTCGATCGCCGCGATTGTCGACGACGTGGCCGCACTGCCCGCGTGGCGCGGTCGTGTTTGCACGTCGTTTCGCGAGATTCCGGTGGTGTCGCCCGGGACGGCGTTGTCGACCGCGCTCAATTCGGTGAAGGGCGTCGAGCAGATTCACATTTCGTCGCTGGTTGCGGGCACCGGCGTGGCCGCGGGTTCGCGAGGACTCGTGGTGGCGCGAGGAGACGGATGGTACGTGGACGTGTCGGACGACGTCCGTGACGCGCTGCGCTAGTCGGCGTCGGGTGTGAACTCGGGGTGGGTGCGGAGCCACTCGGCTTCTTGCGCCGCCTCTTTCTTCTTGTTCACGACGTGCCGCCACGCGACGACAGCGATCACGAGGACGAGCAGCGCACCCGCACCAATGCTGGCGTAGTGCTCGACGGTCGTTAGCGCCTTCCCCGCAAAAAAACCGAGGAGCGTAAAGCCGACGCCCCACACGAGGCCACCCGCGGCATTCGCCATGAAGAATGACGAGTAGCGCATCTTGCTCATTCCCGCGAGACCCGGCATGACAGCGCGGAGGAAGGCCGTAAAGCGTCCGATGAAGACATACACGGGGCCTCGCCGTTCGAGATTCTCGAGTGCTCGCTCGAGGGCGACACGACGTGACCGAAGGAGCGGCAGGGTGAAGAGGTGGTGACCCCACTTCTTGCCCACGAGGTAGCCGACGCTGTCACCCAGAATGGCGGCCACGACCACGATGGCGCACAGCACCACGATGTTGACGTGGTGCTGGCTCGCGATGGCACCGGCCACCAGTACCGCAGTTTCGCCCGGAAAGATGAAACCTATGAAGACGGCCGCTTCGCCGAACACCAGACCGAAGACGACCAAATAGACGAGCGTCGGCGATAGCTTCTCAATCTGGCTGATGATTCCCGAGAGCAGGGACGCAATGAGCATCTGACCATTGTGGCCGTTCGTGGCAGCATGGAGTGCGCCGTTTGTTGTGCGACTCGAAAAGAAGGACTCATGGCTGCTCCCTCCCCGACACACACGCCCGTGGCTGACCTCGTGCGTCGCCCCGCGCGCGCGAGTGCTCTCAGCGAGTGGGCCCTACTTCCGCTGCGGTTGTTCCTCGGCGTGACGTTCCTCTACGCGGGCATCCAAAAATTGTCGAATCCGCACTTTTTCGACGCCTCTTCGTCCTCGTCGATTCAGGCCCAGTTCGCGGGATCAGTCGCGACAAGTCCCCTCGGGTCTCTCCTGCACCATCTCCAGGGTGGCGCCGTGGCCTTCGGCGCCATCATCGCGTTGAGTGAAGTGGCCATTGGGCTCGGCACGTTGGTGGGACTTCTGTCACGCACGGCCGCCCTCGGTGGCGTGGTGCTGAGTTCCACGTTGTTCTTGACGGTGTCCTTCCACTCGACGCCGTATTTCACGGGAGCGGACATTGTCTTCTTCTTTGCCTGGATGCCCCTCGTCATCGCTCCCGGCGGCCGCCTGTCACTTGACGGGTGGATTGCGCGTCGCGCACACGAAGAGGCGGGCGAGGGCGACCCCTCGGTGGTGCCGGTAACGTTCGCGACCGTCAGAACGGTCTGTGGTGCCTACCAGGACGGACACTGTTCGGCCCGCACCGATCATGCGTGCATCCCGGGGGGATGCCCTTTCCTTGAAGGCACTCTGAACCCGGCGGCCCGCAATAGCGAAACAATCGAGACGGCCGAGCGCGTGAGTCGACGCGCGGTGATGTTGACCGCGACGTCGGCCGGCATTGCGACCGGTGCGGGCGTGGTGATTGCCGGCGCGGCCGTCGGGGCCGGTCGAGTGTCGTCCTCGAAGACGACGGGAACGACGCAACTCACCGAAGTGACGACCACGACGTCGCCGCACACGACAACGACGATGGCGGGTGAGACCACGACGACGGTGCCGCCGGGGGTCAACCTCGGTCCCGCGTCGGCGGTGGCGGTGAATTCATCGGCGAGTTTCACCTTGTCCACCAACGGTGACCCGGGGCTCGTAATTCACACCACCGACGGGAAGTTTGTCGCCTATGACGCCACGTGTCCCCACGCGGGGTGTCCTGTGGGATATCAACCGAGCATGGATCTCATCGTGTGCGGTTGCCACGGATCGCAGTTTCAGCCATCGACGGGAGAGGTCGTCCAAGGTCCCGCGCAGAGCGGCCTCACCGCTCTCACCATCACGGAAGCGAACGGCAACCTCTACGTACAGGAATAACTGGTCGCTCAGACGACGCGCCGCAGCGCGGGCAGCTCGGTGCCACGCCACCGGGTGGTGATGACGTCGAGAAACGCCTCACCGGACGGCACATGCGTGAGAAGGTCACTCATGCCGCTCGGACGCGCCAGCATCCACGAATGCCCTCCGGGCACCCACTGGACCGAGACGCCCGCAGCCTCTTCGAAGGCCGCGGCCGCGGCCGAGGTCACAACCCGGTCGAAGCAGCCCCACGCCGCGTAGATCGGCACACCGTCGCGTGCCACCCGGGTCACGCTCGGAGTGAGGTCAAGATTCATCAACATGGTCGCAATCGGCGCGGACTGGGCCACGGTCTTGAAGTTGCTCGAGAGGTCCGGGATGAGTGCCCGCACGGTGGTGAACATGTGGCCGATCAAGAGGTCGGGTGTATCGAGCGCAATCGCCGACGCCAGATCGACCATCGGGGCGACGTCCGGAAGAACGGTGCCCACCAGTCGAGCGGGCAAACCGTGCCGCTCCTGCCACTGCGGAGTGGCGACACCGTCGCGGTAGATGAGAGCGATGATGTCGTGATGGTGTCGGGCCGCATACTCCACGGCCACCGCGCCACCCATCGAGTGTCCGAGGAGTACGAAGCGTTCGATGCCGAGTTCTTGGCGGACGATGTCGATGTGGTCGCTCAATGCACGAATGGAGATCTCGCTCCACTCGAGTGGGTCCGACCCGCCAAATCCCGGCAACGACGGGTTGACGACGCGCCACCCCAGGCGCTCGGCGAGACAGAGCGATTCCCGGGCGTACATGGAGCCCCCGGCGAAGTATCCGTGGATATTGATGGCCCAGATCGGGGCCGTACCAGGACCGTCGGGTCCGTGGGCGTCGTCATTGTCCGTGACGCGATAGCGGAATCGACGACCGTGTAGATCAAGGTTGACCACGCGCCAGCCAATGCCCGATTCGTCGTGGTCGCGTCGCGTGATCGTGCGCAGAGCGTGACGCCCGCGTTGGGTGGCCCCGCGTGCGAGAGATCGCGACGCAACATCGACGGCTTGGCGCCACGGGGTGAGTGCGGAGGTATCCATAGTTCGCCGAGGCGCTCACCCACGATATCTAGCGCGATGGCATGAGGGAAGGACAGCCTCTATTCTGCGAGCGTGACCACATACCTCGTCGAATCAAATGTTGCCGCGCCGATTCAGCTTCTCGGCATGTCCTATTACTTCGTGCCCGAGACCAAGGAGATGGCCGAATCTCTCGGTCTCAACGTGTTCCAGTTCTACGGCTTGGGCCGCGGCGGCGTTCTCGGTGACGTGGACCACGCGGACGTCGCGGAGGCGTTCTTCTTCTTTCACGACAACGCGATTGAACTTCTGTGGACCAAGGCGAAGACGAAGGCCAATCCCCTCGAGATCGCTCCCGCGCACTTGGAGGCCGCCTACCAGTACGCCGAGCGCACCTTCCAGAATGTGCCCGAGGCAACTCTCCGCGCCTACGCCGACGCCGCCCGCCTCGTCATCGACGCCGTGCCCGGCGGTCGGTACGCCCTTTTTGACGGGTACCGCCAAGCGCCGGTCCCGACCTCCGCGGTGCGTGCGGCGTACCTCGCCACCATCCTTCTGCGCGAACTACGCGGCGGCGTGCACATTGATTCCGTCAAGGCCGTTGAACTGAGCGCCGCGGCGGCGTGCTTCTCCACGAACGAGATGATCTTCAAGATGCACGGGTACAGCGATGATGACGCTCCAGTGGCGACCGAGGACTTGACCGACACCATGGCGCGCGCGGAGCACATGACCACGTCGCAAATGGCGGTGTACCTCGAGGTTCTCTCACCGGAACAGTTACGCGCTTTTGAAGACGGTGTGGTCGCGATGGCCGAGGCTCAGGCCGGGGGTGCGTCGTAGCGGTGGATCGCACCGAAGAGACGCACCACCTGCGGCCCGTCACCCGACCCGTCTTTCTCACCACGCTCGTCATTGGCACTTCGTGTCTAATCGCGTGGACCATCTTTCTCGAGTTGGAGCTTCCGCGCACCTACGTCGCAGAACACTGGAGACTCGCGTGGGTCGGTCTCGACGCCGCGCAGATCGTCGTGCTCGTGTGTCTGCTGTGGTCGGCGTACTACCGCCGCATGGTGTTCTCGTTCTTCGCCATCTCCGGAGCGACGATGTTCCTCATTGATGCGTGGTTCGACGTCACGACCGCTCGCAGTGGTGACGTACGCCAGTCCCTGCTCGAGGCCATCGTCGTCGAAGTGCCCGCGGCTCTCGTGCTCTACCGCATGGCCTGGCGGGCCATTCGACGCGGCTATCGCGTCTGGTACGTGAAGGCCTACAACAAGCCTGCGCCGAGTTTCTGGCGCCTGCAGGTGCCGTCGGACGAGGACGCCAAGATGGCCCGAACGGAAACCGCCTCGTGACGGGTGACGCCGACGTACTCATCGTGGGTGCGGGACTCGCCGGTCTTCGCGCGGCGCAGGTGCTCGGCGCGGCCGGTCGCCACGTCATTCTCGTGGACGCCGCAGATCGCGTGGGGGGACGAGTTCGTAGTGATCTCGTCGACGGATTCATCATCGATAGGGGATTTCAATTATTGAATACCTCCTACCCCGAATTGTCGCGAGCGGTCGACCTCTCTGCGCTGCGACTCCGCCCCTTTGAAAGAGCCGTCATCATGCGCGAAGGGGGGCGCGACCACGTCCTCGCCGACCCGCGACAGCACCCCGGCGACTTGTTCTCGACGATGCGAGCGTGGCCGGGAACACCCATGGACCTCGTGCGTGCGGCGCGGCTCCTTCTGGGCGTGAGCGGGCGACGCGTGGACGGCAATGACGCATCAACCGATCGCTCCACGGAGGCGGCCCTCTCGTCTCTCGGGTTCTCGCGCCGTGCGATCGAGGACCTGTGGCGGCCCTTTTTGAGTGGCGTGCTCCTGCGCGACGATCTCGCGACGTCGTGGAGATTCTCTCAACTCGTTCTGCGCAGTTTCGTGCGCGGGCAGGCCGCCGTGCCACTCACCGGCGCGTCGTGTCTTCCCGACACCATGGCGTCATCACTCGCGAACGTCGAGCTGCGATTGGGCACACGCGTGACCAAGGTCGATCGCCACCACGTCGACACGTCCCGGGGCGTACTGTGCGCCGATCACGTGATCGTGGCCACGGACGCGGCGAACGCCAGCCTGCTTTTGCCCCGACTGTCGGTTCCCGCGTCCAATGGCGTCAGTACCTGGTGGTTCGCTGCACCCCGCCTCGGTGGTCCGGCGCGACTGCGTCTCGACCTCGACGGACGACGCCTGGTCAACGCCCTCGAGATCACCGCCGCCGCTCCGGCCTACGCGCCGAGTAACTCGTCGGTGATCGCGGCGAGTGCACTCACGCTCCGACACCTAGAGGACACCCGCGTGCGTGACGACGTCGCGCGGCTCTTCGCTCTGACGTCCTCGGACCTGCGACTTATTGCGCGGAGCGATGTCCCGGGCGCCTTGCCCGATCTGCGCTCACCTCTCGCTCTGCGGCGCGACATCGACATTGAGGGAGTCGTTGTCGCGGGGGACTGGACCGAAACGCCGTCCGTGCAGGGCGCTCTCGTGAGTGGTCGCCGCGCCGCGGATCGCGTGGTGCGCGGGCACGTCTCAGCGTGACGTGGCGGTTTTGGCGATGTCGACCCTCGTGACACCTTCGAGGGCGAGGAGGAATTCCTTCACGTCGAGACCACCGGCGTAGCCACCGATCGTTCCGGCACCTACGACCCGGTGGCATGGCACGATGATCGGCCACGGATTCTTCCCGTTGGCGTTCCCCACCGCGCGGTAGGCATGGGGACGGCCCAATGTCGCCGCGATGTCACCGTAGGTGCGCACCTGACCGAACGGAATCGCGGCGAGAGCGAGCCACACCTCTTGTTGAAACGCGGTGCCGGTCAGATGGAGGTCCACGTCAAAGCTCTGGCGCGAGCCGTCGAAATACTCCGTGAGTTGACGGGCCGCCTCCGCTACCGCGGCGGGCGGAGTGCCGGTGCTGGCGCGGACTCGATCATTCGGTAGGTGAATTGCGGTGAGTCCGTCGTCATCGCCTTCGACGACCCAGGGACCAATGGCCGAGGCGACGCGAAGCCGAAACGTGTTCACAAGGACGTGTCTAG
>CAIQPR010000016.1 GCA_903873775.1 uncultured Actinomycetes bacterium
CGAGACGTGAGACACGACCACGAGGTGTCGGTGCGGATCGTGAATGAGGTGGTCAGCGTCTTGGCGCCATTCTTCGAGCCGGGCGTGCACCCTCTCGTCGACGTCCGCCAGCGATTCACCGCCACCAAAGCGGTGCGTGTGTGACTCCTGGAACGCGCGCCACTCGTCGCGAGGGACGTCGGCGTCCTTGTGGCCGTCGTACAGGCCGAAGTCCTGCTCAATAAACGCGGGTTCCTCGCCGGCCGACAGGTTCGGCACCGCGAGGGCGGCCGTGTCGCGAGCGCGCAGCAGCGGTGAACTCAGCACGTCCTCTACCCCGACCAGCGCGCCGTCAAGCGCCGAGGCCTGGGCTCGCCCCATCTCCGTGAGTGGCACATCGAGACGGCCAACCAACAGACCTTCGGCATTCGCGGTGCTCTGACCGTGGCGAATCAGAATTAACACGGCAGGAGGAGTCGTCCGCAGTGAGGGCACGGCAAGAACCCGTTGGGCTCCGCCTTCCATCGGTCCTGATCGAGCGGCGACAGGGAGACGCGACATCCGTCACACTTGCCGCCGTCGAGGAGCGCCGCTCCCGACACGCCCGACCGCCGCAGCGCTTGGTCGTAGCGGCGTCGTAACTCCTCGGGCACCCGCGAGGCCGCCTCGTCGCGGGACTGACGCAAGTGTTCGAGTTCGTCGTTGAGCGTCGCCGTCAATTCGGCGATGGCTGCTTGCAATTCGTGGCGACGCTGCACCAGCGGCTGCGCCGCGGTGGAAATCTCGTGGGCGACCTCATCGAGCGGCTCCAACTCGAGAAGTAATTCCACCTCACGGTCCTCCGCTTTGCTCAACTTCTCGTTCAAGTGAGCGAGCTCGCTCTGCATCGCAACGAGTTCTCGCGGATTGGCGGACGCGGCGTTGAGCCGGATTTCGAGATCATTTCGCCGTTGTCGCAGAGTGGACGCCGTATCGGCGGCCTCGTTGAAACGGTCTCGCGTCGGCTTTCGTTCGGCCTCCAGCGCGTGTGATCGAGACGCCAAGGCGCGCAATTCATCTTCGATCTTCTGTAATTCAGCCGATTCCGGCAGGTGGTCGCGCTGGGACGTCACGCGGTCGACCCAGCGATCCGCGTCCATTAATGCTCGAAGGGTGTCTAGGTCGCTCACGTATCTAGTGTCCCACGTTCCGCCGTCGTCACCCTACGGGCAAGAGCCTCGAGTGCGGGTCGCAATGCCGGTTCCGCGCGCTCGACCGCGGACGCAAAATCAAACCACGCCACCTCTTCGCTCTCTCCCGGCCCCGGACGAGGGTCGTCGCCATCATTCCAGAGGATGTACCGCACATCGAAGTGCGTGTGTCCCCGGGGTCCCGCGTGAACGTCCACGTGAAAAACCGAGCCCGAACCCCACGGACGCGTTACGAGCCCCGTCTCTTCGAGTGTCTCGCGTTGGGCGGCAGTTTCCGGTTCTTCCCCGGGATCGACGTGACCACCCGGTTGCACCCAGATGCCCAGGATCCGGTGTTTGTGCAAGATGACGCCACGGGGTGAAATCACAAAGGCGGAGGCCGTGATGTGCCAGGGAGAGCCGCTCTCCGCAAACGGGTCGTCGCCCCAACGGGCACGATCGAGAAGCGACTGACGCGATACGGCCTCGCGATGATTGATGGGGACGATGTCCGTTACCTGCGCCACCACGCGGCGCACCGTTTCACTGTCACCACCCGGCAACAGCGCGCGTACGGACGGCGGAACAGGAATCTCCACGTGCTCCATCGCGCCATCAACGGAGGGCACCGGCGTTTCGTACACGAGTCGCGCCGGTACGACGCCGCTCCAGATCGCGAGATTCCGATCGTCCTCGTCATCGTCGGTGGGTCCGGCGGAAATCTTGGCCGATGCTTCGGCGATCTCCACGGCGACGACCAACGTGAGGCGCGTCTCTCGTGCGGTCATCGGACGGACTTCACTCCCACGACCAGGGATCACCGCGTCGACGAAGTCTGCGAGCAGTGGGGCGGCCTCGTCGCGAGCCACCTCGCGGGCGGGTCCGAAGATCACGGCGGAGCGATAGGAGGCCGAGGACTCAAAACCCGAACGAGCCACACGCAGACCGTCGTAGATCGTCGCCGTCACACTGGCGTGTCCGCTGTCGAGGACGGAGCGCAACACCGCGTTTGACTGGCTTCCGTGAAGATAGAGCGTGCGGCCGTGACGCATGTGCAGTGTCGGCAGCGCGAGCGCGCGCCCGTCCACCACCGTGGCGACGTGGCAATACGGAGCAGCATCAAGAATTGAAAAGATGGTCGCCTCGTCGTACCTCGCCTTTTCCGGCAACCGACGAACGCGCGTATGGCGACCGGGTCCTATGTCGGCGGTCATGCGCGAAGATCGCCACCGAAGAAGGTCCGTGCGTGGCCCGCAACTTCCACGTTGCGCTCAAAAAGTCGGGCGTGCATCACGCCACCGCGGGCCGACGCTTGGCGAACCGACACGACGGGCGATCCCGTGCGCTCGGCCCACCACGGCGCCACCGCACACATGGCAGAACCGGTAACGGGGTCCTCCGCGAGTCCCAGTCGCGGAGCGAACACGCGAATGGAGGCGTCGGCGCCGGGCCCACCGTCGCACGCCGCAATCACGATCGACGCCGGCACGAGAAACAGGCTCATGGGGTCCACGACGAGTCCGCAGAGCGCGTCGTAGTCCGATACCACGCACAGCGCGCTTTGGCTACCCGCTTGGTAGACCTCCCCCACGTCGCCGAGAGCGCCGTTCAGAATGCCCGCATCCAGGGGCTCAAGGTACGAACGGGGCAGGTCGACACCCAACAATCCTTCGCGCAAGCGGCGTCCCGTGAGCATTCCTGAGCGGGTTTGGAATCGGAATTCGCCCTCGGGGACCCCGAGTTCCGTCAGCAGTACGTGAAGAGTGGCCAGCGTCGCGTGACCGCACAAATCGGTCTCCACAGTCGGCGTAAACCACCGCAGCGACCACTGGTCACCCACACGTCGCACGAAGGCGGTTTCAGAGACACCAAGCTCAAAGGCGATCTGTTGCAATTCGCTGTCGGTCATGGGGCGCTCGAGCAATACCACGACGGCGGGGTTGCCACGCGCCTGGTCTCCGATGAACGCGTCGACCCACCACAAACGATGTCCGAAAGTCGTTCCCGTGGAAGTCACGCAATAGAGATTGCCACATCGGAGACACCAACACCATCTAGGGTGACTCAGTGCGCACCGTGACATTCAACATTCACGCCGGCGTCGACGGATACGGACGGGTCACCGGCGCTCTCGATGAACTCATCGATCTACGGCCCGATCTCGTCTTCGTGCAAGAACTCTGGCGCGGTGACACCCTCGATCAGTTTGCGATCATTCGCGACAAGCTCAACCTGCAGGGTGACTACGTGTCTCTCGGCGAAGGTGAACGGGTCACGGCCCAACCGGGAGGCCGCGGATGGCAGCACCCGCTCGCGTTGCTGCACGGGGAAGAGGGTCTGTTCTTTGAGGGGTATCGAGAGCTCAAGCCGCGCCAAGCCGAACGCCGGCAAAAGGTTCAGGGTCTGGAGAATGGGTCCTGGGGCGTCGCTTTACTCACGAACCGTCCGATTCTCTCGTTGCGCATCGAACCCTTAACGCAACTGCCTCGAGACAAGGTGCGACGCGCCCTCATCGTCGCAAAATTGCGCGACGAAGACCGCGAGTTCTACGCGGTGGCGCTCCACGGCGCCCACCTCAGCCACGGTTCGCTCCGTCAATACCGCGAAGTAGCCGCACACGTCACGGCTCTCAGCGACGAGTTGCCCACCGTCATCGGTGGCGACTTCAATTGCTGGCGCCCACTGCTGCGCACCGTGCTACCCGGTTGGCGTTCGGGAGTTCGCCGCAAGACGTGGCCGGCCTGGCGCCCACATTCGCAAATCGATCACCTCTTGCTGCGCGGGGACTGGATCGTGGACAACGCGAGGTCGTTCAATGGCACGAGCGATCATCGCGCTCTGGTCGCCGATCTCCACCTCAACGACGCTTAGTCAATTATTCGCCCGCGCGTCTCGGGCAGGAGGCGCAGCAGGAGCAACAGCGGCAGCGTCGGCAGAAAGGTCACCAACGCGGGTACCCGCAGCGAGTTGACGGTCACCGTCGTGTGCGCCACGTCCCCCACGACGCCAAAGATCAGGAGTCCGAGCACGGCACCGACGACCCCCGCGACGACCACCCATCCCGCCGCCGTGGCGCGCGTCGCGTGCGGGAACAGCTCGTTGGTGATCGCGCTCGCCGCCGGTGCGAGGAGGGCGGCCGCAAAGACGCCCACCATGTAGCCCACAATGAAGCTCGAGCGCCCCCCGCTGTAGGCGAGCGTACTGGTGAGCGCGGTAGCAATCGTGCCAATGGCGACGGTCCAGCGTCGTCCCAAGGCATCCGCCAACCACCGTCCGGTGAAGAGGCCCGCGAGGCCGGTCAGTGCACTCAAGAGCACCACCAAGGCGACAACGTGACGCGAAATCTTCAGCACGCCTTCGCCGTACACGAAGGCAAAACCATTGGCGGGGCCGGTAATTACTCCGACCACCACGGTGATCATCGCAACGATCAACATCGTGCGGCGGTAGGCGCGGGGAATGGATCCCAAGTGCGCGGGCGCCGCGTCGAGTGAACGTTCGTCGACCGCGGGCTCGCGCACCTTGGACAGCAGCGGCTGCACGCACAGTGCAGGAATGAGAGCTGAGGCAAAGAGCCACCGAAACGCATTGGCTCCCGGAATCAGCCCGTGCAAAATGGCCGAGGTGCCGGCGCCCACCCCGGCTCCCGCGGCGATCCACGCGAGGCGATACACGCGCACGTGTGGCGACGAAATTTCGACCGTGAGGACCTGTACCAGCGTCTGCGACGCCGACAGCAGCGGACGCGCTACGGCAAAGAACGCCACGAACGACCAGTACGAAGGGCTACCCGCCGCACAGGCTGTCAGGACCAGTCCCGCGATGGTGACTCGCCGCAACACCTTGGTACGGCCCCAGCGGTCCGCGAGCGACGTCATGGGAAGTGCGGCGAGCGAGGAGAGACGCAAGATGGCGAGCCCAATGCCGAGAACGCTGCCGGATAGGCCCACGACGCCCACAAAGGTCGCACCCTGCGGCGCGTGACCAAAGTGGTGCGCGACTTCGTCGAGCGACGCGACGGCACCAAATTGGCCGTAGCCCGCTGCGAGAGCGATGAGAACGAGGGACAGCGTGGCAGCATCAATGCGTCGCGCCCGGCCCGTCATCTGGAGGCCTAGGACAGCGTGACGGTATCGTCGACGACGACGAGCGTCTTTCCGTGATTTCCTCCGGAGAAAAGAAGGTTCAACGCATCGGGCGCGTTCTCCAAGCCCGGAACCAAATGCTCCTGGTGCTGCAACGCACCCGAGAGCACCATGCCCGCCAGTTCCATCTGCGCCTCCGCAAATCGGTGCGCGTAGTCGAGGATGATGAAGCCCTCCATGCGCCCGCGTCGCATGATGAGCATGGCGTGCCCCTTGATGCCGGAGCGGTCGTCAGACTCGTTGTACTGCGAGATCGCGCCACAGAGCACCACGCGTCCCCTCATCGCCAAGTTCAGCAGGACGTCGTCCAGAATCTCTCCGCCGACGTTGTCGAAATACAAGTCCACACCATTGGGGCACGCCGCCCGCAAGCGACGACCCAGATGCGGCTCGCGGTAGTCCAGGCACTCATCGAATCCGTACTTTTCGACGACCTCGGCACACTTCTCCGGGCCTCCCGCAATGCCGACAACCTTCTTGGCGCCACGGGCCTTGGCAATTTGACCCACCACCGACCCGGTGGCGCCCGCTGCACCGGAAACGACAACGACGTCGCCTTCCTTGAGACCACCGACGTCCAGGAGTCCGAAAAACGCTGTGAGGCCCGTCACACCAAGAACATTCATCACTGTCGCGAGGTCGAGGCCCATGCCCGAGGGGACCACAGAGAACTTGTTCTCTTCCGTGGCGAGGACCCACTCCTGCCACCCGGTCATCCCGTAGACGATGTCACCGACGCTGTAGCGAGGCGAACGTGATTCGACAACCACGCCGGCTCCGCTTCCGCGAATGACTTCGCCGATCTGAATCGGAGGCAAATAGCCCGGCGCGTCGTTCATCCACGTGCGGATTGTGGGGTCAATCGACAGCATGCCGACTTTGATCAGAGCTTCGTTCTCTCCGCACGTGGGACGATCCCCCGACTCGAGTCGAGTAGTCGTTGCATTCACGAGGCCCGACGGGCGTTCGGCGAGCACAATGTGGCGATTGGTCATGGTCTCTCCTTGAGGCTGTCACCCACGTTAGAGCCTGGCCTACGCTGGGCGCGGACGGAGGCGACGATGTTCGAAAAGTTTAAGCAGCGACGTGCGGCGCACGAGGCGTCGACTCGACATGACGCGTGGGCGGAAGAGTTAGCGTCCGCGCAGCGGGTTGTCGAACTCGCTCGCAACGTGGGCTCGCTGAAAGACCCCGGCGACCTCCTGCTGCACGCAGGGGAAGCCCTCATTGGCACCGTGGGCCAGGCGGGACTCATAGAGGAACATCGCCAGGGCGGCCACTACGTCGCGGGATCGCAGGGCGTTTCGATCCCCATCGGGACAGTTGCGGGACGGTCCGTTCGCTACCGCGTTGGTCGCACGAAAGGGCACTATGTTCCCGGCGCACTGACGCCGACGGCGGTCGATCATGGACCGCTGTACATCACTGACCAGAGAATCGTGTTCGTGGGCGCACAACACACCAAGGAGTGTCGCTACGACAAGATCGTGTCTCTGCACCACACGCCCGACGGCGTGTGCACGATTGGTCTCAGTGGTCGTGTCAACAACGTCATGTTCCGCTACGGCGGGGAGGCGGCAGCTTTCGTTGATTTTTGCCTCAACTTGGGCCTCGCCCGCTTTCACGGTCATGGTGACGAGTTTCTTGCTGACGCCGAACAACAAGTCAAGGACCTAGCGGCCGCAGAGCCCGCGACGAACTAGATCGAGGTTTGTGTCGTCGACGACTGCAGGCGCACGACCGCGTGCGGGGCGGCCGGCATGATGATCACGTTGCCCGAACGGTCCGCCGACAACGCCACGGGGTCCGTCGCCTTCGATGTCCCCTCAAAGACAATCTGCGTTCCGAGATAACCACGGATCTCCCACACGCGACGAGCGCCGTGCTCAATAAAGAACACGTCACCGAGGCCGTCCGCGCTGATTGACGTCGGATTCTTCAGTCCGCTCGCGAGGACGACCGGCTTGGCGCCCGGGATGTACCGCACGACTTCCCCGCCGCCGGACTTCGTCGACGAAATCGTCACGTCAAGATAGTCATACGCGTCCTGAACGAGGGACACGGCGTTCGTCAAGTTGCGCACCATGACACGCACTCGACCTTGCGCGTCGATGGCGACGAGCTCTCCGCTTGAAGGCACGAGCGCAAAGAGGCCGCCGTAGGGATCAGGCGTCAGAGCAGAGACGCCGGGCAGGCCGTTCGCCAGCAACTTCAACGAGCCGTCGGACAGCACCTGATCGATTTCACCCGTCCCGGCTTGCGACACGTAGAGACGGTTCAACGCCGACATCGCGATGCCTTCGCTGTTGTTGAGCCCCGACACCAACGTCGTGGTGCCGTGGGCCGTCACGTGCTGGATCTCGCCCGACTGGGTGACGACGTAGGACGAGCCGTCGTGTGCGAGGGTCATCGCGACAGCCGGACTCGTCGGACCGTATTTCTCGGACGAGGATGCGTACAGCGGGGCGGCGAGAATCACGCCTCCGCTTCCCGCGTCAGCAACGTACAGGTGTCCCGCCCCGTCCACGCCCAAGCCGCGCGGCGTGTGGAACGAACCCGCCAACGTGTGACGCTGCCGATCAGCGGTGTACTCGTAGACCTCGTTCTTGCCGGTGTTCGACACAAAGACGTCTTGATTGGCGTCGGCAGCCACACCCGACGGACTCGACAGGCCCGAGGCGTACGTCGTGTGCCCCGTCGCTCGACCGTCCTTGCCCATCGTGTACTCCAGAACGTCGCCAGCACCCGTGTTGGCGACAAAGACGTGACCGAACGGGTCCGTCGTCACCGCGAGAGGCGAGGAAAGACCAGACGCGAACGTGAACTGCTTTCCGCTCGCGGTGATTTCCTCGATACGGTTGTTGCCGGTGTCGGCGACGAAAACCACGCCGTCGGCGTTAACAGCCAGGCTCGTGGGGCGCTTGTACCCGCCGCCGACAGGCGTTTGGAGAGTTGCGGCATCGGCATTTCCAATCTTGACCACGCCGTGGGACAGGGCCAAGGCCTCCACGGGAGTGGTTTCGATCTTCAGGACGCGATTGTTATTGGTGTCGGCGACGTAGACAAAGGACGTGCTCTGCGGATCTGCAGCCACGCCACCCGGGTTCGACAAGCCCGAGCCCACGGTCGCACGGCCACCGTCAGGCGTTACTTCAATGACTCGGTTATTGCCGGAGTCCGCGATGAACAACACGCCGTTACTGGCGATCGAGACACCCGTCGGATTGGCGTACGGCGTAGAGGCCACCGAGACAAGGTCCTGAGAGAGCACGAAGAGCAGGATCACCACAATGATGCCCAGCAAACGCGTCCACCACGTCGCCTTCGTGTCCCCAGCTTCGACGTCGTCGACGCCGTCAAAGAACGCGTACAGCGCGATGGCGCCCGCGAGACAAAGAGCCAACCATCCAAGAAGCTCCGCCCCCGACACGTACTGACCGTTCAGTACGCGGACCATGTACTGCTCGAACAGCAGCAGGGTGACAATGCGGAACAGGTTGCGAGGGACGAATCGCCAGACCGAGCTGGGTCGAAGGAAACGCTCACCCACGGCCGAGAACACGTCCAAGCTCACGAACACGAGCCAGACCACCGGCCACTGCCAGACGGTTCCCAAGATTTCCCAAATGAGCGCGAGGGCGATGAGGGCCGACGAAATACGCACGAACCAGCGCCCGACGGCGCCTCTCGTCTTACCCGTTGAGAGTGGCAGGGCCTTGAAAGTGGCGTGAATAAACGTCTCGTAGATGACCCTCAGGGCCGTCGCAATCCCCACCACGATCTTGACGAGCGTCAGATGGTTTTGCATGACGACTTGCGTCAAGTCCTGCTTTGCCGCTCCCGTGAAACTGGGCAGAAAAACGGGCAGCGACCCCAGAATCAAGATGCTCAACAGGGTGACGACGAAGAAGTCTCCGAGAATGATGTAGCGCCGCTGCACGCGGTCCTTGATGGCATTGAAACCGAGTAGCCGCAGGCGTCGCGGCAACTGTGGGCCAAGGAACCACAAGAACGCCATGCTGAGCAGACCCGTAAACGCGTAGAGCATGCCCTGGGTGCCGGCGGGTCCCGTCACTAGGTGTGAGGAAAAGAGGTGCCCCGAGAAAATCACGCCGAGCGAATACACCAACGTGGCCACGAGACCGGCAAACGCGTCCCAAATACCAATGACCATGATCAATAGCGTGAGCCACAGCACTGGCGGCACGGCGAGTCCGTGGGTGTTTTGCACTGCCCAACCGCCGAGGAATGCGGCGGCAGCGAGCCACACGAAGTAGGCGTTGCCGAGAAGTACGCGGAGTCGGCCTCCGTCGTTATAGGCGTTTCCGAAGGCGGGAGAAATCGCGTGCAGTCGATTACCGACAGCCACGGTCATGGCGTCCACGGCCTTACGTCCAAAAGGTCGCCGCACAGGTTCGTGGAGTCCCGATCGCGCGTTGTCGTCCTCCGCTAGCGGAGCACCTCGCCCTGGTTCCATCGATTCAATGATCGCCATTCTCACTCACCCCCTTCCGCGAACTCATCCTCCGGATCGATTTCATCGACCCCGCCCGACAATGAAGTGAGAACGCCCGCCGGCGCGCCGCCACCAGGTTGCGCGTCGTCGTCGCCCACAATGACTTCGACGCCGTCGCCGTCGCCAATGAAGTCAGAACCACCCGGCGTGCTGCCACCCAGCGGCTCGCCACCACCGGGCGGCGTGTCGCCATCCACGACGAGGCCGCCCGCAACGGCGTCAGCGACATCATCCACGACGCCCACACCGCCGGTCGGGAAGAGGGTGTACGGCAGTCCACCACCCGGCGGAATTTCGGTCGCGTATTCCTCCGCGAGCGCTTCGGGCAGTCCACCCAGCGTGCTGCCGACAGCCGTTCCGGCCGCGCCGGCGGCCACCACGACCGCGACGACCGTCACGACCTGATTAATGGACCCGCCAACAGATCCGGGTGTGCTGCCGGGCACCGTCGGCCTCGTGGATGTCGAGCCGGCGTTGTAGCGAGATGTCGTCGTGTGGAAATTCGGGGACGTCGTTGGCGGCGGCTTGAGCTGCGTGGTGGTGGTCTGTCCCGGAATCGTTGTCGGCGGAGCGGTGGTGGGCGTCGTTGTATTCGGCGTCGTGGTCGACGTGGTGCTCGTGGTGGGCGGGGTCGGAACGGGGATGTAGAAGCCGAAGTACGCACCGACGTGGTGGTAGTGCTTGATGCCGGTGATGAGGACCCAGTTCTGGCCGTCCTTCACCAAAATCCATGGTCCCCCATTGACCGACACGTACGAATATCCTGCGGGTGCATGGTGCCCGTGACCGTCCGTATTCGAGACCGAGACGTAGAAGGCCGCACATCCGTACTGGGTAGAAATGGGAATGAGTGCGGCGACCTTGCCGTCGATGGTGGCGACGGCGTACTTCGGTGAGTGGTTGGTCGCGTTCGGCGCGTCAAAGCCACAGACATAGGTCAGATGCGACGAGTGGCCGACCGGGATGGTGCCGAGCGCATTTCCGTAAGTCGGCACTCCCGGGAGGGCGTCCGGCCCCGGGTAGCCCGTTGCGGCAAAGGACGCGGGTGGTGTTAGGGCGTAGGAGGCCACGCTTACCATGGTCGAGATCGCGAATACGACCATCGACAAACGAAAGCGCCGGTTTCTGTAAGCCAAGGAATCCCTCGGCCGGAACGCTAACACTGGTGACCTAGGTCGTACACACCATGCGCCGTGAACTCTGCGTGACGAGTCCTTTGTCATCGTCGGACGGGCTCGTCGTCCGGCGTCCGGAATTCTCTGGCATAGAATTAGGGGGTTGCCGGACCAGAGAATCGAGTACCTATGCCGACATCTTTCGATCAGCTGTTAAAGCTGTTCAAAGTTGACTTCAGCCCTCGCCACCGGCAACCTCTCATGGGACAACTCCTGGTCGCGACGATCGTCGCCATTGTGGGATCACTTCTCGCGGACTACCTCTTGGCGAGGCTTGGTGTGGCGCTGTTCCCCTCCACCAAGGGGTACGCGCACTTCCAATTCGCCGACTACGCGAAATTGACGATTATTGGCGTCCTTATCGCGTGCGCGGGGTGGCCCATCGTGACCAGAATCTCCTCAGCCCCTCGATGGCTGTTTTTCCGCCTCGCCATCGCGGTCACACTTGTACTCTTGCTCCCCGATCTCTACATTTGGCACCAGGGCCAACCCGGCAAAGCAGTTTTCGTCCTCGTGTGGATGCACATCGCGATCGCCCTCGTGACCTATAACTCACTGATTTACTTGGCACCCACGAAACCTCGGAACCCTCGCGGGACACTGTGAGTTCGTCGGGGGCCGCCGATGCTCCCGACCCCGTGCGGGCGCTTTCCTTCGGGTCCGTTGCTGCCAACTACGACGCCTATCGCCCGGCAGTGCCCGCATCGTTCCTTTCGGCCATTGGTTTCGCACCCGGTATGCGCGTCCTTGAGATTGCGGCCGGGACCGGTCTCGCCACTCGAACATTGCTCGCGGGTGGGATCGAGGTGATCGCGGTAGAACCCGATCCGGACATGCGGCGGGTTCTGACCCGCCGTAGCCCCACGCTTGACGTGCGAGACGGCGTCGCGGAACACCTTCCGATCGACGACGCGTCCGTTGATGCGATCCTCGCGATGTCCTCGTGGCACTGGTTCGACGTGGAGCGCACGCTCAGTGAGTGTGCCCGGGTGGTGCGTGACAATGGACGACTCGTCGCGGGCTGGAACGGGGCCGATCAGCAGATTGATTGGGTGGCGGATCTATTCCGCCACCGAGAGCCGAGCGGCGAGCTGTCCCCGTCCAGCGACAACACGCCCGCACCGTCGCTCGTCACGAGTGGTCACGACTTTCGGCTGATCAAAGAAGGACGCGTTGAGTGGTCGTGGCATCGCACGGTCGATGACATTGCGGGTCTGTTCGGCACCTACTCCGGCGTGATCACGGCAACGCCGGAGACGCGCACCTCGATCCTGCACACGGTGCGCGAGATTGCACGACGCCACACAAACCCAGATGGCACGGTGACATTGCCCATGCAGACGCGATACTGGATCGCACAGCGTCGCCCCCGAGAAGTGACGGAGCACGCCTCTCACTGACACACCCGCCGTGCGCTCTAAAGTTCTGAGCGACCACGTCAGTCCACTGTCGACGACGCGCATTTTGGGGGTGTACGACATGTTCACTAGTGCTGAGGACGCGGCCTCTTTCGGTCATAACGTCCCGCCCTTCGACGTCATTGTTGTGGGTGGCGGCCCCGTGGGGGCGGCCACCGCACTTCTGATTGCTCGCCACGGCTGGACGGTCGCGGTGATCGAAAAGTTCGCCCAGCCCTACGCATTACCACGAGCCGTCCATTTCGATGATGAGACCGCACGCATTCTCCAAGCGTGTCGCCTCGGTGACGTCCTCGGCCAGATCTCCGAACCGGGAGACGTCTACGAGTGGCAGAACGGCACCGGCGACACCCTCTTGCGATTCGGCACCGAGGGTCGCGGCCCTTCCGGATGGCCGTACGCCAACATGTTCCACCAACCCGACCTCGAGGAGCACCTCAACCAGCTGGTCATTGATCACCCCATCATTTCGTTGGTGCGCGGTGCGGAGGTCATTGAAATCGAACAGGATGATGACGGTGTTGACGTCACCATCACCCGATCCGGCGAGACCGGATCCGCGCCGTTCACCACCACCCTCAGCGCTCAGTACGTCGTCGGTTGCGATGGCGCCAACAGCACGGTGCGGGATCTCATGGATATTGAGATGGACGACCACGGCTACTTCTTTGACTGGTTGGTCGTCGACGTCGAGATGACCTCTCGTCGACGCTTCCAGCCCACGAATCTTCAAGTGTGCGACCCTCGTCGACCGACCACGGTGGTCTCCGGGGGACCGGGACGACGACGCTGGGAATTCATGTGCCTGCCGGGCGAAACGTTGGAGGCACTTGACGACGATCACGCGGCGTGGGAATTGCTCCGCGCATGGGACGTAACGCCCGCGAATGCCCGTTTGGTGCGTCACGCGGGATACCGCTTTCAAGCGCGTTGGGCCACTACCTGGCGCAAAGGTCGGGTGTTCCTTGCCGGGGACGCGGCGCATCAGACGCCGCCCTTCGCGGGACAGGGATTGTGCGCCGGCCTCCACGACGCCGCGAATCTCGCGTGGAAACTCGACCAAGTCTTTACGCACGGTGAGAACTCGGAGCTGCTCGACACCTACCAGCAGGAGCGGCTGCCCCACGTGGCCACCGTCATCGGACTCGCTATGGAGCTCGGCAAGATTATTTGTGTACTGGACGCCGACGAGGCGGCCGCGCGCGACGCGTCACTCGTGCCCCTCGCGGCGGACGGCGCACTGACGCCACCACCCGCGCCGCTCGGTCTCGAGGCCGGACTTCTCGAAACCTCTTCACCGGGCGCCGGCGAGCTCTTTGTGCAAGGCACCATCACATTGGGAATGGAGTCGGGACTCTTCGACAACGTTCTCAGCGTCGGTTGGCGCCTCATCAACATTGACGACACTCCCGTATCGCTACCGAAGGATCTCGACGACTGGTTCATCTCCATCGGTAGCGGCATCGTGGAGATGGGTCCTGGTGGTGACGTGCGAGATGACGACGGGGTGTACCACTACTGGATGCAGGAGCACGGGGTGCGCGTCGTCTTACAACGTCCCGATTGGTACGTCTTTGGCACGCGAACGTCGAGTGCCGACGCGGTCAGTCTCGTGAGCGAGTTGCAGAGGCAACTCGGAGCAGCCTCGGACGACTAGTACGAGAATGCTCCGAGTCGTCGCTCTACTTTGAGTCCGGCAACAAACCGGACTTCTGACCCTTCTTGGTCTGCTTGTCAAGACGCTTCTCTTTGAGCGTCTTTCCGACCTTCTTGTCGTTGTGACTCTTCGGTGACTTGTCAGCCATGGCTCTCCCTTATCGGGCGCAGGGCTGGATGCGGAGCGCTGTGCAGAGGCTACTGCCGAGCGGAGTGAAGAGACGAGACCCTACGACGTGACGCGAAGCCGCCCGTGACACATCTTGAACTTCTGAGAACTTCCGCACGGACACGGGTCATTTCGCCCAACGCCCCGAAACCGCTCGCGCTCGTCGGCTTCGAGCACGTCCATGATGTCGGGCGCGTCGCGTCCCGCCCGCAAGAGCGAGGCCATCATCGACATCTCTCGGTCAATATCGTGGAAATACCGAAGGTAGCCCGCGCACAAGTAGTTGAGACCCGGCTCACCGTCCTCCGTGGCGAGAAAACGATTGCGTGGGCATTCGCCCTGACACGCAAAGCGGACGTCGCACTCGCGGCACTGTCGCGGCAAGGAGTCCCGCTTCGCACGACCAAAGGCCACCTGTTGCGGCGAGGCGACCAGGTCGACCATGTGGGTCTCGCGGATGTTTCCCAACTTGAAGTCAGGCTCTACGTAGTGGTCACAGGAGTACAGATCACCGTTGTGTTCGAGCGCGAGCGCCGTTCCGCACGTTTCTTGGAAAATGCACATCGCGGGCGGCACACCGAGCCATGACGCGAGCGCCGCTTCGAAATGCGTGACGAAGACATCTCCAACGTCCCGACGCACCCATTCGCGAAAAATGGTTGACAGGAATTCCCCCCACTGCGCTGAACCGACGCTGCGATCCGTCACCGACGAGCCGTGATTGACGTACAGCGGTCGGGACCGATTACCGTCACCCCACCCGCGATTCGCAATCGTCAGCGTGTCCGAGGTCGCTCGTTCCACAATCGGAATGAATTGCATGAAATTCAGACGCAGTTCATCACGAAAGAAGCGGTACACCTCCAAAGGATGATCCTGATTCGCCGCATTCACGGTGCACAAGACGTTGACGTCGACGCCGTGGCTCTGCAGATGTTCGAGTCCCGCCATGACGCGGTCGAACGTTCCTCGTCCTTGCTTGTCCACGCGATACGCGTCGTGCATCTCTCGGGGCCCATCGATCGAGACCCCAACGAGGAAGTCGTGCCGCCGAAGGAATGACGCCCACTTATCGTTGATCAAGACTGCGTTGGTCTGCAACGTGAACTGCAGCGTTTGATCGGGCCGTGCCAGTTCTCGAGCGTACGCCACTGCTCTTTCGAAGAAGTCGACACCCATCAAGGTGGGCTCGCCACCTTGGAAGGCAATGACGACGTCCCCGCCGCGGTGACTCTCCAGAAGTTGTCGGATGTAAGTCCGCAGCAAATCATCCGCCATACGGAAACGATCACCGGGATAGAGCAGCTCTTTGGAAAGAAAGAAGCAATACGTGCAATCAAGATTGCAGATGGCGCCCGAGGGCTTCGCCAAGACATGGAAGGACCGAGGGGCGTGCGGCGGCCACGTGGAAGGCATGTCGGGCGTCAGCGATCCGTCCGGTGTTGGCGATACGTGGGGTGAGCTCACTCACGAAAGATAGCAATCGGCCAAATGCGCAGAGAGCGGCGATACGCGCGCGGATCCGAATCTCGTCGCCCGTCGGGAATCAGCTCAGATCTCGTCGGGTGGTGTCTCGACAGCACGGCGGGGTCGTCACAGTCTCGTCGTGCCAAACTTTCGTCATGACCGACCACGACGAGCGGGTTGTTCCCGCATCCCTCGCGATTCCGGCCAGTGCGGACATCGTTTTCGCGGCGCTCGCCGATCCCTCACGCCACCCATTGTGGGATGGCAATGACAACCTGAAATTTTCTTCTACCGGACAACGCGTGCAGCGGGTGGGTGACATCTTCTCCACCACCTTGACCGGAGGCTCCGTACGCGAAAATCATGTTGTCGAATTTGTGGAGTCACAGGTCATCGCGTGGATGCCCGCCGAGCCCGGCCAGATGCCCGTGGGCCACGTGTGGCGATTCACGCTCGCGCCCATTGACCCCAACGCGACTCTCACCACGCACGTGTACGATTGGACCAATATTTTTGACGAGTCTCGTTACACCCGCGCACGTGCCACCACCAAGGATCGACTCATGGCGTCCCTCATGCGACTTTCTGAGCACGTCCAAGAAAACCAGTGATGACACCGATACTCTGCGCAGTGCCACCGACGTGAGCCGGCAAATTGGCGTTGTTCTCTTCGCCATGATCGCGGTCATCGTCGGTCTCGACGTCGCGGTCTTTCGACACGACGCCTGGCCACGGCTCATGGCCAACGTGGGTGTCGTGCTTCTATGGGGAGCCCTCTATCTGCACTACTTCCGCAGCAATTAACGGTGGGCGCAGACGCGACGAGCTTCCCTACTTCGTCAACGTCACCTTTGTTCCCGCGGTGGTGTTGCTCGTGGTGAAGTGGCGCGCGCCGGTAACGACGACGTAGGACACGTTCTGCACTCGCCCACCGAAGCAGGTGTTCATACCCGCGATCACCGTGACAACGTTGACCGTCGTGCTCGTTCCCGAGAAGGTGAAGCTGGGAGCCACGGTCACGTTCGTCTCGCCCGCGAGGTGTGCACCGACGCCTCCATTGAACACACCAGATCCCGACGCGTCCAAGGTCACATTCGCCACGGAGCGCGCCGTGCCACGGTAGGAGCCGGTCACCGTCAGCGTGTGGTCACCAATATTGAATGTCCCCGTGTTGAGGACCTCTTGAAACAGCGTTAGTCCGCCCGCGAGGACATTGATCGTTCCGGAGTTTGTCGTTGGCACGTGCACCGTCACGTTCGCCGTCGTGGCATTCACGTTGACGACGCCAGTGGCGTCGTTTACAAAATAGGAACCGGTGAGGTCGACGTCACACAGGTCCGTGCCCGTGGCGAGGTTGAACGTCCCGTCATTTTCTAGAACAGCACCGTCGGACAAGAAGATCGAAGTCTGAGCAGTCAATGACGTGGTGCCGTAGTTGTCAAAACTGACGCGGTTGGTCAGTGTGGGCGACGATCCCGCCAACGTGGCGGTTCCACCCGAAGACACCTGGATGCCGCCAGGGCCGGAAAAAACTGGCACACCCGACGTCGTCAGGGTTGTCACAGACAAGAGCGCATATCGGTCGACCGTGATCGTGGCACTGTCGCTCAAGTTCGCGATGACGGCTGACGAGTCGCTCGTGATCTCCAAGGCCCCGTTCCAATTCACCGTGAGGTGAGGGGTCACCCGTCCCACAACTGGCCACTGGATACCGGCAATCGTGGACGACGACGAAAGGGTCACCGACGCAGTACCAGGACTCGTCGAAAAGCACAGCTCATCGCTGATAGTTGGCACGCGACTCGCCGTTGGTCCGTTGTTGGTGAGCGACCAATTTCCCGCGTTTTCCCACGCAGAATTCACCGCTCCTGTCCAGTAGAGAGTGCACGTAGGCACGGCGTCAGTTGCTGACGCCACCTCGGACGAAGCGACGACGCTGATCAGCGAGAACGCCGAAGTAAGCGTCACGGACGCAACAGCAATTGCGGCGAATTTACGGGCGGCTGCGAGGACAGTTGTTTGCATGCAAAAAGTGTACGAAACATCAGTTGACATTTTGTGGATATCCCGCACGCGCGTCCGCGATTAGTTGCATTTGGTGCCGAATCTTGTGCGCGCGGCGGTCGTGGCCAAGTCACGGGATGCCAACGCGTCGTTGACGTCATTCATAGTGATCCAGCCGACATCCAATCTCCAACACGTCCATCTCTTTTGTTTCTGAGTATCGAGAGACGAACCGTCCATGCCGGAGGTGTTTGCAAAAATCGCCAAGTCTCGCGCTGGATCTTGCGTGGTGACAGGGGTCTTCGTCTATTCCGCCGGAACGAGGAGCTCCCTACTGCAGCGCACTCCAAAATTGTCGAAGTTCGTCCACGAGGGCTTCGGGACGTTCGAGCGGAAAGAAGAGTCGAGCGCCTTCCACGCGAACGCTGCGAATCACTCCCGGAATCGTAGATTCCAGCCAATCTGCCCACTTCACGGGAAAGAACACGTCGTCGGTTGCCCACACGATGAGCGTGGGCGCCGCAAACGCTGACAACGATTGCTCGATCGCCACGGTCTCACTAGGTTCCATTCCGGCGATGTAGTCCTGCAAGGCTGTTGCATTCTCGACGTTGGCGAAAGTCTTGAAGAACCCGAGCAACGTTTCATCCGCAATAGCGTCGACTTCTTCGAAACTTGTTGCGAGAGCCCCACGGATCCCCGCCGGATCACCGGCCAGGGCAGACAGGCCCTCCGCCAAAAAGCCTTGCGTGGCGAGATCCTTAACCGGTAGAAACGCTTCGGGAGGGAAATTGTCGTGGACGTCACTATTCGTGAGGGTCATTGATCGAATCCGGTCGGGATAGGTCGCCGCGAGGATCTGGCAAATTGCCCCACCCGTGTCGTTTCCCACCACGTCAACCTGCTCTAGGTCCAACGCATCGAGAAATTCAACGACCATCTGCGCCTGAACCCCAATCGTGAGGTGGCCCGAGGGACACGGACTCATCCCGTGAGCCAGCAGGTCCACAGCAATGCAACGTCGAAGACCGGCTAGCGCGGTCACTTGATGGGCCCAAAGGTCGGCATTCAGGAAGATTCCATGGATAAACAGCGCCGCCGGGCCTGTGCCTTCCTCCGAGAACGCGATGTCGCCAAAGCTGGGAGTGGACACTATCGAACGTTCCATACTTATGTTCTTTTGGATACTCATAGTATGTCACTATATGATCAAGGTTAATGACTGTCAAGAGTCGCCGCGAAGAGTACGCCGAGGTCACTCGCACCGCGATCATCGACGCCGCGATTGCCCTCTTTGCGACCGAGGGGTATCTCGGGGCCAACATCGACGCCATCGCGGTTCGTGCACGCGTCACCAAGGGTGCGGTGTACCACCACTTCGCTGACAAGTCGGCGCTCTTCGAAGCCGCGTACATTGCGGTTGAGGACAGGTTGGTGTCCACCATATTGGAGAAGGTTGAAGGTCTTGACGACCCGCGTCACGCACTCCTCACGGGCATGGACGCGTTTCTTGAGGAGTGCTGCACACCCGGATTTGCCCGCATTGCGCTAGAGGAAGCGCCAGTGGCGCTGGGGTGGAAAAGATGGAAGCAGACCGAAGAAAAGTACTTTCTTGGCCTGATCCAGATGGCGCTCCAGGCGATGTCGTCGCTCGGACAAATTTCGCCTGTCCTTGAAATACCTCTGACCGCTCGCATGCTTCTTGCCGCTCTCGATGAAGCGGGCTTAGCGGTGGCACTTTCACAAGACACGCACGCTGAACGCCGAAAGGCGCACGCCGTCCTCACCACACTCGTCACCGGACTCGCGCCCTTGGCGTGAGGACACCTCTCTCTACAAGTGCGCAGACGGGAAATCCTTGCCGGGCCGGAGGGGTAGTTCGCGACTGGGGAG